>JADGEA010000523.1 GCA_016744615.1 Flavobacteriaceae bacterium
AGAAAACACTGTTACAAAAGCAAGCGACACTTATTCTGTAAATGGAATGAAAACTGTAGAATCTTTTTCTACTGATGGAGCTAAAGCAGGTGACAAATCGGGTTGTAAAGAAGATTGCAAAGAAGCATGTTGTGCTGACAAAGCATAAACCAAATTCTTATTAAAATAAAAAAAACCATTCCAATTAAAAGGAATGGTTTTTTTTATTTTAAAATTTTTTCAGTTTGCTATTCTTCCTTTTTCCACTCTAAACTTTCCATAATCATCCTCATATCGTTTCTTAGATACATAACTGCTGGATAAATAGAATCGAAATTAGGTTTTGCCTCAAAATATAAGGCTCCATTTATAAAATGTTGTAAACTATCTGTTGCATAAAACTCGGCTTGAGTTGCTGCATTTCCGTTGATCATATAAAACATACCGTAAACATCATTATCTATATTTACAAAAGGTTGCTCCGGAATACTTTCTGCTTTAACAGCGTGATCATAAGCTAATTTTTGAGCATCTCTTAATAAGGAATCCAAATTATTTTCGCCTACTTCTTGATAGGTTAAATAAAGGGTGGCTTTCATTGTAGGATAATACAAATTCAATGCATTATTCCTTTTTTTAATAAGAATCGCTTCCTTGTTTTTTTGAAATTGATAGGGATAATTCATATCAGCTTCCTCATAATTTGCTACTGGGTATTCTAAACGAAGATGTGCTTTAGGTTTTATAACAACTTCATCTTGACAAGAAGCAAAGATCAATATCGTAAGAAGCAATAAGATAACACGCATACTATTATTTTATAGAAATTTTAATTTGATTGATTCGTTTATTTTCGAATCCTTCAACAGTAAACGTATAGTTATGAAATTTTATTACTTCACCTCTTTTAGGAAAGCCTCTGGACACTTCTAATAAAAAACCTGCAATGGTTTCAGCATCACCTTTTGTATTTTCAAACAAAGTTGGGTCTTCTAAATCTATAACTTTATAAAAATCCTTCATAGGAGTTTTACCTTCAAAGACAAAAGTATTCTCATCGAGTTTAGAAAAAATAAGGTCTTCATCATCAAATTCATCACTAATTTCTCCTACAATTTCTTCAATTATATCTTCTAAAGAAATCAGTCCACTAGTACCACCATACTCATCTACGACAATAGCCATGTGCATATGCAT
>JADGEA010000268.1 GCA_016744615.1 Flavobacteriaceae bacterium
GATGCCTTTTCCATTTCCAATTGAAGCATTGCTCTCCCTGTTTCGTGTTTATCTCCAGCAGAACTTTTAGTTTCAGATTCCAACGCCTTCCTATTAGATACCATTATTTTAGTAACAGTTTCATATTTAATACCAACCACCTCAGTACATTTTTTCAAAAGTTCCTCCTTTATTTTTATCATTTTTTCCATAATTGCTTTGCTAAATTAAACCAATCTCTCTTTATTTTGATATTTTTGCTCAACAAAATCCAACTATGATTTTTACCGGAAAAAGATATTTAAATTACGCCTCTTTTATCAAACAAAGATTTGGACAAAGAGTTCAGAAAATCTCCCTTGATATCGGTTTTTCCTGCCCCAACAGAGATGGTAGTAAAGGGTATGGAGGTTGTACTTATTGCAATAACAACACTTTTAATCCTAATTATTGCAAACCGGATAAAAGCATCAAAAAACAATTAGAAGATGGTATTTCTTTTTTTTCTAAAAAATATAAAGATCAAAAATATCTAGCTTATTTTCAGGCTTATACCAATACCTATTCTGATTTAAATTCGCTTAAAGCATTGTATGAAGAAGCATTAAATGTACCTGGAATTATTGGATTGGTAATAGGAACACGCCCCGATTGCATTTCAGAAGAGCTAATTGTATATCTTTCTACACTTGCTAAAAAATATTTTATATCACTTGAATTTGGTGTGGAAAGCACTTTAAATAAAACTCTATTAAAAGTAAATCGATGCCATACATTTGAAGATACTATTAAGGCATTTGATCTATGTAAAAATAAAGGAATCGATCTTGGAGCTCATCTAATTATTGGCTTACCGGGAGAAAACCGACAAGAATTACTAGAACATGCCAAAAGAATATCAGATTTACCTATTCAAACTCTAAAATTTCACCACCTACAAATTGTCAAAAATTCAGTAATGGCAGTACAATACAAAAGAAATCCAGAAGATTTTGATCTTTTTACTGCTAAAGATTATATTGCTTTTATTACTGAATTCATTACCTATTTGCGACCTAATATTATTATTGAACGATTCATTAGTGAAGCACCTTTAGATTTATTAATTGCTCCCAAATGGAACGGACTCAAAAACTTTGAAATTGTTGCTAAAATTGATAAATATCTGGTCGAAAAAAACCTTTGGCAAGGAAAAAACTACAGATCTTAGCATCACAAAAAGAGTTGTATATTTAAATATGCTATTATTCCTCATAAAAAACTTTCTGAATTTCCCTGGGTTTATATTCCAGGATTATAGTTTGTTTTTACAATATTTCACTTTCCCATATTTAATATTCAATTATAAAAAATCATACAAAAATGTATAAAATATTAGTTTTAGGTGCCGGAATGGTAGGTAGTGCCATGGCAATAGATCTTGCAAAAAACCATCAGGTTACTTCTGCTGATCTTAATTTAAGTTCTTTAAATAAGATCAAAGCAAAACAACCTAACATCACAACATTACAAATTGATGTTACTAAGAAAGAAAAACTTATTGAAACCTTGAAATCTTATGACCTTGTAATTTGTGCAGTGCCTGGTTTTTTAGGTTACCATACTTTAAAAACCATAATTGAAGCCAAAAAAAATGTTGTAGACATTTCCTTTTTTCCTGAAAATGCACTCGAACTAAATGATCTGGCAAAAGAGAATAAAGTTACTGCAATAGTAGATTGTGGAGTAGCTCCTGGGATGGGAAATATTCTTTTGGGGTATCATAATGAGCGTATGTTAGTGACTGATTTTGAATGCCTTGTTGGTGGGTTACCCAAAACAAAAAAATGGCCTTTTAATTATAAAGCCCCCTTCTCTCCTATTGATGTTATTGAAGAATATACAAGACCTGCAAGATATGTGGAAAACAACAAACTTGTCACAAAAGAAGCCTTGAGCGATGTAGAATTGATTGATTTTGATACAATTGGCACCTTAGAATCTTTCAATTCAGATGGGTTGCGATCTTTGATCTATACCATGCCGCACATTCCAAATATGAAAGAAAAAACATTGCGATATCCTGGTCATGTAGAATATATACAGGTATTGAAAAAAAGCGGTTTTTTTGACTCCAATATAATTGAGGTCAATGGAATTGAAATATCTCCAATAGATTTTACCAATAAAATTTTATTTAAGGAATGGTTATTGGAAAAAGAGGAGGAAGAACTAACAGTTATGAAGATCACCATAAAAGGAGTCGATCAAAAAGGTGAAAATAAGACAATTATCTATGATTTGTATGATGGATATTGTAAGGAAACACAAACTTCGTCAATGGCAAGAACTACAGGATATACAGCAACAGCAGCTGCCCAATTGGTTTTAAATAATCTGTTTACAGAAAAGGGTGTTTCCCCTCCGGAACTGGTTGGTAAACATAAGTCTTGTTATGATTTTGTTTTGAAATATTTAAAAAGTAGGAATGTGATCTATAGAAAATCTAGTTTTTAGTTTGTCAAAAAAACTTGGTTTTTTTTCATTTTAAAGACGAATTATTTTTCTTGCTATTGAAATTTTATTTTTAAAATTAATTCTAAAATAATAAATACCTCGATCCATATTATTTAAATCGACAAATAATACATCTTTATAATTTGAATTATTTACGAAACTCAACTTTTGTCCAAGTATATTAAATATTTCAATACTATCAATATTTTTACCTCTAACTTTAACCAACCCAAAAGATGGATTTGGGGAGATTATAATAGAGTTTTCAATCTCAAGGTTGTTTATGCCAAGAGTACTTGAAAAAACATTTGAAAGTGCATTGCTCATTTTTGCCCAACCTATTTCATTATTTCTTAATTTCGATTTTTCTTGTTCAATATGAATAAATCTTCCAGAAGTTGATGTGGCAGACGTATTACAATAATCTGGTGAACCATTGATCATTCTCCCTTGGGTATTTGTAAACCCTATCAAACGTGTCCAGTTTTGATCTTTATGTGCCAATTTAAAAGTTAAGGTATTATCTTGTTCTATAAGTGCTTCTTTTATTAAATCAGCATAATCAATCGCAGGGGTTTCTCTGGTACCATTGCTCATTATTACGTATGGATCTGTTGATCTTTTCCAAAACCATGTAATTGAACAAAAACAAAATTTGAAATGCTATTAAACATATTTTCTGTTGTTTTTTGAAACATGGATATAGTTGTATGTGCAAGATCAGACATTTTATAATTATCACTACTTCCACAGGCAGTTGTTGTACCTGAACAAGTTGAAAAATCATCACTATTACATCGATGAGTACCATTGATAAAAACAGCTCTTGCTACATTATTTTTAAAACAATAAATAGCTTGCTTACCAGTATTAGTATCATATTTTGAATGTGGTGCCTGAATGATTAGATTATTACGTGTTGGTGTTTTACTAAAAACATATGTCCCCCAATAATTGAATTGTGTATTTTTTTCTTCTAAAATGTAAAATATCTGATTTGGTGTCATGGAAGTATCTGTAAATTCAGTAACCTGATAGTTCAATTCATCAGCATTTGATCTTGCTTCTATCAGATTTTCAACTATTATAAAATCAATAATAGCATTCCATTTATTTAATTCAGAAGCATTTGGAATAACATAATTATCTCCTGAACTACCTGGCATATTATCAATTATATTATCCATATAATTTTCAATATTACCTATTGCTGTTTGTGCTACTAAAAACGAACTCAGTAATAAAAAAAATAAAACTGATGTAATATTTTTCATTTTAGTTAATTTTAAATTTTGTCTTCCTGTTTTAAAATTTTGGTTTTACTACTTTTTGTATTAAAATTTTGCATTAGCTGATATACATACGGAATTTGCTCTTGAAAACGTATTAAAATATCGTCAGAAATATTATTTCTGCTAAATGGCACCACTTTTACATATTCCTGAATTTTACCAGCATTTCTTCCATATTTATAATCATAAGTAAATCGTCCATCATTTTCAATCTGGATATTCTCATTATCTATATTAGGTACGCTAATGTAAAATTCACTATCTTTTATATTCCCATTAGGGTTAAACAGATCTTTCTTATTTAAATACTCATATAACTCTTTAGCTGTATTAACAGCTGGATCAATTAATATGATGTTTTCTGCCATAAAATCTCTATATAAATAAACACCATTTTTAGTTTTATAATTAAATAATTCATTTAAAACCATGTTAATTTCTTTAATCAAATAGGGATAATGTGTACATCCCAAAATTATTGACTTTAATTTATTTTTAGTATTAGATTTACGAATGTTTTCTAATAGAGTGACAACATGATAACGTACATAATTTTCGGCATCATTAATTTGTAGAATAGAA
>JADGEA010000269.1 GCA_016744615.1 Flavobacteriaceae bacterium
AACATTTGCTACAGGATCCTCAGCATATATTATTACCTGATCTTCTCGAAGATTTGTTAAAATATTAATTACTTGAACAATGTAGTTTGTCCCAGCAACAGTTTCAACTTCATAATCAAAGTCATAACCTGCTATTATCCATCCTCCTTGACTTATATCATATATCAGCACATCCTGATAATCTGAATATTCTAGGTATGTCCAAGCAGCAGCACCACTTATTTTATATCTAACTCTATGTTCTGTAGAATAAGAACCCATTGCTGTCAACCTGACCGTTACTGTTCCACTATGTGGTTCGGTAGTGTATCTGCTAAGCAGGTTACCTTGATGTGTAAGACTTTCTATACCAGCTATATTAGATGAAACAGATTTAAAATCCCATGAGTCTGCAGCATAAGCAACACTTTGGAACACAAATAACATTAACAACAAATGAAAAGTTTTCTTCATTTTAACTCCTTGTTCTATCCACAATTAGTTACAGCAATATTACATTCAAACACAGCTAATGGAATATAACTTGCTTTACTTTACTTATCTAAGAAACTGGAGCCTAAAATGAATGTTACATCTATTGCTCAACAACATACGCACAACGATAAAAGCGTAAATCAAACACAAAACTCAACTGTTAATTTTCAAGATGAATTAAATAAACAGCAAGGTGGAAGGTGGAAAAATCATTTTATAGAGGGTTTAAGTCCAAGCCAAAATCAAGCTTTGAATAATAAACTTGAAGAGATGGGAATCACTTCAGATGAAGAGATATATCAAATAAAATCGAAAATGGAAAGGACTATGATTACTTACGAAAGTTTAGGTGTTACGAATCCATCTACCTATCTTAAAAGTCATATAAAGTCTCTTGAAGTTGGACAAGAAAGAGATGGGCTAAGTGCTACTAATAAAAAGGTACTTGAAGTGCTTTATGCTATCCAAGACGTTGATTTGAAAAACCCTAGCGTTGGGAATGAGCTAAATAAATATTTATCTAATTCTGTAAATAAACTTTTGTATGATGAGAAAAATAAAACTGCTTCTCTAGAAAACTCTCAACAACTTCAGATAAAATCTCTAGCTAGTGAGTATGTAAGTTTTCAACGAGAAATTGAGCAATCAAATGAACAAAGTGCATTGAGTTTATCAGTATAGAGGATAAATACAAAAAAAAGGGGGGAGGTAAATATTCACTTTTAAGGTTCAAAACACATAACAAATCATAGCAACAAAAATATGTTACCACAGCCGATTTTTAACTTTCAAAACTTCAAAGATTTAGATACCATTGTAGAACTTAAAAGACTACAAAAGCAGGTAACATATTTTTGTACTCAACCGTTGTACGTTCCCGCGGAGCGGAAACGTACAACGGCGAAGCTGAGCCCTAAACGTGCCACCAGCCTTTTGTCGTATTTCGCTACGCTACATACAACAAAAGTCAGGAGTCCCACATCAAAGTGTCTTCCAGAAAATCGCAAGCGAATTTTCTGAAATACACATTAATGGAGCTCAGCTTCGCCGTTATCTTACATAAAACCATTTCAAAGGAAAAAAGTTGAGTGATACAAAAAAAGTGAGAAATAATTACATTTTTGTTGATTTTGAAAATGTTCAACCAACATCTTTTGAATTTCCAAAAGATTACCCTTTTAAAATTATTATATTTGTTGGGGCAAATCAAACAAAAATACCTATCGAGCTTGCAACATCAATGCAAGATTTAGGACATAATGCAGAATATGTAATAATTAGTGGTAATGGCAAAAATGCTTTAGATTTTCACATTACATTTTACCTTGGTAAACTATATGAAAAAGACCCTGAAGGATATTTTCATATAATCACTAAAGATACTGGCTTTGATATATTAATTAAACATCTTAGAGAAAAAAAGACTTTAATAAATCGCTATGATGACATTAGTGAAGTTCCTGCTTTAAAACAATCAAGCTGTGAAACCTTGCCTATTAATGAAAAAATAAATTTAATTGTTGACTACTTAATCAAAAGAGGAAATGCAAAACCTAGAAAGGTTGAAACTCTATCTAATACCATAAACTCAATCTGTGCAAGAAGTCTAAATAACAACCAACTTGATGCTATTATTAAAGCTATGGCTAAAGAAAAACTTATTGTTATTGATGGTGCAAAGATAACATATACACTAAAAAGATAACAAGTACTTGGAGAGAAATAAGTAGCCTAGCGGCGACTTATTTCTCAAGACAGTCGTTATATAATTAAAGGAATACGATGTTACCATATAATATTTTAGAAATAGTTCATCAAATTAAAGTAAATGAATCATCTACTGGAACTTGCTTTACTATACTAAAAAATGATAAACCATATTTGATTACAGCAAGACATGTAGTTTCAAATGCAACTAAAATTGATATTAACATGGAAGCTGGTTGGGAAGTTTTAGATTTTCAACAAATAATATTCCCAGATAATCCAGAAGTAGATATTGCTGCAATATTAATAGATAATAAATATTTAAAAGCACTTAAATTTATATCATTTAAATACACAACAGATAACCTCGTTTTAGCCGGTGATAGTTATTTTTTTGGTTATCCATATAACCTACAAAATAATAATGTGTCTACAATGACAAGAGGAGCACCTATTATCAAGAAAGCAATCGTTGCAGGTGATGCTTATGATACTCAAGGAAACTCAATTGGATTTTTACTTGATGGACATAATAATCCTGGTTTTTCAGGTGGTCCTTGTTTAGCAGAATTAAATACTAAAGAATGGAGTATATTTGGAGTTACCTCTTCTTACGTACAACAACAAGAAGTTTTATATGATAAAAACGGAAAAGAAAGAATGATTTTGTTTGAAAACTCTGGAATTATAAACTCGCATTCTATTGATGCAATCATTAGTAAACTATAAGTTTATTCGACAAACTATATAACAACACCTTGGAGAGAAATAGTTTACCTTAGCGGGCAAAACTATTTCTCAAGTCAAACGTTATAAATACAAAGGAACTTCTTGGACTTAACAATAAATGATACAAGTGTAAAAACAATTGAAAATGATTTTCAAAGAATAGCAAATGAAATTTTAAATAAGCATATTTTATTAGTAAATTCAAAAAAATATAGAATCTTTAATGTTGAATTTTACTACTATAATGATACAAATCATAAAGATGAAAACAGTCATGCTTTAAAATACAAACGCGCTAAAGAAAGACAATTACTAAATGCTGTATGGTATCTTCATAAAATTAGTATAAATCCAAAATATAAACATAAAGGTTTAGATTTCACTTTTGGAAATGGTACAAATTTTGGTGGTATTTTAATAAAAGAAGTAATCTGTATTGAAACTAATATAAAGTTTTCACAATCAAAATTCATTGATGAATTAATAGATATATTAAAACCATCTTCAAAAGAAGATTTTTTAAATATGATAGAAACTAATGAAAAAATTAAATTCAAAAGTATGGATATTGATTTTAAAGGTATTGAAGCATCACCGAGAAAAGGCTTAGTTAATGAAACTTTTAAAAATAGCTACTATGCCTATAAATTAAAAGATTTATAACAAGTACGAGGAGACCAATAATTTACCCTAGCGGAAAAATTATTGCTCACGACAGTCGTTATATACACAAAAAAGGAATTACAATGCCAACAAAAAAAGAATTAGTCAAAGAGTTATTTAAAAAATTAAACTCTACTCCTTCTAGAAATTTTTATAATTCGGGAAATGATACAATTTCAAAAGATGGACTACTTGAGATAAGTCACGAAGTTACAAATTATTTAAATAAAAATTCTACAAAACCAGAAGTCTATAAACAAATATGTGACCAATTACAGATACCACCCGATAGTGAACATATCGGTACAGCTGGACAAATCAGTGCTAAGTTCCTTGAAGATATAATTGAATTTTTACCTGAAGAAAAATAATGAGCAAAGAATATAAAATAATTTTTGATATGCCAAAAGCATACAAATCACGTGAAGTTTTAAATAAACTACCATCACCAATCAGCAGTCAAATGACAGAAATATATAACTATTCAGTAAAAGATTATGGATTTTATTTATTGGACAATCAAGTTGACCAAAAGACTGTTGGAGAAGCAATGAAAATCTTTATTGATGAAGCATTAAAGTATTCAAAAAGTATTGAAGTTGTGGAACTAACATAAACATATAACAAGAACGAGGAGACCAATAATTTACCCTAGCGGGAAATTATCGCTCACGAGAGTCGTTAGGAGGCAACCGTCTCTAAATCAAAAACTATTATAAAAAAGAGGGAAAGATGATAAAAACATTAGGAATAAGTCTAGCTGTAGCAACAATTT
>JADGEA010000524.1 GCA_016744615.1 Flavobacteriaceae bacterium
CATCGAAGTTGTAGTCTACTGCTGACGTATTACTTTGAGTCATGTTATGGATTCCGCAGTGATATTATTAATAAGAATAGTTTTTATTAACTTCATTTTTTATTTAGTAAATGAAAAATGAATAATACTTATACTATTTCTGTTTGTTTGCCAAATGGCATTGATATATATCACAAGATGTAACTAAATGTGTTATATACAAAATGATTTTACCTCTTGGCGATGATATAAATCAACTGTTATAGTTGTTTAAATTTGACATAGATCAAGTTTAAACCCTATTGACCATAAAAGTTGTATGGGTATAAGAAAAGTGATAGGGAATTAGGGCGCCAATTAGCAGAATGAAAATTTAAACAAATACAACTAATTAACAATACATATTAGCTTTAAAAACCAGCTAATTTACTTAATTCATTTTGTTCAAGTAACTGAATTTTTTTTCCTTGTACTTGAATTAATGCATTTTTTTGAAATTTAGAGAAAACACGGCTTAAGGTTTCTCTGCGTAAACCTAAAAAATTAGCAATGTCATTTCGGCTGATGGGTAATTCGATGAAATCATTGTTACCTGTATAATCAGCGTTTCTTTCGATAATATTTAAAAGAAATGCTGCTAATAAACTATCTGCGGACTTTTTACCTATATATGCTTGAAAGTTTCTTTGTCTGACATAACTTTGTTGGCTTAGTAACTCAATAAAATTATTTTGAACTTCAGGCACTAATTTACCACAAGAAGTCATTTGTTCAACGGAAACTTTACAAACTGAACTGTCACCAACTGCAATTGCAGTGTAATTATATTTTTGTAAATATAAGGCATCTTCACCAATAAGTTCGCCAGGAAAACGCAGACCAATCACATTTTCTTCACCATCATTATTGTATTGACATAATTTATATGTACCAGAGGTTACAGCATAAATATTAGTTAAAGGTGCTGATTGCTGAAAAAGCACTTTGAGCTCAATCCTTTTGTGTAAGTAACTCTCAGATAAATTTATGGATTGTTTTGCTGTTGTCACAGGCTGACAAACTGAATTCATAGAGCAATCATTACATTCCACATGCTTGATTTGGTCATTTTTTGATTTACATTGACTAGTCACAGTTGTCACTTTTTTGGTAGCATAGATATATTCAAGTTTAGTTAGTTTAAGGGA
>JADGEA010000525.1 GCA_016744615.1 Flavobacteriaceae bacterium
ACACTAGGTGCATTAGCCCTAGCAGTTGTACCAGCGTCAGTGAGAGCAGAAGACTTTAGAAAAAGTAAACCAGCTGTATGGTCAGCACATAAAGTAGACGAAGCTATCAAAGCAATGTACGGTACAAATACTATGATAGAAAAAGGTGTAAAACTAAAAGCACCAGATGTAGCTGCAAATGGTGGAGCAATTCCAGTTGATTACTCAACAACTATACCTGCAAAAACAATAGCAGTATTTCAAGATGCAAATCCTGAAGCTGCAGTATGTGTAAATACGATTCATAAGAATACAGTAACAAATTTTTCAATCAAAATTAAAATGGGTGCTTCTGGAAGTATTACTGTTGTAGTTGAAGGTCTTGATGGAAAATTATATTTTGCTAAGAAAACTTTAACTGTTGCTAAAGGTGGATGTGAAGGTTAAGTATAAATTCCCAAGCAAAGCATGGGAACTAGACAAAAATTATATAAAAGGAACAATTTATGAAAGTAAAAGCAAAATTAAAAAATGGCGTAGTAAAAGTAAAAGCAATGGCTAAACACTCAATGACTACATATAACCAAGCAGAGAAAAAAACTGGAGATAGAGAGAATGCGGATTTTATTACGCATATCCAAGCTACTTTAAATGGTGAAGTAGTATTTGAAAGTTCAACTTCTCAGTTTTTATCAAAAAATCCAATCTTTAAATTTCAATTTAAAGGTGGAGTAAAAGGTGATAAACTTCTAATGAATTGGGTTTCTCGTAAGGGTAAAACTGGTAAAGGTAAAGGTAAAATTAAATAATTTTATTTTCCTAAAAAGATAAGGCGTAAGTCCTTATCTTTATTTTCTTCAATATTCTCTTGTTCTTAGAGATAAAATCAATATACATATCA
The DNA here is from genome assembly GCA_016744615.1 of Flavobacteriaceae bacterium. GTDB lineage: Bacteria > Bacteroidota > Bacteroidia > Flavobacteriales > Flavobacteriaceae > Lutimonas. Next base: position 881 of record JADGEA010000525.1, read on the forward strand.
CTAAAGTTTTATAAATAAATATTTGCATTTCGTTGCTTATAATTAAAAATATTATTTTTAAAATTTTAAAAAGAAGAAGTATTATGTTTCAAAACAAGCAAGGTAAGATAGTAGAGCTTTTTGTTTCTCTTAAAAATAAACAAAAAATAAATCCACAAGAGATCCAACTTGATGGAGATGGAGTTATAGAGGATAAGTTTTATGCGAAAGGTTCAGATCGCTCAGTATTAATTGCATCAACAAATAGTTATGATTTAGCTAAAGAAAATGATATTGATTTAAACTA
>JADGEA010000526.1 GCA_016744615.1 Flavobacteriaceae bacterium
TACTGACAGCCGTGTCAGTGCCATATAAAAGGAATTCCCCCAAATCGCCCTTGAAGATAAGCCTTTTGAATGTTTAAGTCTGAATTCATTTTGAGATTTATTAATGAATAAAGCTGTGAGGCACCTTGTTCGTTTTTTTCTAAAAACCAGATTTCATCTTTACGCAATAAATTTAAATCCAATAAATGGGTATCATGTGTGGTAAAAATTAACTGACTATGATGTTTTTTGGAAACAGCTTTTAGATAATTTTCTAAAAATAGTTTGGGTAGTAAGGCATGTAAACTGCGATCTAGTTCATCAATGATAAAAACTCTTTCAGAAGTTAATAAATCAACTAATATAGGTAATAGGTGAACAAGTCGCTGTGTTCCCGCTGATTCTTTAGCAAAGTCAAAAGAAACAACACTTCCATCATATCCATGATGTTGTGCTTCTAAACGAATCAGTATCGGTTCCCCCAATTCGTTAGCACATAGGGTATAAGATTTACCTTCACTAAACATAATAATTGTTTTTCCAGAACTAATATCATTCTCGATTTCTAGTCGTATTTGTTCAGGTAATCCGGGGAAATGTTTATTGTAATCTAATTCCTCTTCAACCGTTTTAATTCCCTGTATGCCGGTATCGGCTTGTTTGAGAAAATCACTTAAAAAACTAATAAAGGGTTTTTCTTTATTGGCTCTAATTTCCAAAGGCAAATAATGAGGAGTTACTGGCACAACTTGCAAAACATTTTCAAACCATTCATAGAGTGGTTTTAATTTTTCTACATTTCGTTCCAAGGCTTCGGTTAAAAAGAGTTGATTCGGGCGTGTGCCTTGAGCAACAAATTCAAGAAATTGTTTTTGTTTAGTATTTTTACGCGCTAATGAACCACCCAATTCAACAGTAACTTTGCCAGTTTCTGAAGTCACACGCTCGAAATAACGTAGTTCTCTTTTGTTAGGGGTAACAAATAACCATTCTTCAAGCACTCGTTGATTATTAATAATAAATCCGTAATGATAGCGAATATTTTGATAATAAATAATAAATTCAAAGTGACTGGGTTGAGTTTGTAATATTTTATCCAGACGAAATGGTTCCACTGGAATGGATTTAGTGCCTTGAATTCCATTAACAATAAGCTGTTTGGCAAACCCTATAGCTTCAACC
>JADGEA010000527.1 GCA_016744615.1 Flavobacteriaceae bacterium
TGCTCCCGGCATGGCCAGAACCGAGCTGATAATTTGATTATTTAAAGGTGTTTTAAAAATTTCTGACAATATTTTGAGAGTTGTTGCGGCACAGTTGATGTCATCTTTCCAGTAATATTCAGCCACTTTTTTACTTATAAATTCTTTTAGTTCCATAATCTAATACTTTTAATAAGGTTCTTTTCCATTTCATATGGGTTAGCCAATTTGATTATTTAATATTTACATTGGGATTTAACACTGCGAAATTTAACTTGCCAGTTAATAGAAAAACAACAATCCTGAAGTTTCGAAAAGTTTTAAATCCTCTTGCTTTTGCCTTAGCAGCCTGGATAACAGAATTAAGTCCTTCTAAAATGCCATTGTTGATTTGAGATTTTTTCCACTCAAGAATTCCAGCCCAATGAGCTTTAATGGTGTTTGCTGCTTTTATGATCGGTTCAAGACGGCTATGAGTCGCCCAAAAATACCATTTATTAAGCAAAATTTTAAAGTCTTCTTCTGTAGAAGCTTTGTATATTTCCTGAAAATTTTCACGGATATGAAACGCTCGAATTGATTTTAGATTTAATTTCGGAAGATGAAGTTCTTCCATTTTTTCCTTTTGTTTTTTTGTTAAATTCTTTTTATTTTTTAATAATACATAGCGAGCATTAATTAGTATTGGCTGCGTTGTTACTTCTTCTCTTCGTACCTGATCTACTGCTTTATTAATAATTTTTATAACATGGAATTTATCAAATGTGATATTGGCTTTGGGTAAATACGATGCTATGCCTTTTATAAAGGCAGGTGACATATCACAGCTTGCATCCGTGATCTGATTTCGATCTCCGTTACGTGACTCAAGGACATCAACGAAATCTCCTACAGTCTTATAATTTTTGCCTTTTGTTACGTGAATAGTCTTTCCCTTAAGCATATCAACAAAGAGTGTAATATAATTGTGTCCCTTACGTCGGCTTGTTTCATCCATGCCGACAGCTGTAATATGAGAGTAATCTTCAAATTTAAGTGATTGATCAATATATTTTTCCAAAATACGCCATATTTTATTATCATGTTCCTTGATAATCTGGCATACTGAATGCACCGGCATATGGGCACATAGCTCAATTATCAAAGCTTCGAAGAGTAGAGTAAAACCTGGATTAACACCTG
>JADGEA010000528.1 GCA_016744615.1 Flavobacteriaceae bacterium
TTTAAATTATTTGGATAATAGAATAATCATCATTAACAATCATTTAAAATGTTGTGGTGATGGCATTTTAGACCTTACCGATTCAGGTGATCAAGAAACAAGAAGGTATCAAGCAAACCTTTTACTAAAAGAATACATCGACACTAATTTTCTAAATGAAAATGTAATCTTATTAGGAGATTTAAATGATGATATAACAGATCTTCCTCAAAATAATGTGTTTCAAATGTTTTTAAATGATTCTGAAAATTATGCATTCACAGATTTTGAAATAGCTTCTGGAAATAGTTCTAATTGGTCCTACCCTACTTGGCCATCTCATTTAGATCATATTTTAATAACAAATGAATTATTTGAAGAATTTGAGAATAATGAATCTGAAATTTCAACCATAAAAATTGATGAATACCTTACAAATGGTTGGTCTGAGTATGATGAAAACATATCGGATCACCGACCAGTAGCTTTAAAATTAATGATGGATTCTAATCTGAATAGCAACGATATAACTATTTCAAATTCTACTTTTTTTAATGTACCTAATCCTTTTCAAACAAAAACAATTTTTAAACTTAGCAATTCAATTGAAAACTTTGAAATTGATATCTTTAATATAAACGGTCAGAAGGTTTCAACAATTGAAGGGCAAATAGGTCAAAACTCTCTAAAATGGAATGCTGAAGGATTTCCGAGCGGAGTTTATATAGCTAAATTAAAAACCAACAATCATTATATAAAAACTATAAAACTAGTTTTAATGAATTAATTAAAAAACATGAACCCATTCCACCTTGCCATACCCGTTTTAAATTTATCGATTTGCAGAAAATTTTATAAAGATGTTTTAGAATGTACCGAAGGCAGAAGTTCTGAACATTGGGTAGATTTTAATTTTTTCGGGCATCAATTGGTGATCCATCAAAAACCTGGAATGAAAATTAATACCAACCCTATTTCTAATCCCGTGGATGGACACGAGGTTCCTGTTCCGCATTTTGGAGTAGTTTTAGAATGGGAACAATGGGAAAACTTAGCAGAAAAGTTAAAATCAAAAAACATTAAATTTGTCATTGAGCCTTATATTCGATTTAAAGGAAAAGTAGGTGAACAAGCAACTATGTTCTTTATGGATCCAGAGAATAATGCTTTAGAATTCAAAGC
>JADGEA010000050.1 GCA_016744615.1 Flavobacteriaceae bacterium
ACAGAAGATTGTGCAGCTGAAAAATTAATGATATCTGCCGAAAGTCTTTTTTCAGCAAGTTCAAATGATAATTTTGTTCGTGTACTGTTCTCAAAAAATAAATTGGCAATAGTGATATCCCGTAAGGATGGTACTTTTTTAATGGGACGATTGATTACTTCTTTAAAATGATCGGCAGTTTTGAAAATTAATTGAATATCATCTTTGTTCAGATGTTTGATTCCTAGCAGATTGGTAACACTTAACTGAGTCATTTCTCTATTTGAAATTGTTTGTTATTTAAACCTTCTTTACGACATTTAATAGTAACCATATTATCAATTAATGATGCAAACATTATCTAAATTACTATTCTCTTTCCATTCAACCTTGACCTGTTCATTTTTTATAACATCTACCTGTCTCCCTTTATAATCAGGTTGAATAGGCAAGTGGCGACTAAATCGTCTATCGATCAAAACCAGTAATTCAATACTTTTCGGACGGCCAAAATCCTGTATAGCGGTTAATGCAGCTCTTATACTTCTTCCTGAAAAGAGAACATCATCAATAAAGACAATATTTGTATTATCTACAATAAAATTGATATCTGTTTTATTTGCTTTAAGCGGATCTTCTCTCCTTCTAAAATCATCTCTGTAAAACGTAATATCCAACACACCTAAAGTAATATGTTTTATATTATAATCCTCTTTTAAAAGTTTTACCAAACGATTTGCCAGATAAATACCTCTTGGTTGAATTCCAATTAAAACGGTGTTTGAAAAATCCTGATGGTTCTCTATAAGTTGGCAAGCCAAACGATGAAGAATGATGTGAATCTCTTTTTCATTAAGTAAGGTCTTCTTGGCCATGGTAGCAATAAATGCATTATTTAATCGGGCAAAGTTACATTATTTTTTGTCATATTTTTATAAAAAAATATGTTAATTAAATTGTTAAGAAAAAATAAACAGTTTAAAAAAAACAGCTTTAATCTATACTACTTTAGTGTCGAGTAAAAAAGAGGAACCTATGACACAATTTTCAAATAATAACGATAATTTGCCATTATCAAAGTTTGAGAAGATGCTAAAAACAAATAGCGTTTATTTTTTTGACTCCAATGAATTTGAACAAATTATTATTTTTTATGTAGATAGTGGTAAGTTTTCATTAGCTAAAAAGGCTATAAAATTAGGCTTATCACAGCACCCTTCTTCTGTTGTATTAAAACTGATTCAGGTTGAATTACTCATTTTAGATGATAAGCTGGATATTGCAGAAAAGATATTAGATCAGCTTCAGGATATTGAACCATCAAATGAAGAGATCTATATCCAAAAAGCAACTATTTATTCCAAAAAAGGAAAGCATAAAAATGCTGTTGAATCTTTGCAAACAGCCCTTTTATTTACCGAAGATGATGCAGAGATTCTATCTATGTTAGGTGTGGAATATTTACATTTAGATGATTTTGATACAGCCCGTTTTAATTTTGCAAAAAGTTTGGATGTTTCATTTGATAATTATTCTTCACTCTATAATGTAATCTATTGTTATGATATGCTTGATCAGCATAAAGAGGCCATTAATTATTTAGGTGATTTTATTGAAAATGAACCTTATAGTGAAATTGCCTGGCATCAAATAGGGCGACAGTATTTTATTGTTGAAGATTTTACAAAAGCCTTAGAAGCTTTTGACTATTCCATATTGATAGATGAAAATTTTATAGGGGCTCATCTTGAAAAAGCAAAAACTTTGGAAGAATTGGAAAGGTATGAAGAGGCCATTAGTTTTTACCACAAAACAATGGAAATTGACACACCAACATCATTTGCTTATTTGCGAATAGGTAAATGCTATGAAAAATTAGAGAAACCTCAAAAAGCTGTTGATTTTTATAATAAAACTGTAAATGAAGATCCTTTGTTAGATAAAGGATGGCTTGCATTAACAGAGTTTCACATAAAGAATGAAAATTATCATAAGGGCTTGTATTATATAAATAAAGCCTTAAGTATTGATGAAGAAAATTATTTGTACTGGCATCAATTTGCAGAAATAAATTTGAATTTAAATCTGTTTGAAGAAGCAGCCAAAGCTTATTATAAGTGTATTGATTTACAGGATGACCGTCTGGAAATTTATATGGCTTTAGCCGATGTTTTGATCTTTTTGGGAGAGTTTGAAGAGGCTAATCAAGTATTATTTGATGCAAATGAAAAGTATAAAGAAGAGAGTGAAATTACCTACCGTATGGCTGGGTTGTTTTTCCTTTTACATAAAGATACCGATGGTTTTCATTTATTGGAAAAAGCATTAAAAAATGATTTGGAAGACCTTCATATTATACAAAATTTATATCCTACCGTATTTGTACTTGATGAAGTTCAGTTGTTGATAAATAAATACGATCCGTCCAGATAATAAATCTAAGTTTTTCTAGTTTTTACACTATTCAGGGATAAACAAATAATGTATCTTTGGGTTTTTATTGTAAACATATATTTTTGTGAGTAGAAAATTAAAAGATTACATCATAATTACATTAAAAGGTATAGCCATGGGTGCTGCAGATGTTGTGCCAGGAGTTTCGGGTGGGACTATTGCGTTTATTTCGGGAATATATGAAGAATTGATTGATTCAATCAATAAGGTTAGTTTAAATGCGTTCAAGGTTTTAAGAAAGGAAGGGTTTGCAGCCATGTGGCAATCGATCAATGGTAATTTTTTAATATCCTTGTTAATAGGAATTGCAATCAGTGTTATTACTCTAGCAAAATTGATCCGGCATCTATTAGAAACCCAACCTGTTTTGATCTGGGCATTCTTCTTCGGTCTGGTGTTGGCAAGTATTATTCATGTAGCAAAGCAAATTACAAAATGGAATCTGGTTTCAGTTATTTTATTGATAATAGGTGCTTTTGTTGCATACTATATTACAACTTTAGTACCTCAAACAGCTGAAATTTCAAGTGGTTATATTTTTTTATCAGGAGCATTGGCAATTTGCGCAATGATTCTTCCTGGAATTTCAGGTAGTTATATATTATTGTTGTTAGGAATGTATAAGCCTGTGTTGGATGCTATTCACGACAAGGATTTAAAAACTATAGGTTTATTGGGTGCTGGAGCAGTTGTAGGACTATTATCCTTTTCACGACTATTAAAATGGTTGTTCGATAATTATCAAAATTTGACACTGGCAACATTGACAGGATTTATCATTGGATCATTGAATAAAATATGGCCATGGAAAAAGGTAATCGATTCAGAAATGATCAATGGAAAGCTAAAAATTTTGCAGGAAAAAAGTGTTTCTCCTTTTCATTATGAGGGAGAAAATGAATTATTTTTTGCTGTGGGTTTAGCATTTGTAGGGTTTATGTTTATTGTACTTTTAGAAAAGTTAGCAGTAAAAAAAGAGAATTAAGTGGAAAACACACGTACTTTAACGGATAAAATCCTGCTCTTTGTAAAAGGAGTAGCAATGGGTGCTGCAAATAAAGTTCCTGGTGTATCAGGCGGAACCGTTGCTTTTGTTACCGGTTTTTATGAAGAGTTGATATATTCACTGCAAAAAATAAATAGAAAAGCTTTGATGCTTTTGATAAATAAAAGATTTAGAGGTTTTTATCAATATGTTAATGGTCGTTTTTTATTGTTGGTCTTTGCCGGAAGTACTTTTAGTTATTTTAGTGTGTCAAAGGTTCTTGATTATTTCATAAAACATTATGAACTATTTGTGTGGAGTCTGTTTTTTGGTATGATATTAGGATCTATTTATTATATAGCAAAAGACTTTAAAGATTGGAATCGAAAAAATATCATTACGATTATAATTGGTGCGGGAATTGGTATTGCTATAAGTTTTATGAGTCCGGCAAAGGAAAATGATAATCTTTGGTTTGTTTTTTTCTGTGGAATTATTGGTGTTACCGGAATGACATTACCCGGATTATCAGGATCTTTTATTCTTATATTATTGGGTAATTATGTGTTACTTTTAGTAGATTCTGTAAATGAATTATATAAAATAATTGCTGATATTTTTACTTGGAACTTTGATTTTATTCAAGATCAGGTACGTATGCGTTATTTAAAGATCATTGCCAGTTTTACAGCAGGTTCTGTTTTTGGATTGGTTATTACTTCACATATTCTTGGGTTTCTGTTAAAGCATTGGCATCAAACTGTAACAGCATTGATCATTGGATTTATTGCAGGGTCTTTAGGAATAGTATGGCCATGGAAAGAAGCCATCTATAAATCCGAAAACGGAAAGGTTTTGGTAGATAGTTTAGGTGATAAAGTTATTGAGAATTACAATCGATATATCCCTAGTTTAGCAGACTCAACAACCTGGCAGGCTATAGGTTTTATAATTTTAGGGATTATTATTCTACTGGTTTTAGAATGGTATGGAAATAAAAACAAAAAACCCTCTTTAACTAAATAAAGAAGGTTTTAATCTTATTTTGTTTTGCAAAGGATTTTATTCTAATGCGCCTAAATACCTTTCGGCATCAAGAGCAGCCATACAACCTGTTCCAGCAGCGGTAACAGCCTGACGATATTCTTTATCTTGCACATCACCAGCAGCAAAAACTCCTGGTAGATTTGTCTTAGTTGTTTTCCCTTTTGTAATTAAGTAACCCACTTCATCCATTTCTAAAACATTTTGAAATATTTCGGTATTTGGTTTATGTCCTATTGCTATAAATAAACCGGTTACATCAATCACCTGTTTTTCTTGTGTTTGGTTGTTGAAGACTCTAACACCTTCTACAACTTTATCACCTAATACCTCATCGAGTTCTGTATGGTACATAACTTCAATATTTTTTGTTTTTTGAACACGGTGTTGCATAGCTTTTGAAGCACGCATGTAATCCTTTCTTACAAGAATGGTTACCTTTTTACAAATATTTGACAAATAAGTTGCTTCTTCAGCAGCAGTATCACCGGCGCCAATTACAACAACATCTTGTTCTTTATAGAAGAACCCGTCACAAGTAGCACATGCAGAAACACCACCTCCAATCAATCTTTGTTCGCTTTCCAATCCTAAATATTTGGCAGTTGCACCTGTAGAAATAATAACAGTTTCTGCTTCTATTTCTTTAGAAGCATCTACAGTAACTTTATGAATTCCACCAACTTTACTACTTAAATTAACTGCGGTAATAACTCCAAATCTAACTTCTGTACCAAAACGTTCGGCTTGTTTTTTAAAATCTTCCATCATTGCAGTTCCGTCAGACCCTTCCGGGTAACCGGGAAAATTATCCACTTCGGTTGTGGTAGTTAATTGACCTCCCATTTGCATTCCTGTATACATAACCGGTTTAAGATCAGCTCTGGCTGCATAAATTGCAGCAGTATAACCTGCGGGGCCAGAACCAATAATCAAACATTTTATTCTTTCTATTGTATCACTCATCTTATTGTTTTTTATTTGTTGAGCAAAAATAATTAATTATTGACTTTAATTTGGATTTTAGGTATTTTTTTTCTTAATAGGGATATAAAAAAAAATAATAGTCTAAAATGAGTGTTGAAATTTTCAGTTTTGTATTTTTGCTCCATTAAAAATATAAAAATGGAATTAAACACTGTTACCACTTTGGAAGAATTTGAAGAAACTCTTAATAAAAATCTGGGAGTATTGTTTTATTTTTCAACCATAAGCTGCAATGTAGGTGAAGCTTTAGAACCAAAAGTGCTAGGTTTATTGGAGGATAATTTTCCAAAGATTCCCTTTTATTTTGTTGATATGAATGCTTCTCCTGAAGTTTCTGCAAAAAATAGTGTATTTGTAGAACCCACGATCTTAGTGTTTTTTGATGGGAAAGAAACCATAAGAAAGAGTAGGATTATTAGCATTCCTGAATTATCAAACGCAATTTCAAGAATATATAAATTAGCATTTGAATAATTTGCTTATTTGCTTGCCAAAATAAGATTTAGTTTTATATTTGCACACCGAAAATTAGTGCAAACTAATATTCAAAATTTAGTTCTTTAAATAGTGAAAATTTCTTAATGTTTGTATTAAGAATGAGTTCCCGCAACAAGTGTGGGATAAACTCCGCCTGGAATTGGTCTGCTAAGATTGATTCCACAAAGATAACCAATTCGGGGTGTAGCGTAGCCCGGTTATCGCGCCTCGTTTGGGACGAGGAGGTCGCAGGTTCGAATCCTGCCACCCCGACGAACTGCCATATAGGCAATATCAAAGCACTGTTAATCTTATGATTATCAGTGCTTTTCATTTTAAATGATATCAAATGATATCATTTAAAACCAATGCATTGGTGAACGATTCGGTGAACTGTTCGGCACACTAATTGTTGTAAATTTAAGAGCTTTTAAAGCGATTTGATTTTCGTCTTTGTGAAAAACAAAGTTTAATCTAAAGACGTACAACATGCAAACAGACAGCACTTTCGCCGTTCTTTTCTTTACAAGGAACACACGTAAAAATTCAGGGAACCTATCCATTTATGCCCGTATCACGGTCAATGGACAACGCACGGAAATCAGTTTAAAAAGGAGCGTTCCGGTGAACCATTGGGACGCTTCCAAAGGCAGGGCAAAGGGAAATGCCCAAAACCTTAGAATATTGAACAACTATTTGGATCAAGCCTATGGGCAAATATTGGATAGCCATAAGCAATTGCTCCAAGAACACAAGATGATTACTCCACAAGCCGTAAAAGCCCGTTATCTAGGCGAGGATGACCAACATAAAACGCTAATGGAACTGGTAGAATACCATAATATGACCATGCACAGTGTTTTAAAGCCAGGTACCATGAAGAACTATTATTCCACCAAGAAGTACCTTGATATGTTTTTATCGGAAAAACAAAAGACAAAGGATATTTACCTTAAACAATTAAGTTATCGATTCATAACGGACTTTGAACAATACATAAGAACATACAAACCAAAAAAAGCGAGGAAGACTTGTACCAATAATGGTACGATGAAACATCTGGAACGGTTGATGAAAATGACCAATCTTGCAGTAAAGCTAGAATGGTTGGACAAAGACCCATTTCGGAACTACAAGCTTAGCTATATTAAAAATGAAAGATGTTATCTGACCCAAAGGGAAATTGACCTTATTGTCAATACTACGTTTAGGAGTGAAACTTACGAACGTGTAAAGGACATATTTCTTTTTAGCTGTTATACAGGTTTGTCCTATGTTGATGTAAAAGAACTGAAGCCAATTCAACTATTGATTGGTATAGATGGGAACTATTGGCTACATACCAAAAGGGAAAAGACCAATCAAGCGGTAAAAATACCTTTGCTCCCAAAAGCAAAACAGATTATGGAGAAGTACAGGCAAGAAAGTAAAGCTACTGAAAAACTACTTCCTGTACTCAGCAATCAAAAGACCAATCAATATCTAAAAGAAATTGTAAAAGCCAGTGGTATCCATAAACACATTACATTTCATTCTGCCAGACATACTTTTGCAACAACTGTAACCTTATCCAATGGTGTACCCATTGAAACAGTATCTAAACTATTAGGACATACCAAATTATCCACTACACAGATTTATGCAAGAGTATTACAAAAGAAAGTAGGAGAAGATATGAGCCTATTGATTCACCACTATAAAGAAAGGGAACAAAAGTCAAGCGAAATAAAACAAAGCGAACAGTCCAAAATCTTGCCATAATTAATCTTGCACAAGGTTCTTGTTTGGTTTTTTAGCGTTCGGAAAGACAAGTGTCAAACAAAAACCAGATAGGGTGCAACATTTAATATGAGGTTTATTTGTACTCGGTTTCGGGTATTCAAAAATTAGTAGCGCAGCGGATAAGATTTGAATAGCAAGAGGGTAACGCGCTAAAGCGACGTTATGTTTATTCAAATATTTGATAATCAGATATTTAAGTGTAATTTGAATTTTTTCAACGATAAAATTTTGCAGCAAATCTCTTGGAAAGCCCCAAGAGCATTGGAAAAATTTACAGTAATGAAATTTGGTCTATTGAAATATTTGAAATTAAAATACTGATTATGAGTTGCTTATTTGATTTATAGTTTTTGTAAAAATAAAACATTGTGTCAATTTTGCATCAAAGCGATTGCAAAACCCTATAAACATTGAAAAAAAATACAGTAATGGAAATATCAAAACAAAAAAAAAGTACTTTTTCAGCTATAAGCATAAACCGTATCACGGCTGAACGGTTTCGGGAGTATTCCAAGACGGTTACCAAATCACATACAGAGACTATCGATACAATGATAGATTTCTTTGAAAAAGCGAACATCACTCCAAAAAGTACATTCATGATGAGCTTTTATAAGTTCCAAAAATATATGATGGGACGTTTGGATTACATCATTGAACTACTTCGGGAGCATGAACGCAAATATCACAAACCCACCCATGATATGCTAAAAACGCTATTTGAGGGAAATACTTGTTTGGAATGTGCGGAACGTGAAGAGCCATTGTTCATTGAACCTATGTTTGAAAAACTTACAAGGGAAGAATGGAACTTAAAAGAAGATACTGTACCTAAAGAAAAGTATGATGCCATGATAAATGAAAGAAATGAAGAGCGAAAAAGAATATTGCGAATTTTGAAAAAAACTACCCTTGTTAAACCTCGATTTGGTAAGGCATATCATAAACTGGAAATCGAAGCAACAGAACTTGCCATTCTAAAAAGGAAATTTGAAAATTATTGATTTTCTGTTTCCTACTAATCTTTATTTCTTAGCGTTACATGTCGCTGCCGCTAGGGCGCATACCAAAATTTATCGAATCAAAGATTCGCCAAGTTTTGGTATGGATGAAATAAAGTTATTTACATATTCTCTACTTTTTTCAACGTTTTAATGGCGTGCTCTTTTCCCAAGAATCATCATTTGCAGCGGCAATTGCTTTTAATAGAGACTTTCTTATTATCAAGTACCATATTTAAGTTTTAATTTTACATCTCTTGAAAAGACATTCAAAATTCATATAAAACCACGGGTACCCCTTATACGATTTCACTACTTTAAAAAGTCTAGATAAAAGTGAGTTTAAATACGCATAGTTCAATTAAATGGAAAAAGTTTATTTAACTTTAAGGAGTTTATGAAGCCCTGTAAAACGCTTATTTTAAGGTGCTAAAAAAGTGTTAAGTTATTTTTTTAAGACTTCCATGGCTTTTGTAACAACAGGGTCTTCCATTTTAATCAAATCACATTTTGTATTTCTCACATGAAAATCCACCGGAGTCCCTATGCCCTCATAACAAACCCCTTTTGCTGAGAAGTATTTTTCATTCGATAAGGACACCAACCAACCATTTGGCAATTTAAAACCATACATATCTGAATATATACCTAATGTTCTATCACCTACGATGGTAGTCTGTGGTAGTTCTTTCATAATCATAGCAAAAACATCTCCCGCACTCGCTGTCTGGTCGTTTGTCAAGACAATTAATGGATTTGTATATTGACTACTTGATTGTGGTTCAATATACCACCTTTCTAATGGTGTATATTCATCAGTACCTGTGATTCTTGCCTGTTTTGAATGCCCTAGTATTTTTTCCTTAGCGAAACGACCGGCAATGGCATAAGCGAATTCATCATCACCACCAATATTTGAACGCACATCTAGTATTATGGCTTTGGAATTATTGAGCTGTTGTAATATTGAATCGAATAATTTAGTGGATAGTTCGACATCCACTTGAGTATCATCCCATGTGGCATCAGACGCAAAACATCTTCCTATTCTGATATAACCATAATTGTTGGATTGTGAATAGTAAAACAATTTTTTACCCCTGTATTCAGGACCAATAGACTTTAAAGTTTCAAATCCATAACTATAAAGAGTTGTATCAATGACCTGCCATAGAGATTCTCTTGAAGATTTTTCAGGAAATTCCTTCAAAAATGGAGATGGTTTTTCAGCGGTAAATTCTCTTATACCCGGTATGATAAGATTTATGTGGTCATCATTAAAAGGAGCAACCATCTGGGATAGAATGGAGAAAAGACTATCCTCTTTTGTCATAGAATCGACCTTTGGTCTGTACTTTTTATAGGAAGACGTCCAGTTAACATTTCTTAATTCAAAAAATGCATAATTATCCTCAAATGTCTGCCATAGCGTTTCAAATATCTTTTCAGGCATTGATACCGTACTATCTTTAATTTTGGAGACAGGGTTTTGAGCAAATGACCCAAAAGAATAGATTAAAAGTAATAAAGTAATTAATATTTTTCTCGATAAGAAAGTAAGGAGGGAAAAGTGATTTTGGTATTTGTTTTTCATTTGATTTTAATTATTAATAAGTGGCTATAGAGTTTGGTTATTTTTTATATTTCTTAATTTGTTTTTAAAACTACTCGATTTTGTGTGTTGGCAATTAAGACAAAAAAAGCACGCATTAAAGTTTTATAATTCATAATCTTGACTGTTTATAATAAGTTTGCTTAATCTACTTTATCGAATTTTATTAAGCGATGATTTTCCAGAATATTAAGTTCAATTACTTTGTTTTCTTTTAATATAAACTCTATTCCAACCCAAGGTTCTGATTTAAGATAAAACATATTCTTGGATTCTGGAATGAATATGAAGTCTCCATATTTGTCCTTGCCACGTAGTTGACTTTTTTCATATCGGACTTGCATCGAATCTTTATGATTGTTAGTAGTGTATATACCACAATATGATTTATATTCATTCTTATTTAAAATTGGCGTAACTTGAAGAGTATTTCCTTTGCTTTGGTTTAGCATCCAACGGATTACATTATTATATTTAAATGGCCAATCCCAAATATCATGACCAGCATCGGGATATATTGTAATCTTCGCGTTGTTGTTATATTTTTTAACTAAACTTATCGTCTTTATATTATTGGAAACATCTATATTTTGATCTTTTTCTCCATGAAATACCCATATAGGCAAATGTCTAAGCTTCCAAGGGTTTTGTAATTCTCTAAAAAAAGAACCGGAGATAGGGGCTATTGCAGCAAATCTTTCAGGGCTTTCTAGAGCCCACTCCCATGTTGCCCACCCTCCCATACTATGGCCACTGAGGAAGATCTTAGTTAGATTTACATTATATTTATCAATTACATCATCTAACATTTTATTAAGAATGTCAACGCTCCATTTGTTATAAGCGTTAACAGGAGAAATTAGAATTAAGGGTAGGGTTTTATCCTTAGATAATGTTACCGGTAAAAAGTCATTTTTTACTTTTTCAAGAGTTGAATTTTCTCGTGATCCATGCAAAAAAATGAGTACAGGCCATTGCTTTTCTACACTGTCATGATATTTACTGGGCAATGTGACTAAGTATTCTGACTTTATGATAAACTGTTCCTCTATTTCTTGAGCCTGCATTTGTCCAAAAAATAATATACAAATAAGCTTAACGGAGCATAGTGAATAATCTCTTTGTCTTGCTGTAAAAAAGTAAATGATTTGATTGAAACTATACTTGATTGATTTCATGGTTGATTTTTTATTAGAAATTAGATAACCACAAACTATCGGTGAATTTAACTAGATTGCCAGCTTCTTTAATTTGATTAATCACTCCTTTAGATAGAAATTACCTTGAAAAATAAAACTTAATAATGAACTGGTGATTATAAGTTCTTTTAAATTTAGGTCAAATATGAGATATTAAAACGAAGACAACCCCAACATTGGATCATGAGATGTCTCACTGCGAGTTATGAGACTCTTTTGCAGCTTTTTTCTTGTAGGCAAGAGGTGATAAAGTGGTTTTGTTTTTAAATACCCTATAAAAGCTACTTTTCGAACTAAAACCTGAAGCGAGTCCAATTCCTTCTATTGAGTAATTTATTATTTCATCAGATTTTAATTTACTTTTTGCTTCATCAACTCGAAAAGTATTTATGGAATCATAAAAGTTGCTATCTAAAACTTCATTAAAAAAAGCCGACAATGTTCGTTGTGTAATCATCATTTTATCCGCTAACATTTTCAAATTTAAATTTGGTACTAAGTAAAGTTTTTCTTCATGCATGAGTTCAATAAATTTCTTTCGCAATACATCTTTCTGACTTTTATTTAAATAGTACTTTTTTCTAAAATCTTTTTCAAGGTTTAGGATATGCTTCTGCACCAAAAAAAAGGGTAAAAAAATGGAGGATTGTGTAAGTCCGTAATAACCTATGTAGACCATGGCAACAATCATGAAAAAGACAGTTATATAGCCATCCCATGAAACACTATACCCAAATGAAACCTCACTTATTGTAATCAATAGATCAATGACCAACACTATTAGAAAACTTATTAGGAATTTTTCAAGCCACAAAAAATCTTTGTTGTTATTATAAGAATAGCTTTCCTTTATTGCTTTCCTAGCCCCATAGAAAAGCTTTAAGGAGAGAAAGAAGTATAGAATTCCATAAATATCTTGAACCACTGCCCAGTTAATGTATTCGTCGATTAATTTGATGTGTAAAAAATCAGAACTTAAAGATTCAAGAACGGTATAAAAAGTAAAATAAATAATAAACGGAATAAAATGAAATAAACTTTTTTTTATTAATTGAGAATTATTAAAGAGAATAGACTTTATATAAATAAACACTAAAGGGGGTATAAAAAATCTTACTCCATCTTCCAAATAATAGGATATATTTGATAATACATTTAATTGATGGAGATTTGCGTAGAAATAGATTATTATATCAAGAATGGCAATCCAAAAAATTATTAAAATATAGTGAGGGAGTAATTTTTGTTTTAAACGGAATAAGCCTACTAAAGCTATAATATTTAATACAATACCAGTTATTAAAATAAAATCTAAAATAATCTTCAACTTACGTAGTTTAAAAGTTCAATATCACTTTAAAGCCAACATAAAAAAAGAAATAGATTACAATTGTTTACATTATTTAAATTTATTTTAATAAATAAAGCTGCTTTAGAGAATGTAAAAGTACATAAAAAGCTTGGATCTATTTACCCTGTCTTTTAATAGTTTAATTAAAAGCTTTGTTGTTAAATATTGATTGTATCTTTATAACAACAAAGCGGTAATACATTTTGTTTTAAAATAGTTCTTTTTGCATTTAGTGAACGATTCGGTGAATCGTTTTTAGGTTTGCATTGTAAATTATTGATATATAGTTTATTGAGGGTCTAAGGAAGTTTCCTGCCACCCCGACTTTTTAACTTTTCTAAAACAATGAAAAGCCCTAAAGCCCTTGCATTGCAAGGGTTTCTTATTTTTATATCAATTTATTTTACCTTAATTTGCATCATAAAAGTATCAAAAATATGTCATTTATGATATTTTGTGTCGCAATAGGATCAGTATTATTTAACCAATACAAATTGTGACACGTGGTTAAAATTACATAAGAATCATGATATGTTTTGATGAATATTTAATAATCATTAAAAACAAAAATTATGAGAAAAAGCATCTCACCTATTTACTTTTTCAGTAAAAAGGTAAACAGAGAAGGAAAGAGAATACTCTATTGCAGAATAAGAATCAATAGAAAGAAAAGTGAATTTTCAACTGGTATTTATGCCTTTCCGGATGACTGGAATGAACAATTTAGAAGGTCTACTAAAGATCAATTAGCAAATAAGAAATTATCCGATCTTGAAACCAGATTACAAGATATAGCAGATAAGTTATATTTTGACAATAAACCAATTACAGCCAAATTAATTATTGACCTATATAAAGGTAAAAATCACAGTAATTACTCCATTTCAGAATACTTCAATTATTACCTCTATGGAAAAGGAAAGATCAAGATTTTAGCAAAAGGATATTCCTCTAAATTTATTACACTAAATAAATACCTAAAGGACTTTACCAAAGAGTATTATGATACTACAAACTACGATATAAGAAGTGTTGATTTTAAGTTTATTAGTGATTTTGATGTATTTTTAAAAGCAATGATCTCCAAACTTGTCAATTTTTGTATTTTGAACATATTTTTTAAACTCTTTTAAGTTGATTTCTGAGAGTATTGCGATTATTTTCTCTTTAGAGGTATCAAAATTAAATTTTTCAGGGAGTCAAGGTAGGTTTTTATCACACTCTAAATTTTAAAGTATTTTCCAATATTAAAATTTTTATGTTCTCCATAGCTTATATAACCTAATTGATTTGTAACCAATTTGGTTTTACCAATATTAAAATTAGAAATGTTTTCATGGCTATGACCAAATATCCAATAATTAATATTTGATTCGTCAATAAAATCAAAAAGCTCTGTTGCAAATGCCTCATTTAAAATACTTCCCTTATATTTTTCTGGGTAGTTTATAAATGTTGGAACATGATGCGTAATAACTACAGTTTTGCTTTGCTTGTTTTGGTTTAATTCTTTTTTAAGAAAATCAATACTTTTTTGATGTAATAGGTTATAATCAAATGGAGTAAAAATATCACCATCTTTTTTAATTACTCTAAAATCAGATAATCCTTTTTGGATCTGCCATTCGTTTTGAAGTGAGATTTTTGACCATAATGTTGAGAATATAAACTTTATACCATCGTGAATTTCTGTCACGTTATTAACTAAATAAACATTGTCTCTTATTTGTTCTTTAAAAGAATTACTTCTTTCAGAAATATCACTATAATAATATTCATGATTACCCGGAATCCAATAAGTGAATTTAAAATTTTCAGAAACATAATTAAAGAAATACTCATGTTTATCCATATCTTTAAATAGGAGAATATCACCGGCCAATATTAAAATATCCCCTTCAATTTTTAACGGATTATTTTTAAAAAACAAATTATTTTCAGGAAATTCTAAATGCAGATCTGAGCAGTATTGGATTTTCATAATTAATTTGAAATAATATTAGTTATCACTTTTATCATCATATTCTTATCCTTCGGATGGCTTTCTGCAATCATTAAAGTAAGTGCCACAAGAGTATGATCAGCTAATCTTTTTAATCCATATTTAGTATAAAGCAGATTGTTTCTTTTTAAAAACCATATAAACAGAAATGCTGCAATTCTCTTGTTCCCATCTGAAAAAGAATGATTTTTCACCACAAAATATAGTAAGTGTGCCGCCTTTTCTTCGGTAGTTGGATAAAGATCTATCCCATCAAAAGTTTGGTAAATGTTTTCCAGTGAACCTTTAAAAGAATCATCTTTTTCTCTACCAAATAACCCTTCAAAATGTGTCTCTTTACCTAATTGATCTATTGCTTCACGAGCTTCATTATAATGAATTTTAAATAACTCGTTTACTCCTTTAGATGGATTCTGTAATCGTTGAAAGTCGTAATCATCCAGCATCTCTAAAGCGAGTGTATAATCATTAATCACTTTTATCAAACCCTTTGTTTCATCTGTATCTAATTGGTACTCTGAAATAACCTTTTCTTGTAAATGGACAATTTTTTTAAGTTCTTCAAATTGTTCAACTTTTTCCTTTAAGCGTTTTTCATTGATCGTAAATCCTTTAACCAAATAGTCTTTTAAAATTTTGTTTGCCCAAATCCGGAATTGTGTACCTTGTTTTGATTTTACTCGGTATCCAACAGAAATAATTACATCAAGGTTGTAAAAAATAATCTCTCTTTTTACTTTTCTTTTTCCTTCTGATTGAACTATAAGGGATTTCCTTATAGTTGATTTTTCTTCTAATTCTCCTTCATGATAAATGTTTTTAATATGTTCATTTATTGTCATAATATTTTTGTCAAACAGAAATGACATTTGCTTTTGGCTTAACCAAACAGTTTCTTCTTTTAACTGAACATTTAATTCCGTTAAACCATCTTTGGTTTGATATATTTCAATTTGATTTTTAGTAGACATATTTATCAAAATTACATTAAATTACTTAATAAAATTATGAGATTGAAAAATAGAAAGGATTACTGAAAATGGATACCTTGTTTATATTTCGTAATTCTATCGATTTAATCACTAAATTTAAATCGGTACTAAAACTTTAAATTATGCATAATCCTTTTGAAATTTTAATGGAAAAATTAAACCAAATTGAAAACTTAATTAAATCACAGAACAACGTTGCCTCAGATAATGTTATGAACGTTGAACAATTAGCCAAATATTGGGTCACATTAAAAATATGGGGAGTAATTCTTTAACTAAAAAAAGCTGATTCAAGTTTCTCAATAAAACCTTTTTTTAATAATGGCTCTAACGCCATTGTTTAGTGGTATTATTGAAATGGAATAACTCAAAAAAAAAATGAGTTATTTCCAGTTCAACAAGCCTATCATTACCAACATTATTTGAAATAATATTTCTTCTCCCCACAAAATTAACGTGACCCCAAATATTTAGATCTTTCAAAAAGTCATATTTACAAAAAAACAAGTTCCAAAGAGATACCACATTACAAAAAAGGTAAAAAACTATATTTTAGCAAGCAAGAAATAGATCAATGGATATTACAGGATAAGATTGAAACATTTGACAAAATTAAACAAAAGGCAAATGAATACTTAGTAAAAAACAGATTTAAATTTTCTAAATGAAGGGCTTAAATATATTTCGTAATCACTTTTTCTGATACTTCTTAAAATTCTCAGCTTGCTCCAAAATTTCTTTAAAAACTTCATCCCTTGTTATTGGTGGATAGTCATTTTCAGCTAAAAGAACAATTAAATCTGCTTTTAATTCTGCTTTAATATCTGATCTTTTACTCCAATCTGTATATTTTGCTTTGTCATCAACTACTAATTTGACTTCTTTTGCTAAATGTATCAGTTTATCTTCTGGATATTCAAATTCATATTTATGAGCAATGGACTTTAGAATATCATAAAAAGCCTTTTCTTCAAAATCAATTCCCATATCTTTAAATGATTCTTTTTCATCTTTTAAGCTATGGTACAGATCCACAATTTCACTAGCAAAATCATCTAAAACATCACTGGTTAAAACATCCTGCTCGTTTCTTTCATTATACCTGTCAACTATAGATCTAAATTTATCAGAAAAATCTATTCCTTTTATTTTATTTACCTTTTTAAGTTCTCCAATTGCTTTTGATAACAGCATTTGGAGTAGTTTAATTTTGGTATTTGGTAATTTAATTTTCTCAATTTTAGCTAAATAGGCTTCATCAAAAATATCAATCTCACTTTCGTGATCTTCACCGAGTTTGAATATTTCTTCAACACCATCACTCAGTAAAGCTTCTTTGATCATTTCTCTAACTCTTGCATTCATTTGTGCAGTATCTGGTGCATTGCCTTTGGTTAATTTGAAGATTATGGAACGAATCGCTAAATAAAAATGTATGAGATCACGTTCATCCTGACTAAACGCCTCACTATTACATGAAATATCATAAGCTGATTTTAGACGTTTTACTAAATCCATAAATCTCTTTTCCTGTTTATGGGTTAATTGTGCAAATTCAGCAGTTTTATTTAAACATTCCAGTTGTTGTAATGGCTTTCCTGTAAAATAAAGTGAACTATCAAATTTGTGAAATAACTTATTTAATAAGTCCAAATGATCTTTTACCACAATTACAGATTGTGCGATATCTTCAAAATTACTTCCATCTATACTTGAATATTGTTTTAAGGCTTTATTCATTTGTGTTTTGATACCGATATAATCAACCACCAAACCTTTATTTTTATTTTTAAATTTTCGATTTACACGAGAAATAGTTTGAATTAAATTGTGCTGCTGAATAGGCTTATCAATATAAATGGTATCTAAAAAAGGCACATCAAAACCGGTAAGCCACATATCAACTACAATGGCAATTTTAAAATTTGATTTTTCATTTTTAAATTGGCGATCTAACTCTTTGCGATATTCTTTTGTACCCAACAGATTATATAATTCTTTAGGATCATCCTGACCACGAGTCATGATCATTTTAATTCTTTCCATGGGTTTGATCTCTCTTTTGTCCTTTTCGGATAATTTTACATTATCGTCACTTATTTTTACTTCCAACCATTCAGGTCGTAGAGCAATAATTTCTTGATAAAGATCATAAGCAATTAACCGACTGCTACACACAAACATGGCTTTACCTTTTACGGTAGCCCCTTCAGAAACTCTATTTTCATAGTGGTTTACAAAATCTTTAGCTACCGCTTTAATTCTATCTGGATCACCAATAATAGCATTCATACTGGCGGAGGCTTTTTTACTTTCATCTACCTGATATTCACTTGCACCTTCTGCAACACATTGCCCATAGTAATCTTCTATTTCTTCTAATTTGGTGCTGTTAAGAACTACTTTTGCTGCTCTGCCTTCATATACTAATTTAACCGTAATTTCATCTTTTACAGATTCATTAATCGTATAAGCATCAATAATTTCACCAAATACATCTAGTGTTGCATCAATTGGTGTTCCGGTAAAGCCTACATAGGTTGCATTAGGTAAAGAGTCATGTAAATATTTGGCAAAACCATAGGTTTTTTCAACTCCTTTTTTGGTAATTTTTATTTTTTGATCTAAGTTGATCTGACTTCTGTGTGCTTCATCCGAAATACAAATCACATTATTTCTATCGGTAAGTAACTCAGTATCCTCAGTAAATTTATGAATGGTTGTTAAAAATACGCCACCACTATTTCTGCCTTGTAATAATTGCTTTAATTGTTCCCTGCTTTCAACACTCATTACCATATTATCACCAATAAAACCTTTGGCATTGGTAAACTGACCGGAAAGCTGATCATCTAAATCTGTTCTATCTGTGATTAAAATGATGGTCGGACTTGAAAAATAAATGCTTTTCATCAATAGTCTTGTGAGAAAAAGCATGGTATAACTTTTACCGCTGCCAGTTGCTCCAAAATAAGTTCCTCCCTTACCATCACCTTCAGGGCGTTGGTGTAATTTAATATTGTCAAACATCTTTCTTGCCGCATAATACTGTGGATAACGACAAACAATTTTTTCTTCTTTTTTGGAACTGTCAGGAATGAATATAAAATTATGAATTATATCAGGTAAAGTGCTATGATTAAACATACCTTTTACCATAGAAAACAAACTGGCGATTCCATCCGTTTCAACTCCATCCTGGAATAATTGTCTGTCTGACTCAGACCGCCAAGCATAGAAAAATTCATAAGGTGAAAAAAATGAACCTGCTTTATTGTTTATACCATCACTAATAATACAAAAAGCATTGTATTTAAAAAGTTCAGGAATATCACGTTGGTATCTAACCGTAATTTGAATAAAAGCATCATGTATGGTTGCTTCTTCACGGATGGCGCTTTTAAATTCAAAAACAACAAGCGGCAAACCATTGATATAAATTATTGCATCGGGTATTCGTTTTTCGTATCCCTGAATTTCTAATTGATTTACAACTTTAAAGAGGTTATTTTCAGTTGAATTATAATCAATAAGTTGTATAAATAAGTCTTTTTTAGAGCGATCTTCACGCTTTAACAAAAAACCATCCGAAAGCCATTTCATAAAAGCTTTGTTGCTTTCGTAAATATCTGAACTTGGTAAAACTTCTAATTTTCTAATGATAGAATCTACCTCATGATCTGTAATTTTTTCTTTTTTAAATTGTTTTAACAGGAATTGCTTTAGATCAGCTTTAATAAGCACTTCATCATCACTTCTTTCAATTTCTACCCCTTTTTGATAGGTAAAATTCTGATCTTGAAAAAGTTCAATAACGGCTTGTTCTAATTGTGCTTCGGTGAATTTCATAACGTTAATTGCTATTAAACTTTTTTAATAAATCGTCAAAAGAGGTTAAATTATCGATTTTGGTATCTTCTTCTTGATTTTTATATTCATCAACAGAATCTTCCAGATTATTTAATTCTGATTGAATACCTTCTTCATCAAAACCCATGAAAGTCATTTCATAAATGCAATGTGCTATAATTTCTAATTCTGAAAAATTTTGTAAACTATTTTTATCAATATCCATTCCCAACCACTTATCCCATGCTGTAAACTCAATGGCTTGTGAAAATTTTTCCTCTTCAGTTTTCGGGTTTTTATAGTAGCCAGAAACATCAACATATTCTTCTTGATCAAAATCGTCTATTTCATTTTTTACTTGCATAGTAATGTCACTAGATACCGGACTTAAATAAAACAATTTTTCATAAGCATCTTCATAACCCGAAATACCCTTTTCTTCTTTTGGGTAAAGGTTTAATAGCGTCATTTTAACACTTAACCAATTATTATTTTTTATTAGATCTAGAAACTTCACTTCTTAAATTGAAAATATTTTAATTTGATTTACTAAAACTACAATTTTTTTTTGACTATCTGCCAACCCTTCTATCATCCTATCTACCAACCCTTTTTACTTAGGTGAATTTAAAACACATTGTTTGATTAATCAATTTTCCACACTATTTTTTTGAGCCTCTTTAAATAGCTTGTTGTTTTCGTGTAGATTCATACAATATTCCAATTTTCTCGGGTTGGTAAAATACGCTTGGGGGTTAAAAGCTTATATTTTGTGATTGGATTTAATGATTTTTTTAAAGCTTCGGTTTTTTTATTCTTATTAACAGCATCTAATAAAGCTCCCAACAAAGCTCTTACTGAAGGCGGATAATTTAGAGATAACTTTACCATTTTATCAATACTCTGGTTAGAAAGATCATTTAAAATAGCTTTTAATCTATTAACCGAAAATTCAGTAGAAGCATCGGGAATTTTTTTAATATATTTAATTGCATCTAAAATTTGTAGTAAAGGAATGTTTTGTTTGGTAATCGTATTTTTTTGTTTGATGAAAGCAATTTTAAAACGTCCTCTTGTAAAAGAAGGTCTTGTTTCATTTTTGCCAATTTGTATTATATTACTAACTTGTGTGGTAAGTCCCATAGCATTGTAATACCCATAACCTGTAATATAACCGATGATTTTTCCGTCTTTTTCCAGTAGGTCTTTTACTGTTTGATATTGACCCGGCAATAAGGTGCCAAAAGTTGTTATCTCAGGTTTATAAAATTTACCCTTAGACAGCTTAGAAATTTTACCAATAGAAGCCATACGATTTAATGTTTTTATAATAGCTTCTTTTTTGTTCACCTCAGTAATAAAGTCTTCATAGGTAAAAACATAGCCTTTAGGTAGTCTTTCTATCTTATCTCTTATATAATCAGTAGTTTTCAAATGTATATTTTTTCAAAGGTATGAAAAATGTCCAGTTTTTTAATAAATAAACTGGACAAATGTTGGTAACATTATATTCTTTTACTTGATTATGTTAATCCTTAGCTCTATTTTTGCTAAATTGAGTTAAATATAATTTAGCAAAGTTAGAGCCGAGTATCTTCAAATTGTGCTTAAGTGAATTTTATTTAATATTCTTTTTCTTAAATCCCTCTCCCTGAACAGTCAAGCGGTATTTCTGTAAACTACTTTTTGGTTTGTCAGGAATGGTCATTTCTATTAATTTCAACTCTAAAGCAGGTTGTAGATATTTATATAAGAATGTTGGTCTATGTTTTAAACCTATTAACTCCATCAAATCACTTGTAGAATATTCTTTCTGCTCTATATGAGAAAGTAATTTTTTAACTTGTTCGGTGACTTGTTCGGTAACTTGTTCGGTGACTTGTTCGGTGACTTGTTCGGTGACTTGTTGGTTAGTTGAATAGTCTTTCTCTAAAGGAAAACTAATTTCCAAGAAGTGATCTGAAATTTTGAAAATACTTTTATCATAA
>JADGEA010000270.1 GCA_016744615.1 Flavobacteriaceae bacterium
ACCTTATATATTAAAAGGTCAGGGTAATGATGCTGATGGTGACCCGATTAGTTTTTGCTGGGAGCAGATCGATAATGAGATAACTACAATTCCGCCAAGTGAAACTGCAACAAGTGGAGCATTGTACAGATCGGTAAACCCCAAAGTAAATGGCAATAGATATATGCCTGAATTAAGTACTGTTGTTAACGGAAGTGTTTCTTCTATATGGGAAGTTACTCCTGCAGTTGCCAGAGAAATGAATTTTAAACTAACGGTTAGAGATAATAATGCTGAGGCTGGTAAAACAGCAGTTGATAACGTAAAGATAACAGTTACGGATGCTGCAGGACCATTTATCATAACCTCACAAAATGTAGTTGATCTGGTTTGGGATAAAAATACTTCAGAAAATATAACCTGGGATGTAGCTGGTACAACTGAAAATGGTATCAATGTTTCTCATGTGAATATTTTAATGTCTATTGATGGAGGCAGAACATTTCCCATAATCCTTTCGTCCAATACATCAAATGATGGAAGTCAAAATATTAATGTGCCAGATACCTCAGCATCAAAATGTTTTGTTATGATAGAAGCTGTTGATGGTCATTTTTATGCTGTGAATTCCAGAGTTTTTTCCATTGGTGAATTTAATGAGGTTTGTAAAGGATTTGACTCAGTTGATGTTCCAACAGATATTCCAGATAATGATCCTGAAGGTTTGATATCAAGTATTGATATTACTGAAGATCTTAATGTGGAGAGTGTTACTGTAAGTGTGAAAATCAACCATAGCTGGATTAGTGATGTCACTTTGACTTTGGAAAGTCCGAACGGAACCATCATTGAATTATTAAGTGGAGCCTGTGATTCTGAAAATAATATTGATGTGATTTTTGATGATAGCGGTGTAGATATTACATGTTCAGGCAACCCTGTTATATCGGGAACAATTAAGCCAACGCAGGCATTATTTGCTTTTAACGGTGAGTCGTCTGTCGGTGTCTGGAAATTAAAAGTTGTAGATGGAGCCGAGGGTGATGAGGGTAGTTTGCAAAGTTGGAGTTTGGAAATTTGTACTTCAGAACCTGTTTTAGGAGAGAATAATTATGTGTTTGATAATTTTAAGGTGTACCCAAATCCATCAGAAGGAATATTTAATGTTGTATTCAATTCTAAGAATACAGGTGATGTAGAAATTAATTTATTTGATATCATGGGTAGAAATATCCTTAGAAAAGTATTCAAAACCACTTCGTCATCATTTAAAGAAAGAATATTGGCACATAATATTTCAAGTGGAATTTATATTCTTCAAGTGAAAAGAGGAAATGAGACTTCATCACAGAAGCTATATGTAAAATAGTTTGCATAATTAATGATTTTTATCAGGTAATTTTTATTTTATCAACAATTTTTTCATAAAATATTAGAGAAATTCGAAAAAAATTGTATTTTTCGGCATCTTAATATCTCAAATTCAAATTATGAAAAAATTATTATTTCTATTTTTCACCCTGTTTAGTGGGGTGATTCTATTTGCTCAAACTACTGTTTCTGGTACAGTTATAGATGCATTCACAAATGATCCTATTCCTGGAGCTAATATACGAGTTGTAGGAAATGTAACTGGAACTTCTACAGATTTTGACGGTAAATTTTTATTAAAAATTAATAATGAATTACCAGTTTCTCTTGAAATTACTTTTATTGGTTATACAAGTAAAACGGTAGAGATAAATCTGGATAATGAAAATTTAACCATAGCTTTGGATGAATCACAAAACGCTTTAGATGAAGTTGTTGTGTCGGCTTCACGTACTCCTGAAAGTTTAAGAGAATCTCCTGTGACCATTGAAAGAATGGATGTAAGGGCTATCAAAAACAGTACCTCTGCAAGTTTTTATACCGGTTTAAACAATTTAAAAGGGATTGACATTAAAACCAATAGTTTAACGTTTAATTCGGTTAACGCTAAAGGGTTCTCAACCTTCTCAAATACAAGATTTGTTCAATTGATAGATGGTATGGACAATGCTTCTCCTGCTCTAAACTTTGTGATGGGTAATTTAGTTGGAGCAAATGAATTGGATTTGAAAAGTGTTGAAATTATTCCGGGTGCCTCTTCAGCTTTATATGGAGCAAATGCATTTAACGGGATATTATTTATGACCACAAAAAATCCTTTTGATTATCAGGGTATCAGTTTTTATGCAAAGACAGGTTTAACCATACAAGATTCAGGGGATAATAACTATATGGATTTTGGTATCCGTGCAGCACATGCTTTTAGTGACAAATTTGCAGCAAAGGTTTCTTTTTCTTATTTAAAAGGAACAGATTGGATGACAAGTGATACAAATCAATATACAACACAAGGTGCAGGTTTACCTGATAAGATAACTCCATATGACCAACGTGGTTATGATCATGATGCTATCAATATTTATGGAGATGAAATAGTAACAGATATTCATGAAGTTGCAAAATCAATGGAGGCTGATGGTTTGATTCCTGATGGGGCAAGTGCATTGGTGCCTAGTGATAATGTAGGTAGAACAGGTTATCTGGAAAAAGACCTTACCGATTATGAAGCAGAAAGTGTAAAAGTTGACGTCTCTTTAAATTACAGACCTATGGGTGATGATCTGGAAATCTCCTATAATTTCAGATCCGGTCAGGGATCGACTATTTACCAGGGAACTAACAGATATAGTTTAAAGAATTTTACAATGACTCAAAATAAACTGGAAATTAAAAATAAGAATTTCTTTGTGAGAGGATATGTTACATTTGAAGATGCAGGTAGATCATATGATTTGGTTTTTACAGGTATCAATATGAACAGAGATAATTCTCCAACATGGTTTGGTACTTATGTTGGTGCTTATTTAGAAGCATCTATGGCAGGTGCAACTTCAGATCAGGCACATCAGGGAGCACGTGTTTATGCAGATAATACAGTGACATTAAAACCAGGAACACCTGAATTTGAGAAAAAATTTAATGAAGTAATCAATGATCCTAATTTTTCTAGCGGATCAAAATTTGTGGATCAAACAAAAATGTATGTAGGAGAAGGAAATTATAACTTTTCAAGCTTATTTAATAATAAATTTAATCTGCAGGCAGGAGGTTCTTATAGAAGATATTCCTTAAACTCAGAAGGTACTATTTTTACAGATTATGACGGTTCAATTGACTATGATGAAGTTGGAGCCTATGTAATGGCAAGTAAAAAATTGATGGATGAAAGATTGATCTTATCTGCTTCTCTTCGATATGATAAAAATGAATTTTTTGATGGTAGTATATCGCCTAGAGCATCTGTTGTATACTCAGCCGGAGAGAATAAACAACATAACTTTAGAGTCTCTTTCCAAACTGGATTTAGAAATCCAACAACACAAGATCTATTTATTGGATTGGATTCAGGAAGAGCTATATTGGTTGGGTCATCACCTGATAATTTAGATAGAGATCTTCCAAATACAGATCTTACCGGTAGAAAAGCATATGGTGATTCATATTCATTAACTTCAGTTTTAGAATTTGCTGCCACTGGTGATGTTGGTAAATTAAACCCAGTTATTACCGATTTGGTTCAACCCGAAAAAGTAAAAGCTTTTGATATTGGATATCGTGGAAATGTGGAAAGATTTTCTATTGATATCAATGCATACTATAACATTTATGATGATTTCATTAGTCAGGTAGTTGTCATTACTCCTGAAAACGGCTCTCCTCATGATGGTACTGGTGTGATAGATGTTGTTACCGGTCAAACTCAGGTATTTTCATTATATACCAATTCACCAACGCAAATTACTTCTTACGGAGCTAATATTGGCGTAAACAGAAGAGTATTTCAAAAACTGGATCTTGGATTTAGTTATACCTGGACAAATTATGAATTTGATCAGGAAAAATATCCTGACTTTGAAGCAGGGTTCAATACTCCGGAGCATCAATTTAAAGCTTCTATCGGAAGTGTAAATTTATTTGAAGGATTTGGTTTTAATATTAATTACCGATTTGCAAACGATTTCTTATGGGAGTCTACCATAGCAAATGCTGTTGTACCTTCAACTTCCATATTTGATGCACAAATAAATTACACAGTTCCAAAGATCAAATCTACTTTCAAAATAGGAGGATCTAATATTGGAGGAAACCCTTATATGGTAGCTCCAGGAACAGGCTATGTAGGTTCTATGTATTATATCTCTTGGGTAATTAATCAATAATAAATTAAAAATAAAAATTATGAAATTAAAATATATTTGGCTTTTATTGATCTTTGTTGGATTTATTGCCTGTGATGAAAAACAATA
>JADGEA010000529.1 GCA_016744615.1 Flavobacteriaceae bacterium
TCGATGGACTTTATTCTTCCTTTTCAAGAAGTTTCTGCTGGTAGTGAAATAAATAGCCTGAATTTTGAATATGGTGAATTAACGAATCAAATTTATCTGCAAACATTTTTTAAAAGAACGTTTTTATTGGGTATAGGAGGAGAACATAAATGGAAACAATACATCTCTAAGACTATTGGTATTGATGAAGATGACAAGCCAAGAACTGTTTTTGAAGACACGAATTATTTTGGGGCTTTTGGATATGTGATTTACGATAGTTTTGATAATAAGTTTTTTCCAACTAAGGGGTTTTATTTTAAAGGAGATTTTAACTTATATTTTTTAGCAACCGGAACGAATAAGAATTTTAATGAATTCTCCATAGGAAAAGCAAAGGTGGGTTATGCTCAGTCTTTTTTGAAGAAATTCACTGCATTAATTGAGGTTGATGGCGGGGTTAAAATTGGTGGTGATGAGACTAAATCATTTGATTTTTTTGTGGGCGGATATGGATATAAAGAGAGCAGTAACTTAGTTTCTTTATATGGCTATAAAGACTTAAGTTTAAGAGGAGATACCTTTTTAAAAGCAACCCTTACGGTAGATTATAATGTTTATAAAAAACTTCACATTAATGCAGCTGCTAATATTGCAAATGTTGGTGACGATTTGTTTGATAACAATCAATGGATAGATGCTGTTGATTATACGGGATATGCTTTAGGTGTTGGATGGGATACTTTTTTAGGACCTGTTGAAGCAAAGTATTCATTTTCTCCTGAAAGAGAAGAAAGCGCTTGGTATATTAGTGTTGGCTATCGTTTTTAATAGTTAAAGTTTCATAAAGTTGTTTTAGCATTTCCTTAAACATTTCCAAATAAATTTTTACGATATTTGTAAAATGACTACTCTTCGTTGGAAATATACACTTCTCGATATCAAGTTTCTAAATAAAAGAAACCCAGAGTAAGAAGCCCATAATTTTCAATTAATTAATTAATTCATTTAATAAAAAATTATGCCACGTTATCATACACTCGGTAAAATACCACCTAAAAGACATACTACTTTTAAAAAATCGGACGGATCTCTGTATCAAGAAGAACTTTTTGGTACTGCAGGATTTGCAGGAATGTCATCATTAATATATCATTTACATCCACCCACGGTTGTATCT
>JADGEA010000051.1 GCA_016744615.1 Flavobacteriaceae bacterium
TTTTTCATGATTATTGAATATTTTTCAATTTCTAATCAAATTTATTTCATCAATTCCAGTCCAAATATCAAATGTGAACTATTTACCAAAGCATGAACCAAAGCTGCA
This sequence comes from Flavobacteriaceae bacterium, assembly GCA_016744615.1. Taxonomy (GTDB): domain Bacteria; phylum Bacteroidota; class Bacteroidia; order Flavobacteriales; family Flavobacteriaceae; genus Lutimonas. The sequence continues at coordinate 109 of JADGEA010000051.1, forward strand.
TAAAATACATTTTTTGTTTTGATGTATGTATAACCATATGCCCATCCGCCAATGCTCGCTAATCCAACAAAAATAATGGATCCTGAATGATAGTGTACCAATCCAAATAACACACTTGTAATGGCCAGAGCTGTATAAGTTCCTTTTGGACTGATACCATATCGTTCAATTACGAATGCTGTTAAAAACAAAAATACTGTGATTAGGGAAGGAAACCACTGCATGTTTCCATCCATCGTGTAACCTGTAATAAGTGACAAGACAATTAATAAAGAAGCCCCCCATTTCCAGAATGATTTCCAACTATTTTCCTGTGCAATTCTTTTTGCCAACATATTTTGTAAAAGTCCTCGAAAAAACAACTCTTCAAATATTGCGGTATGCAAAAAGACACTTAAAATACTAATTCCTATGGATCCTAAAACTGCAATAAAGGTTTTCTTATAACCCACGTATTGAATAAAATCAACAGAATTTCCAATGACATATACAAAACCATAAAATGCGAGCCAGACACCAATTGCTGTTAATAAATATTTAGTTTTAATAATAGGATAAAAACCAACATCTTTTATATTTCGTATCACGACAAAAGAATACACTGCTGCAAGAATTATCACCAAACGATAAATAGAATCAAAAATACCACCACCAAAGGGTAAATGTGTGCTTGGCGAAAATTCAACGAGTGTAGTTGGCAGTAAAAACAAAACAAAGGTTGTAAAATCAAGCCAATCAATTTTATGTGAATTATTATGTTTTGCAACAAATATCAAGGTTGGAAAATAAATCAAAAAAGGCAGCATAAAAACTGTTCCTTCTAAAGGATTAAAACCATTTAAAATGATATAACTATAATACAGAGCTATTAAAAATGTAGGAAATAAAACTGCCTTTTCAATTTTATTCTGAATAAAAGACCTCATCCTTTTTGACACCTCTTCTCTTCCAATGGAAAAAAAAAGAAAATAAAGCAAAATGAAAAACCCCAATGCTGAAAATATCTCAAAAACGGAATTTTCATTCCAGGAAAGTACCAGATACATCACCGTTAGAATTGCTGTCCAGATCACACCTGTTATTATCTCTGATCTTATTTTAAAAAATAAATTATTCACATGATTTTTCTTTTTTATGAAATAGTACATTCGCGGGGATTTCCTGTTTTTCAATTCCCAGACCTTTCCAGGAAACTTTTAATCCGTTTCTACCGCCCTCCTGAAAATATTTTACTGAGATGGGATGTAAACCTGCCTTTAATTGAATTGACTTATTGATTTCAACAATAGGATGTAAACCATCGTTGTTTAATAATAAAATATTGTCTATATACAAACGTCCGCCATCATTAGTTGCCAAATAAAAAATGTATTCACCATCTTTTGGAATATTAATAAAACCTTCAAAATCAAAAGAAAAAAACTGTTCCTTTTCTTTTAAATCGATGTTGAATTGTGGGTGAATACCCGTTTTTAATGGCAGAACATTCAGCATATCATTTACAACCCTATAAATACCATGGGTGTATTTATACTTAAGTCCGGATCGCATATCTTTTAAATACATCTTTTCAATTTCTCCTACTTTTTTTATTGTTGCTTGTGAAGGTAAACTTTTTTGAGCACCTTTATATGCGTTCATTTTAATGGAAGTTGTTTTGTTTATGATAAAAGGATCTTTGTACAAAAGAGACTTTTTAGATGGCTCTGCACCATCCAACGTATAATAAATTTCAGATTTTTTTGTATCACATGCCAATTTAACTTCTCTTTCTTTACTAAACACTCTGTCTGTATCAATAATATATGGTGTGGTAACAATCGGTTCAATATCATAAACCTGAGGGTGCTCGCTATTGATCGCCCAATGTTTATCTGGAGTGGATCCCATTTCTAATATCAATGTTCCTCCTTTGATTAAATCGGAGTGTTTGAACCAGAATTTATTCAATACTTTCCCATTTAATGTAGCAGATTGGATATATCTATTTTTTGAAGATGTATTTTTTGCCTCGATTACAAATTCTTTTCCGCTGTAATAATTCTGATCTAATTGTATCGTGATTTTCTCAAAGATAGGTCCTGATAATTCATAAGCGGGTTCAACAGAAGCTCCTCCATCCATTTGAAAAAGTCCCATGGCACTCATCACAAACCAGGATCCCATTTGCCCCTGATCTTCATCACCGTGATAGCCATCAACTGGATCTGTTCCAAAATAATTGTCCAGTACTTCACGTATCCAGTATTGCGTAAGCCAAGGTTTACCTGAATAATTAAATAACCATGGAGCTTCCATATTAGGCTGATTACCAATATTTACATAATCTGAAGTGAAAAACGGGAGTGAATTTTCAAAACCTTCTTCTAACCTGTTGTTAAACTCTTCCTTACCCATCAATTCTATCAAGCCTTTTAAATCATGAGGTGCAAACCAGCTGAATTGCCAGGCATTCGATTCTACATAATCTTTAGAACCAAATCCAAAACTGTGACCACTATCTCCTGCACCTTTTACCATACTAAAATCTTCTAACCATGGACCACCTGCATATTTAGGCCGAATATATTTTGTTTTGGAATCAAATACATTTCGATAGTTTTGTGACCGCTGCATAAAATATTTATAGTCATCCATTTTCCCCAATGATTTTGCCATTTGAGCAACGCACCAATCATCATAGGCATATTCTAAGGTATTGGAAACTGGGCCTTGATTGGCAGGAACATAACCCAGATCCATATAAATTTGTATATTTCGGTTACCTACATAACCTCCACATTCATGAGGCTGACCGGGAGTCATCTGAATTTCTTTCATCGCTTTAAAAGCTTTTTCAGCATCAAAACCTCGAATTCCTTTTTGCCAGACATTTACAATAAATGGAATTTGATGTGCCGCTACCATAATACTCGAGTACTCAAGTCCGCCAGGAGCATCGTGCAGCCACCCGTTTTTATCATATAATTCTAATAGAGATTTAACCCATTTTTCAGCCTTATCCGGGCTAACCAAACTCCAAACTTGATTTAAGTTCCAGAAAGAGCCCCAAAATGCATCGGCACCATACACATCAAAATCAGCAGAATCAACCTGTTGCACGTTTTCACAGGCATCTACATATTTTCCATTTACATCACTAAAAATTGTTTTAGAACTATAGGCACGATATAGACCAGTATAAAATTTTATTTTATCAGATTCTTTGCCTCCTTCAACTTTAATTTTTCCCAATAAATCATTCCAAATTTTTCGAGCGTTTTGGTGTGCAGTATCAAAACTCCAGTCGAATCCATCCATTTCGGTTGTAAGATTCAATCTTGCTTGTTCAACACTTACGTACGAAATAGCGGTTTGCATCAAAACTTCTTGGTCTTCATCCACATCAAAATTTAAAAATGCACCGACATCTAGATCTTCGGTTATTTTTATCTCATTTGATTCTTTCGAAATAACAGTTCCTTTCCAACCACCCATAGTAGTAAATGGGCGATTGAATCGAGCAACAAAGTGAACGACGTAATCATTCCATTCACCTGCTTCTCGCATTACATACCCTTCAATTTCTGTATTACTTACTTTTTTAATACTTGCTTCTACAATGGTTGAAGGTTCTTCTTCCGTAAATTTAAAATCAAATAATATTCGAGCCTTATCAGTTTTAGGGAATGTGTACCGTTGAAATCCTCCTCTGGTAGTTGCTGTTAATTCAACCTTGATATTGTAATCATCTAAAATAGTTGAATAATACCCCGCAGTGGCTTTGGTGTTTTTATTATCAATTCTTGAGCGATAGCCACTATCAGGATCTTCAGATGTTCCAACGGCTATTTTCAGGTCACCTGTTGTTGGCATAGTAATAAAACTTGCCATCATCCATGAATGTACATGACCAAATCCTGAAATACTATTGATTTTATATTCATATCCTGCACCGAGTTTGTATTGTCCTTCATCGGTATTGTCCGGACTTAATTTTACCATCCCGAAAGGTAAACAGGGCCCAGGAAAAAGCATCCAGCGAGAACTAGATGTACCAAGTAATGGATTCACATAATCTGCCAGTTCTTTTTTAGTTTGTTTTAAATTGCAGTTTATTAATGTAGATCCTGCAAAAACAAAAATGATTATAACAATTACAACTCTTTTAATATTTCTCATCATTTGATTTTGTTTTATATGATAAATATCATTATTTATCCATTCAATTTTTTAGACTTGATAAAAATATTTTTATCTGAAACATCTTTTGCTATAACAGTAAACTTGTTTCCATTTGACAAATTCGGTTTATAAAATTCCATTTATACTGTATTAATGAAATAAATACTTTTCTGATATCTCTTTACTTTTCATGCTTTCATTAGCCCATTTGACCAATAGTTTTTTTGCTCTTCCCATTTGAAAATAATCTAGCCTTATAGGGTGTAGTCCTTTTTTAAGACCCGTTCTCCCAAATATTGCTTGTGTCTGATGCCCTCCGTCATTATTGATCAGCTCTTCATTATCTATATACAGTATAGCTCCATCGTTTGCTTCAATTTCAAAAGTATATAATCCATCTTTCGGAATATTTAAAAAGCCTTTATAATGATAACCAAAAGCTCTAGCGTCTTTAATGGCATCCAGATTAAATGATTTGATAATACCTGTTTCTTTTACCGGATATTTTTCAAGTTCCGAAATTTTTCTACCAAAGCCTTCTTTATAAATATACTTTAATCCGAGTTTACTATCTCTTACCTTTACAGCAGAAGTTAACCCAACCTTATTTAAATTAATGGTTAAAGTATAGCCAGGATTCAAACCTTCTACAAAGCATTTTGCTTTTAAAACAGATGTTTCGCCAACGGTGAAAGGTTTTGAATATATAGGTGAAGAAATACTTGGTTCTTTTCCATCTAAAGTATAATGAATAACAACATTTTCACCTTCATTAAAAAGAGAGATTACTGTGCTTTTCAAAAATATGTTACCCGTAGTTTCAGCTTTGGGTATAGGAGCAGATTTATATTGTATAAAGTATGGTCTATTTTCTTTTTTCTTTGCCCACTCCTTATTAGGCACTTTCCCCATGTTAAACACCAATTTCGATCCATTTAAAATATTCTCATGTTTTAAGATCGATTTTTGATACTGCTCACCATTTAAGGTAACTGATTGTATGTAAGAATGATCCGTTTTATTATTCTTGGCAATAATTTGAAATTGTTTACCATTATCCAGATTAATGGTCACTTTATCAAATAATGGAGATCCAATCACATAATAATCCATTCCCGGTGTTACCGGATAGAAACCCATTGCACTTAAAACATACCAGGCTGACATTTGACCAGCATCTTCATTACCACTTATTCCATCTGGTGTTGAATTGTAAAGTGTTGTCAAAATTTGTTTGATTAACTTTTGTGTTTTCCATGCAGCACCAACATAATTATATAAATAAGCAACATGATGACTTGGTTCATTACCATGTGCATACTGCCCAATCAACCCTGTTACATCGGGTAAATGCAGTAATGCAGTATCCATTTTGGTTGAAAAATTATCATCTAACCATTCATCAAATTGCTGATCACCTCCCATTAATTTGATCAAACCCTCAATATCCTGAAATACAGATGGCGTATATTGATAGGCATTAGCCTCTGTATAACGATTACTAATCTCCATTGGATCAAACTCTTTCAACCATTTATACTCACTACTCTTAGGGCGCATAAACTTGGTTTTGGAATCAAATAAATTATGATAGAATTGACCCCGTTGGCTATAATGCTGATAATCTACATCATCAAAATCAATTGCCAATCTGCTTACACTCCAGTCATCAAAACTATATTCCAATGATCTGGAAACCGACTGTCCTTTTAAATCAAATGGGATAAACCCATACTGTAAATAGTAATCTTTACCATCACGTTCCGCATTTGCTAAATGTTTTATCGCTTCAAATGCCTTTTTTACATCATAATTCCTTATCCCTTTTACATAAGCATCGGCTACAACAGGAATAGAATGGTACCCAATCATTGTCGCAGCTTCATTTCCCGAGAATTCCATCATAGGCATGGTGTTGGCTTGCTCATAACGTTTAATAAATGTTTTAATAAACTGATTGGTTCTTTCTGGGTTAATAATAGTTTGCAAAGGATGTAAGGCTCTAAAAGTATCCCATAATGAAAAGGTTGTATAATTATCAAAATCAGTAGCTGTATAAACTTTTCCATTGGTACTTCTATACTTACGGTCTACATCCATATTGATATTGGGATGAATAAGTGTGTGATACAAAGCAGTATAAAATATTTTCTGTTGCTCTTTGATTCCTCCCTCTATTTGTATTTTATTCAGCTCTTTTTCCCAGCTTTCTTTAGCTTCCTTCCTAACCTTTTCAAAATCCCACCCAGGTAATTCAGCTTTTAGGTTTTTTCTTGCTCCTTCTATGCTCACACTTGAGATCGCTACCTTTAACAGAATAGACTCATTCTTCTTGGTTGTAAATCTAAAATATGTCTTTACATTTTTCCCTTTAGCAGATCTAAAACCTTCCTGAACTTTGTCGTCTACTGCAATTCCATAATTATCAAATGGTTTTGAAAATTCAGCAACAAAATATATAGTTTTACTGCCATCTAAAGCACCAGTTGCAGCTCTGTAACCCGATATCTCTTTCTCATTTACCGAAATAAATAAACTATCAGGCACATCACTATTTCCACTTACAAGATCCAGAATCACATTTGCTTCCATTGTTTTTGGAAAAGTGTATTTATGAATTCCTACTCTTTTTGTAGTAGTGAGCTCTACCTTCACATGATAATCCTCTAATAATACAGTATAATAACCTGGTGATGCCGTTTCTTTTTCGTGAGAGAATTTTGAACGATACTCCTTTTCAGTATTTAGTTTCTCTCTTGATTTTTTATTCTCTTTTCCAGCCTTGACAGTATAATCATCATCTGTTGCATTCAAATCTTCACCTGAATTTAGGTGAATTTTACCAGTAGTTGGCATAAACAAAATGTCTGCTCCACCACCTTCACCTGTTCCGCTATAATGGGTATGACTAAAACCAAGAATACTTTTATCAGAGTAATGATAACCAGAGCAGTTACTCCATGTTCTGGTTTTTGTATCCGGACTTAATTGTACCATACCATTTGGCACTGTTGCCCCCGGAAAAGTATGTCCATTCCAATCGGTTCCAATCATAGGATCCACAAGATTTGTATAGTCTTTTGTCACATATTCCGACTCTTTTTCAGAACAGTTATTAAGTAAGACAATTACAATCATCAATAGCAATATTCGTAATAATTTCATTTTTTATTTAGTTATATTAAATTTACCTATAGTTCTTTCTTGTTTACTTTATCTAATTTTATATCATCTACTCCATTTTACTTCGTGAATAGAAATATTACTAACATTTTTAAGAATAAACTGTGGTGCATCCACTCCCTTTTGAGCTTCACCCAAAACATTATACTCCATGGAATAAAAAAGAAAAGGGAATAAAAAGAAAATTGCTAGCATTAAACCAGTAAACTGTGAGTTTTTCATTTGATTCAAATGTTAGGATACCCTTACAAATATAAGGTTAGAGGGACTAAAATACTAGTGGTATCTTATTGATATCCTAACATTTTTTATCCTAAAAAAGAAAGGTTAAAATTCAAATGAATTTTAACCTTTCTTTTAACCGACATGCAAAGTCGAGCCTTTAAACAATACAAAACTTACCTAATCAAAATTAAATATCAATAACAGGTAAATTATTGATCGCTTTAGCTTCAATATCTTTAAAATATTTTACGGTTCCAACCTTTAATTCCATAGTAGAATCATCATCACAACAAATGGTTCCATAACGATGTAATTGTAACATTGAAACTGTCCACATATGATTTACACCATCTTCCACTACTTTTTGAAGTGCACGAGCTTTCTTATACCCTTTGATAATAATTACTAATTCTCTTGCATCCATCACCGTTCCAACACCTACAGTCAATGCGGTAGTTGGCACTTTACTAATATCATTATCAAAAAATCTTGAATTAGCTTCTATTGTATCATAAGTAAGGGTTTTTACACGGGTACGTGAAGAAAGTGATGATGCGGGCTCATTAAAAGCAATGTGACCATCAGGGCCTATACCTCCCAAAAACAAATCTATACCGCCTACAGCCACTATTTTATTTTCAAATGACTTACATTCTTCTTTAAGATCTTTGGCATTTCCATCCAAAATATGGATATTCTCTTTTGGAATATCAATATGATCAAAAAGATGATATTTCATAAAATAATGATAACTCTGTGGATGATCTTCGGGTATTCCAACATATTCATCCATATTAAAAGTGATCACATTTTTAAAGGATATTTTTCCTGCCTTATATAATTTGACAAGTTCTTTGTAAACTCCCTCCGGGGAGGAACCTGTTGGCAAACCCAATACATATGGTTTGTCTGATTTATTTTGAGCTTTTTTAATCTTCCGTACGATATGGTGAGCCAGCCACTTATTTAATTTTTTGGAGCTTTTGTGAATTAATATTCTCATATTTCTATATTAGTTTATATTTTTTTATTTTACCACGCAATATATTCCAGTAATTTACCAATAATTATGCCATTAAATGATTTTGTTTTATAATCAGTCAGCAATCTTAATTCAGGTTTTAGATCTCCCCATTTGCTAACCGTCAAAGTTGATCTGCCATATATTTTTAACTTCAAATCCAGCTCTTCTCCTGCTTTTAAAACTCCAGAAACAGATTCCATTTCATAATTACCTTTTGATGCTTCAGCCAGTCTTATAGTAAACTCTATATCCTCCTTTATTTTACCCGATCTCAATTTTAATACCGGTTGATAAGGGACTTCTACCATAGGTAACCGTTCCATTCTTTGAGAAATTGGCTCATTAAAAACATTGATAATATCCATTTCTTCCTGTGGCTTCACCAAGTTAAGATATTCTGTATTTAATTTACCTTTCTTCTTTTCCCATGCAATGGAATCTATAATTTCTCCATCAATACCAATAGCTTTTAGTTTTAATTTATTTTTATGAATATCAACTTTTAAAAAATGATTGATCGATTTTGTAAATGCCATCAAAGGATTTTCAATCGCCTCATATAAAGATGCTCCTGCTCCACCCGTAGTTATATAGGTTACAGGCCATGAATCTTGTTCAGATGTGGGGCGCAAAGGATAAAATCGTTCGTACAAATGCGAATGCCCTGCAAAAACAATATCAATTTTATTTTCTCTAAATAATTCGGGCCACACATCTTTTCCCCATGCAACTCTATGGCCTCCCAGATTATAGGTTGGCCGATGCATGATGACAAATTTCCACAATTTATCACTCTTTTTTACATCCTCTTTAAACCATTGGATCATCTCCTCACCAAATGGATATCTCCAGTCCAGAAAAATAAAATGAGCATCTCCAACATCATACGAATACCATAATTTTAAATGATCAATTTCAGGGAACAAATAGTGGGTAAAAAGTACTGCTTCATCTCCATCTACCTCATCAGATTCATGATCACCAACTGCAGTAACAAATGGAATATGGTTAATCATATCTTTTGCTGCATCAAAAAACTGGGTTTGCCAGTGATCAAAATTTCCTCCTTTAGCGATCAGATCTCCATTCGCAACAATCAAAGCAGGATCTATCAAATTTACCTGCTTTGTAATAGCTTTAAAAACATGAGGCTTTGACCGACTATCACCAAGTACAACAAAACTAAATGCCTGCTTACTTTTTACACCGGCTTTAAAAGTGCTTACTTCAGATGTAAAATCATCTGATTTAACAGTATAAAAGTAGGTTTTTCCAGTCTTTAATTTAATGATATTTGCTTCGTATAAATAGCCACTTTTCTTAGATCCTATCAATTTTCCAAAAACAGATTTATCTAAAGCTTTAGAATTGCCATATGCAACCCTAAACTTTGCCTGCTCATTGCTTTCCCACCTAATTGTAATGCTGTGAATATCTGGATTTGCCAGATAAGGTAATTTCGTTAAAGATTGAGCATTCGTCAAAAAGGCACCTAACAGCATAAAAAACATGAAGAATAAAACTCCGTATCTCTTCATTTTGCTCATATAATTTTATCTTATTTAAAAATTAAACCTATTGATATTCCTTAGAAAGAAAATTCTAACTTAAAGTGAAATTACAAAATATTTATAAAGTAATACTACATTTGTATTCTCTAAATATAATTATTCAATAATCTTATAATATCTTGCCATCCAGTAAGGTAACAGATATTCATCCCCTGCCAGTCTGCTCATTCTACTGCCACCCTGATCCAATGAAAAAGGGTTGGTATTATGACGATGCATTTCTCTTTCTCCAGGATATAATAATTTTTTAGTGGTTTGGCCTCTGTAATTTTCAGGTAAGTACTCCAGATCTTTTCTATGTGAATTCTTTGTCGAATACCTGTCAAGATCCACATTGAATTCTTTTAAGAAAAACATTAATGATTCTTTATCTATATCACCAGATACCGCATAGGTCAACATTTCCCAAAGGCCATCTTTTTCAGGCTTTTCCATCTCCCAATGTTCACGGGTTACCTCTTTATACACCTTTCTCAGCTCATTATCAAAAGCATATTTTTCTAAAACATAATAAGTTATAAAAGACATTTCATCATCAGAATGGTTCCAGCTATCTCCCATAATGTCACCCAAGTGATCGTAATCAAGGGTTTTTCTCATATCTTTCATTGGTGCCTTGATATTTTCCAAGTAACCATACTTATTCATCATTTTATAGGCTTCCTTTTTATATATCTTTTTATCTGTTAAATGATAGGCTAATTGCAAACCCGCAATCAAATGGGCACTATTCAATTTTCTATCCGAAACATATAGTGGATACCAGTTTACATATTCCGGATTCCATCTACCCCATCGGGTTGGCTTACCATCAAGATCTACAAAATAATAATCATTCTCAATGATATGTGTCATGATCGCATCAATAAAACTAGCAACCCTCTGTTTTTCTTCGGAAGTTTCAACAATAAACTCATCCATTAAAGAAGCAATAAATAAATAGGCAATATACTCATCGGTACTGGTAGTTCCTTTCCAATCCCATTCTTCTTCCTGAGATGGTCTCCACGCATGTGCATCGTTTAAATCTAAAATACCTCTACGCTCAAAAGTTCTTGAAGGAAATCCCTTTAGCGGATTAACGGTCAACAATCTCTCAAATGATTCAAATGTTTCCCATACATATCTTTTTGCAATTTTTTCTCCAGTAGTTGCATATCGAAATACCTGACTACCCAGATAAAGTGAGGTCCACAAACCATCATTATCATTATCCTTGGAGTTTGCACTTTTCATATCTCCTGCTTTTTGATATTTAATCTCATTTACCCAACCAAAACGCATATGATATTTACGAATATCATCCTGGATCTTTTCAGTTTTATCTGCAAGAGTCTGATTGAAATATTTAACTTTATTCAAACCTGTTTTTGTCAGAAAATAAATATCTCCTTTACTATCACTTGTTATATCAATAATATAATTCGTATCCAGCCAGCGTTTTCCTGCGAAATATCTAAATCCATCCAGTTCTTTTAAGAATACTCCATTATCAGATCCAAACCATAGTTGATTACCTACTTGTTTTATATCTGTTATTCCAGGAACTGGTAATTTATTATTTTTCTCTAAAACTATCTTTCCACTATTTATATCAATTGCATAATAACCATCTGTTGTTCCTACAAATATATTGTTTGGTACAAATGTGATAGTGGTTAAATTTTTCCCTTTATGGATCTCTTTCCAATTACCACCATCCAATCGGTAAATAGCCTCATTGGTTAAATACCAAAACTGTTTATTGTACACATAGGCATCGATCAATTTTCCTGTTGGTAAACTATGATCAGACAACTTCTTGGTGCGCTGAAATAAGGTAGCTTTATTATTTCCCAACAATAAAACCTTATCATCTGCATTTACTAATATTCTGTTGTATTCATTTTTCGGAATATATTTATAAATCGTTCCTGCATGTGCATTGGTTAAAAATTCATCGCCATATAAATAATACAAATAACCAGTATTTTCCTGAACAGAAATATCAACCGGATTTTTAGTTGCTAAAAGCCTGTAAAACATATCTTTTGAAAGTTCACTTTCATAATAATCACGAAACAAACCTTTATCAGTTAAAACGTAAACAATATCATTATAATCAACTACAACCTTTTTGAATTTTGCCGTTTTTAATTCATCTGATAAGGTATATTTAACAGATGTTGCTTGTTTAAATGGAACATCTTTGATTTGAGCAAAAAGACTGCTTGCATAAATACTGATCAACAAAAAGAAATATATGTTTGTTTTCATAAAATGAATTTTTAGAATAAAATATAACTTGATTTTTTTACAAAAATAAGATAAGAAGAAATAAGAAGCTTCTTGTATTTTGTTATATACCTGTTAATTCTTAACTCAAACGCACAATCGCAAACTTTAGGCTTTCAGGACTATTAAAAGCATTGAAAACTAAATTGTTAACAAACAAAATAGATTAAAGTTTCTTTTCTTCTATAAAAAATTCTATTTGATCTTAGCATTGATATAAACTGGGAAATGATCTGAAGGATATTTCATTTTTTTGACATTAGCGAATACGCCATATTTTTCTACGGTAATATTTTTCTGTCCCACAAAAATATAATCAATTCTTTGATTTCTTTCCTCACAAACCTTAAACCCATTAAATGTTTCATCAGGACCAAAAGGAAGTTGTTTACTAACCAATTTTGAATCGTTTAAGCTTTTTGTAATGAATTTTATCGGTGATTCATCCGGAGTTAGATTAAAATCTCCCATCAAAAATACAGGTAAATTTTCTTTATTGATTTCCTTGATCTTTTTAATGATTAACTCTGCTGATTTTTGTCTTGCCTCTACTCCTTTATGATCAAAATGAGTATTGAAAACCCAGAATTTTTTATTAGATTTTTTATCTTGTAAAAGAATATAAGTGCAAATTCTGTTGAGTGAAGCATCCCAGCCTCTGGATGGTTTATCTGGTGTATCCGAAAGCCAGAAAGTTCCACTTTTCAAATTCTTCAATTTATTCACATTAAAAAATATAACAGAATATTCCCCTTTGCCATTTTCTTTAACATCTGCTCTGGCAACGCCAACATATTTGTATGATTTTAGATGCTCATCCAAATATTTGATCTGATGCTCCAATCCTTCCTGCGTTCCCATTACATCCGGCTGATAAAATAGTATTTGACTAAGCAATACTTCTTTTCTATTTGGCCATGCATTTTCACCATCCTTGGGATTATCGTAACGAATATTATAAGTCATTAAATTGATCTGCTGACTGCAAGACATTGTGAAAAATAATAGGGCAATTAAAGTGAGTTGTTTCATAATTATAAATTATAAAGATTTAATTTTAGGTTGCAAAAAAAACCGATTGAATATACAAAATATCTATGCGAATGTATTTTGCATAAATCAATCGGCAAAAATTTATTTTAGAAGATTCATGATCTGTTCACTAACTTTCTCAGGTGTAAATCCTAATTTTTCATCTAAAACCGTATATGGCGCCGAATATCCAAAAGAGTTCAGTCCCCATACAGCTCCATTATCACCAACCAATCCTTCTAAAGTAACAGGAAGCCCGGAGGTTAAACCAAATCTTTTAACACCTTTTAAAAGTAATTCCTGCTGATACTCTTTGGATTGACTTCTAAAAAGCCCTTCAGATGGAACAGATAAAATTCTCACTTTTACTCCTTCTTTTTCAAGAATTTCTGACGCTTCCACCAAAGTAGAAACCTCGGAGCCACTGGCTAAAAGAATAACATCAGGAATTTCACTTGAATCTTTTACAATATATGCTCCTTTGTTGATCTGTAATGCTTCTTCAAAACGATCTCCTTTTGCAGGAATATCCTTGATGTTTTGTCTTGACAAGATCAAAGCAGATGGAGAATTTGTATTTTCTAAAGCAGTTTTCCATGCTGTTGATGTTTCTAATGCATCAGCAGGACGTAAAACTAACATTGAATTACCACCACTGTGGTTCTTTAATTTTTCCATCAATCTTATTTGTGCTTCCTGCTCAACCGGCTGATGTGTAGGTCCGTCTTCCCCTACTCTAAATGCATCATGTGTCCAAACATATTTTACAGGCAATTCCATTAAAGCAGCCATTCTTACTGCAGGCTTCATATAATCAGAAAAAACAAAGAAAGTTGCACATATCGGTATTACCCCACCATGCAATGCCATACCATTCATGATAACAGCCATACTTAATTCAGAAACTCCTGCCTGAAAAAATGCACCTGAAAAATCACCTTTTTGAAACGCAGTTGTTTTTTTTAAAAACCCATCTGTTTTATCAGAGTTAGAAAGATCTGCAGAAGCCACGATCATATTCTCAATTTTTTCAGCATATACAGATAAAACAGATGCTGATGCTCCTCTTGTTGCAGAATTCGGACTTTGCTTGATAGCGGCGTAATCAATTTCAGGAATATTTCCAGATAAAAATTGATCTAATTTTTTACTTAACTCAGCATTATTTGCTACCCATTCATCCTTTATATTATTATGCTCTGCTGCCCATTTTATAAGTTCATCTTTACGTTTTTTATATAAGTCAGTAACATCCTCAAAGATCTGGAATGGATCTTCAGGGTTACCACCTAAATTGGTAATAGTACCTGCATAATCACCACCGGCAGCTGAAAGTGGCATTCCGTGCGTAGATACTTGATCTTCAAAATTTGCTCCATCAGAATTTACAGCCCCCTTCCCCATAAGGGTTTTCCCTATAATAAGAGTTGGCCTTTCAGTCTCCTTATTGGCATTTTTTAAAGCATTTCTTATTTCACCTGCATCATTACCATTAATGGTTATTACATTCCATCCCCAGGCTTCATATTTTTTTGCAACATCTTCTTTATCTACTTCTTCTACTTTTGTAGATAATTGAATATTGTTAGAGTCGTAGAACATGATCAAATTACTCAATCCTAAATGCCCGGCAATTCTTCCTCCTCCTTGTGAGATCTCTTCCTGAATTCCACCATCAGAAATAAAAGTATAGATTTTATGTGACATCCATTCACCAAATCGTTCCACCATAAAACGTTCTGTCATTGCAGCTCCAATAGCAAGAACGTGCCCCTGTCCTAACGGACCTGATGTATTCTCAACACCTCTTTGAACATCTAATTCAGGATGCCCCGGAGTTACACTGCCCCATTGGCGGAATTGTTTCAGATCTTCCATAGAAAACTTACCTGTTAAACTTAAAACAGAGTAAAGCATCGGCGACATATGCCCTGGATCTAAAAAGAAACGATCTCTAAATGGATAATCCATTTGATTTGGGTCGTATTTTAAGAACTCAGAATATAGTATATTGATAAAATCTGCACCTCCCATCGCTCCGCCCGGATGACCAGATTTTGCTTTTTCAACAGCCGAGGCTGCTAATATTCTAATATTGTCTGCTGCCTTGTCAGTTACTGTTTTCATATTTATCAAAGTATTTAATGTTTAATAATTTATCGATTGCAAAATTAGTTAAAATTACGCATATTTTAGCAGGTCATTCTCAGGTTTTTGAACATAATTTACTTCACCTCAACTGTTTCTTTTAACTAAATATTCTTTGAAGAATTCCCTACTAACACTTCAAATTTACCCTGTTCAACTACCCATGATTTAGATTTTGTACCGTAAAATGCCAAGGCTGATTTAGCAATTTTTAAGGAAACAAACCTTCAAACCAACAGAACAAATAATTGGATTCTTTGCTGTAAATTATTTTTAAGATTCATTTTAAAAATAACTGAGAATTTTAGGGTAGAGTATCTGTACATTATCAAAAAATTAAAATGATTCATATGGTTACAAATATAAAATTAAACAATATTTTTAGAGTGCAGAATATTCTATATATTACATTAAATATTAACCTTTGATTTATATTTTAAACTATAATTTTGTGAAATAAGGTTAACATGTATAACCTATAATATTGATTCAATAATTTTAAAAATAAATGCTATTATGAAACATCTCCAAAATTCAATTTTCACACTAACAGTTATTCTGTTTATTGGATTCTTTGAGCTAAGTTTTGCACAAAAAAATGAACCTGCTGATTATGTTGATCCATTTATTGGAACTGATTTTTTTGGTCATACTTATCCAGGAGCAGCCTTGCCCAATGCGCTGGTTCATTTAAGTCCTGATATTCATACAGAAGGGTGGACCTATTGCGCCGGATATATTTATCAAGATAGTTCCATCATGGGATTTAGTCACACACACTGGAGTGGTGTTGGGATGGTTAACGGTGGAGAGATCCTATTGATGCCAACTACTGGGGATAAACTTCAAATAGCTCCGGGATCAAAAGAAGATCCTGATAGTGGATATAGATCTAGATTTGATCACAAAAATGAATCTGCCTCTCCGGGTTACTATTCTGTTTTACTAAAAGATTACAATATCAAAGCAGAGTTGACCTCAACAAAAAGAGCAGGATTTCATCGTTATACTTTTCCTGAAGGAAATAATTCAAGAATTATTTTAGATGTTGGTCATCAAATTGGTGATATGTCACAAGGGGAGGTTTCTGAATTTAAAATTATTGATAACAATAGAATTGAAGGTACCAAAGGTGCTGGATTAGGTAAAGTATATTTTGTTGCTGAGTTTAGTAAACCATTTACATATTACGGAACCTTTGATGCCAGTTATAAAACCCCAGAATCTGATGGTAGCATTTTTCCATATAAAAATGCAGAAAGGGGTGATAAAATTGGTGCTTTTGTACAGTTTCACACAACTAAGAATGAACAAGTATTAGTAAAAGTTGGTATATCATATACCAGTATTGAAGGAGCACGCAACAACCTTCACAGTGAAATTCCTGACTGGGATTTTGATAAGGTAAGAAATAATGCCCGTAATATTTGGAACAAAGAATTATCTAAGATAACGATTGAAGGTGCAACCAAAGATCAAAAAAAGATCTTTACTGCAGCTCTTTATCATTCACTTCTTGCACAATATATCTCACAGGATGTAGATGGGAAATATTTTGGATCAGATGGTAAAATTCATGTAGCAAAAGATTTTGATTTTTATGGATCATTTTCCTGCTGGGATACTTACCGTTCACAACATCCATTACTAACTTTAATAGCTCCTGAACATGTAAATGATTATGTAAAATCTATACAAGCAAAAGTAGAGAATTATGGGTGGTTACCAGCACAACATTTTTTAAATGTTTATGGTGAAGCTATGGTAGGAGATCACCTAATCCCTATCATCGTTGATGCCTATAAAAAAGGGTATCGTGATTATGATGTCAAATTGCTTTATAATGCTATGCGTAAAAAAGCCCTAGAATATCCTAAAGCTCCTATACCACATGAAATGGGAAGATCAGGATTAGAATATTATAAAAAAGTTGGATATGCTCCTATAGATAAAGTTACAGAAGCTGTTCCAAATACGCTGGAACTTGCTTATGACGATTGGTGCATCGCACAACTCGCAAAAGAACTGGGAAAGAAAAAAGACTATGATCTGTTTATAAAAAGAGCCTACAATTATAAAAATGTATGGGATCCAAAAACCGAATTTATGCGTCCAAAAAAATTGAATGGTAGTTTTTTAGAAGAATTGAATGGTCGTGATCAGGAAATAGTTAAAGATGGAGAACATTCATATTATAAATATTTTGATCCATTATTGGTAGGTAGAAGACCAAGTCGTCATTATACAGAATCTAATGCCTGGCAATATGTTTGGTCAGTTCAACATGATATTCAGGGATTGATTAACCTGTTTGGAAGCAGAGAAAAGTTTATCAATAAACTGGATACTTTTTTTGAAATGAGTCCAATTATATCCCCTCCAAAATATGTGGGCGTGGTAGGTACTATTGGTCAGTATGTGCAGGGTAATCAACCGTCACACCATGTTGCTTATATGTATAATTATGCAGGTCAGCCATGGAAAACACAAAACAGAGCCAGACAGGTATCAGAAGAAATGTATCGTGTTGGTCCTGGAGGTATTTGTGGCAATGAGGATATGGGATCTCTTTCTTCTTGGTTTGTTTTAAGTTCTATGGGTATTTACTCTGTAGCTCCGGGTAGTACAGCTTATGCAATTGGTAGCCCTATGTTTGGAGAAGTAACTTTAAAACTTAAAAAAGGAAAGATCTTTAAGATTATCGCCAAAAATAATTCCAAAGAGAATAGATATATCCAGTCGGCTAAATTAAACGGTAAAACCTTTAACCAAACCTGGATCTCTCATGAGGAAATTACCAAAGGCGGAAAAATTGTTTTTCAAATGGGACCAAAACCTAATAAAAAATGGGGTACAGGTAAAAATAGTGTACCTCCGTCAATGACAAAAAAATAATACAAAGAAATTGATAACCAGAAAAGTAACTTAGTTAAAAATGCTTAGCAATCATCTAAAATTATTTATCCCATTATTTGTTGTTTTATTTAATACAAATAGTAGTTTTTCTCAACGAACCCCTGAACAAGAAAAAATCATTTCCATTGAGCGAATTTGGGATAGAGCTGGGCATAATGCCTTTACTGATCTTGTATATTTTAATGGAATGTTTTATTGTGTTTTTAGAGAAAGTGCAACACACAAACCAGGTCAAAATTTAGACCATATCATTAATGGAAGCATTCGTATGATCACATCAAAAGATGGGCAAAATTGGACTTCCGTTGCTCATTTATTTGAAAAGGATACAGATCTGCGTGACCCCAAGTTATCGGTTACACCGGATAATAAACTGATGCTGCTTATGGGAACCTCAAATTATGAGGGAACTAACTTAATAAGCACACAAGGAAAGGTATGCTTTTTTAATATGAAAAGCGAAAAATTTTCACAGCTTCAAAATATCCATATAGATAAAAAAATAAGTGCAAAAAAAGATTGGCTATGGAATATCACCTGGCACAATGGGACTGCTTATGGGGTAGTTTATCAAAACTATAAGAATAAATTAAATAAATGGGCAACGCATTTGGTTAAATCTTCTGACGGAATTAACTATAATTATGTTACTAGTTTAGAACTTTCTACAAGTCCCAGTGAGGCAGATATTAAATTTTTAAGCAACGGAAAAATGGTTGTGATTATTCGTGGCACTCCTGGTACTATTGGTGTTAGTTCTTCACCTTATAATAATTGGAAGTGGAATCCATTACCTGTTAAATTAGGTGGCCCTGAATTGATTGTACTTAAAGATGATTCTTTAATTTGTGCAACCAGAAAATATAATCCCGGAAATGCAAACCGGACAATACTTGCTAAAGTTTCTCTTTCGGGAAATTTTGAGAAAGTGCTTACCTTACCAAGTAGTGGAGACACAAGTTATGCAGGCATGATTATCAAAGATGATATTTTATATATATCTTATTATTCAAGTCATGAAGGGCAAACTTCTATTTATACAGCAAACAGTGAAAAAGGCATTGGTAAATCAAGTATCTATTTTGCTAAAGTTTGGGCGGACAGATTGAAATAAAAAATATGCATTTCAACCCAAAAAAAACAATTACTCTAACTAAAAAGATAAGTTTATCTTTGCCATCATTTAAATAACTAAATTATTATGAATTCTTATCCAACTTTAGTTGACAAATTATACGAATTACAATCAAATCTACCCAATGAAATCTTTTTAAGACAACCTTACGGAGATCAGTGGAAAGGTTTTACATATAATGAAGTTATCACAGAAGCACTTCGCCTAGTTTCCGGAATGAAAGCCTCCGGATTACAAAGAGGAGATAAAGTAGGTATCTATTCTAAAAATTGTTACCAATGGATCATTGCTGAGGCTGCAATCATGCTGGGTGGCTTTATCACCGTTCCTTATTATGCCAGTTTAACAGGCGATTCTTTAAAAAAAGTAATTGAGCTTTCGGGCATCAAATTTTTATTTGTAGGGAAATTAGATAACTGGGAAAATACAAAAAATGCCATCCCTTATGATATGCCAATTGTTAAATTTTATCCATACAAAGGTAGTGCAGAAGTTGACAGAGGTATTGACTGGGATGATTTCATCAAAGATCAGCAAGCTGATACAGAAAATTTCAGACCATCATTAGATGATACATGGGCCATTTTCTTTACTTCTGGAACTACAGGTGTACCTAAAGGTGTTGTTGTACCTTATGCCGCTCCTGCAAATCTATGGATTCAACAAGGAGCAAAACATCATAGCTTTACCATGACCGATCCTGGAAAAAATACTTTTATTTCCTATTTACCTTTAAATCATATTGCAGAACAATCTTTGGTAGTTACAGGTTCAATCTACCACGAAGGTCAGGTTTCATTTGTTGAGTCTTTATATACTTTTGCCAAAAATATGGCAGATGTACAACCAAGTATATTTTTGGGTGTACCCAATATCTGGAATAAATTAATGCAGGGAGTAATCAAAAAAACTCCGCAATTAGATGCTCTTTTAAGAATGCCTAAGGCTGCAGAGAAAGTGAAAGAAAAAATTAGAATGGCAATTGGTTTAAACAATTCAAAACTCGTTATTTCTGGTGCTTCAGCACTACCTTCATCTACTATAAAATGGTTCCAAAAAATTGGAGTCTACATCCAAGAAACCTATGGTATGACAGAAGCTATAGGACTTGTTATTCTACAGCCTTCAAATGATATTAGATTTGATAGTACTGGTAAATGTTTGGAAGAAGGCCAAATAAAGATAAACCTAGACAATAATGAAGTATTGGTGAAAAACAGCTGGATGTTTACTGAATACTACAACGAACCTGAACTAACAGCAGCCTGCTTTACAGAAGATGGTTTTTATAAAACAGGGGATACTGGTGTATTAGATGTAGATGGATATCTAACCATTAAAGGACGGGTTAAAGATACTTTTAAAACAGCAAAAGGGCTCTTTATTGTTCCTGCACCAATTGAAAATCGTTTTGCATCAAACGAATTGATCGAACAAATTTGTGTTGTTGGTCTCGAACTACCTAGACCTATAGGATTAATCAAACTTTCTCAACTGAGTAAAACCTTAAGCATGGAGGAGATCAAAGATAGTTTAATGGCTACCTTAAACAAGGTCAATAATCAATTACAGATCTATGAAAGGCTTAACAAACTGGTTGTTATATCCGATGACTGGACATTGGAAAGTGGGATTCTGACGCCAACCAATAAAATCAAAAGAAATATTATTCAGGAAACCTATAAAGAACTTTATGAAAAATGGTATGAAAGTGCAAATAAATTTGTTCTTGCCTGATTTTATAAAAATCAAAATAACGTAAACAATTACATATCTATCATATAACTACATTTTAAACATTTAAAAATCAGCTAGTAAAGTTTTGTTAGTTTCAAGTTGACGTTTTAGATATCTAATTCTATTTACTAAAC
>JADGEA010000052.1 GCA_016744615.1 Flavobacteriaceae bacterium
TGGTGCAATAGGTGTTAAAACTAAATTTTTTGATCCTGGTGAAATAATTGGCCCACCACAACTTAAAGAGTAACCTGTTGATCCTGTTGGGGTTGAAATGATTAATCCGTCGCTCCAATAGGTTGTTAAATATTCATCGTCCAAATAAGTTTCAACAGTGATCATGGAAGCAGTGTTCTTACGGCTGATAGAAATTTCATTGAGAGCAAAATTAAGATCTTTCAATTCCTCTATATCTTCATTAGTAGTAACTTTTAGCAATGCTCTTTTTTGGATGGTATATTCTTTTTTTATTAGCATATTTACCGCACTTTCCATGTCATCTTTTTGGATGGTTGCCAAAAAGCCAAGTCTGCCAGTATTAATTCCAATAATGGGTATGTTACTATTTCTTACAAGGGTAATAGATCTCAAAAATGTACCATCGCCTCCAACACTAAAAAAAAGATCAAAAGAAGAATTAAGATCGTAATAGTCCTTAAAAATTTCATATGCTATTTTTGGGTTATCTCCTTTTAGATAGATGTAAAATTTCTCTTCAAAAAGAAATTCAATATTTTTTTTCTTAAATATGTCGATCAAATAATAGACATATTTTTTTGTTATTTCATTATTTGGTTGTCCGTAAATTCCAATTTTCATATCAAATTTTTTCCGGATTAAATATTTAAATATTTTTGCAAATAATCTGAACGTTCATTTAGTTCATCCAGATATTTATCTTTTTTAAATTCGTTTAAAATGCGATAATTATATCTTCTGAAAGAAAGCAAGGTATTATTAATATCATGAATGCTAAGTTTTAAAACTATTTGAGCCTCTTCATTTTTAATTTTTGAAATAAATGCACCAAATAATGTGGCATTATTTGATTCTACAATTTGTGTTATTTCACTAAACGAATATTCATTGATGTTTTTAGAGATTACCAAAATAACGCCATCCTCATGTAAAAATGGAGTACATCTGAAAATGTTTAAAAAATCATTTAATTCATAATATCCAACATATTCTTTGTCCTTATTTAAAACAGGAATTAAATTGGAATTGTGTGTTGTGAAACTTTGTAAGACCTCAAACCAGTTCATCGTATCTTCAGCATAAAAAATACGGAACTTATTTTTAATATCAATTAAATTTTCACCATTAAAATCATTAAAATCAACAGATTGTCGCTCAATCAATCCGCAAAATAAATTCTTATTTACAATAGGGAAGTGTGAAAAACTGTATTGCTCAAATAATTTTTGAGCTTTTTCTATTTTGTCATTAATATCTAATGGACTAATGTCTTTGTTTATGTATTCAAGTGTATGCATAATGTTGGAGGTAAAAGTAATATTAATAACGCAGAAAAACGTAATTTTGTATTTTAATAAATTAACTTTTTGTTAAAATAAATTTAGTTTTAAACAGAAGTTATTTAGTCTTATTAATTCACAGAAAAATGACAAAATTAAGTGTAAATATAAATAAAATTGCAACCCTGCGAAATGCTAGAGGAGGAGATAGTCCTAATTTAGTTCAGGCTGCAATTGATATTCAATCTTTTGGAGCAGAAGGGATTACAATTCATCCTCGTCCAGATGAACGACATATTCGTTATCAGGATGCATATGATTTAAAACCGGTGGTTACTACCGAACTCAATATTGAAGGTAATCCTGTTCAGAAATTTATGGATCTGGTTTTAGAGATCAAGCCGGAACAGGTAACACTGGTGCCAGATGCTGTAAATGCAATTACTTCAAATGCAGGATGGGATACTATTAAAAATCAAAGTTTTTTATCTGAAGTGGTTGCTGAGTTCAAGCGAAATGAGATTCGTACTTCTATTTTTATGGATACAGATTTAAACTTGATAGAAGCTGCTGCTAAAACAGGTGCAGATAGAATTGAGTTATATACTGAAAATTATGCCGTTGCATATGCCAAAGGAAATAAAAATGCTGTACAACCTTATGTGGAATCTGCGGTTTTGGCTGGCAATTTAGGTATGGGACTTAATGCGGGGCATGATCTGAGTTTAGATAATTTACAGTATTTTGCGAAAAAGGTTCCTAATTTGCTGGAGGTTTCTATTGGTCACGCTCTCATTTCAGAAGCCTTGTATTTTGGATTGCAAAATGTAGTAAATATGTATCTTCAAAAATTAAAGTAATGCAATTATTACATTCCATTATTTTAGGAGAAGGTCAACCATTGATTATTCTACATGGTTTTTTTGGTATGGGAGATAACTGGAAAACCCTAGCAAACAAGTTCTCTAAAAATTATCAGGTGCATATTGTTGATCAAAGAAATCATGGAAGAAGTTTTCATTCTGATGAATTTTCATACGAATTGATGGTAGAAGATCTTCTGTACTATATTAATCATCACAGGCTTGAAAGTGTACATTTACTGGGGCACTCCATGGGTGGGAAAACAGTAATGTTATTTGCAGTTGAATATCCTGAAAAGGTTGATAAAATTATCATAGCAGATATTGCACCGAGATTTTATCCGCCACATCATCATTTTATTATAGAAGCTTTAAATGCTGTTGATTTTAAAAAAGTAAAATCACGAAATGATATTGATCTGATCTTTGAAAAATACATTCCCGAAGTTGGGATCAGGCAGTTTTTAGCAAAGAATATTTATAGAAAATCAAAGGAAGAATTTGCCTATCGTTTTAATTTGGAATGTCTAACCGAATGTTTTGATGAAGTTGGGGTTGGTTTGCCTCCAATTTCTCAGTTTTATGGAGAAGCATTATTTTTAAAGGGAGAAAATTCAGGTTATATATCCGAAGAGGATGAGCAATTGATAGCAACCCATTTTCCTAAAAGTGAAATTAAAATAATTAAAAATGCCGGACATTGGTTGCATGCTGAAAATCCAGAGGATTTTTATAATTATATTGTAGATTTTCTCCAAAAACCTTAAGTTTGTAATGTATTTTATGAACAATCATTAAACCTATTGATTAATCCAAATTATTTCATATGAATTATATATTAAAAATACTCTTGTCGGCTGTAGCTGTTGTTCTTCTTGCAAAATTAATACCCGGAGTTACTGTAGATACATATACTACAGCAATTTGGGTTGCTTTTTTAATTGGTGTTCTTGATACTATTTTAAAGCCTATTTTAGTAGTCTTAACCATTCCTGTAACGATTCTCACTTTAGGATTGTTCTTATTTGTTATAAATGCAGGATTAATTCTTTTGGCAGATAGCTGGATTGATGGTTTTTCTGTTTCTGGATTCTGGGCAGCTTTGTTATTTAGTATTTTATTATCCTTTTTAGAATCTATTTTATATAAAGTACTGGAAAAATAACATCAAGAATAGCCTAAGTAAAATTACATTTAACACTTTCTTAACTGGTTGTCCTATTTATTTGGTGAAATCATTGTTATTATGTGGCGTAAAATTATTATTTTTGCACCCTTAAAATTTGAATAGAATAAATTAATGACGATATGAATATAACCAAAGAAAACATCGATACGTTAAACTCAATTGTGAAAATTGATATTACTTCTGAAGATTACCAGTCAAAGGTAGACGAGATATTAAAAGATTATCGTAAGAAAGCAAATATTCCTGGATTTAGAAAAGGACATGTTCCAATGGGATTGGTGAAAAAGCAGTACGGCAAATCCGTAATGATTGATGAAGTGAATAAGCTTTTACAAGATTCATTGAGCAAGTTTTTAGCAGAAGAAAAATTAGATGTATTGGGTAATCCATTGCCAAAAGTACAAGATGATTTTTCATGGGATAAAGATAAATTTACTTTCGAATTTGAATTGGGACTGGCTCCTGAATTTGAGGTGAATCTTAACCCTAAGAAAGCAATAAATGCTTATAAGATTGTTGCTGATGATAAAATGATCGAAGATCAGACCAAAAATATTCGGGAACAATACGGAAAAATGAAAACTCAGGCAGTTATTGTTGAGAATTCTAATATTAGCGGATCTTTTGTTAATGAAGACAAAGAAATCGAAAAGAAATCAACATTCAAATTTGATAAGATTAAAGGAAAAACAAATGCCAAGAAATTTGTTGGTAAAAAGATAGGTGATATCATCGATTTAAAATCAAAAGGTCTTTTTACAGATGATCATATGTTGATGAATATTTTAGAGCTATCGCATGATGATGCACATGATTTTGATGAACCATTGAGGTTTACTATTGAAGAAATTACAGAAACAGAATTGGCTGAATTGAATCAGGAATTCTTTGATAAGATTTTTGGTAAAGATGTTGTAAAATCTGTTGAAGAGCTGAAAGTAAAATTAGTTGAAGATGCTGAAAAACAATTTGCTACCCAAGCTGATCAGCAATTGTTGAATGCGATAACAGAAAGTTTGATTGAAAACACAAAATTTGACCTTCCTGCTGAATTTTTACAAAAATGGCTTGCAGTTGCAGGTGAAAAACCATTAAGTACAGAAGAGGCTATTGAAGAATATAATCGTTCAGAAAAGGGATTGCGTTACCAGCTGATTGAAGGGAAAATTTCAAAAGATAACAATATTCAGGCTTCTTATGATGATCTTAAAGAATATGCTAAAGGTTATATCAAAACTCAGATGGCACAATATGGCAATATGAATCCTGAAGAAAAAGAATTGGAAGAGATTGCAAATCGTGTTCTGGGAAATCAGGAAGAAGCAAAAAGACTTTCAGATCAGTTGATGAGTGAAAAACTATTGACATTCTTTAAGGAAAACATGAAGTTAAAAACAAAAGAAGTTACTTACGAAGAATTTGTAAAAGAAGTTTATAAGTAACAGATCATTTGCTATATAATGTAAACTCCATAGGATTAATTTCTTATGGGGTTTTTTATTCAAATTTAAGGTGTGATAATTTGAATAAAAAATAAGTTTTAATTAAGTATATTTACAAACTTAAAGTTTAAAAAAAAGTTTTTATGAATTTCGGAAATGAATTTAAAAAATTCGCTGTTAAAGATCAAAGGATAAGTAGTTTACATGTTGATAGATTAGTAAGCAGTGTTACACCCTATATTATTGAAGAACGCCAGTTAAACGTGGCGCAGATGGATGTGTTTTCACGTTTAATGATGGATAGGATTATTTTTTTAGGAACCGCTGTTGATGACCATGTTGCCAATATAATTCAGGCACAGTTGCTTTTTTTAGAAAGTGTTGATGCAAGTAAGGATATTTCTATTTATATCAACTCTCCAGGAGGTGGTGTTTATGCCGGTTTAGGAATTTATGACACCATGCAGTTTATCAAACCTGAAGTTGCAACAATTTGTACAGGGATGGCTGCTTCTATGGCAGCTGTTTTAATGTGTGCCGGTCAAAAGGGAAAACGTTCTGCTTTACCGCATTCACGTATCATGATACACCAGCCTATGGGGGGCGCTCAGGGTCAAGCATCTGATATTGAGATCACTGCGCGTGAAATATTAAAATTAAAGGATGAGTTGTATGAAATTATTGCAAAACATTCTGGACAAAAAATTTCTAAGGTGCACGATGACTCGGATAGAGATTACTGGATGAAGGCTGATGAAGCTAAAAAATACGGTATGATCGATGAAATATTGACACGTAATAAGTAAAAGAGGTTTTTAAATAAATTCAAAATAGGAATAATGTCGAAAAAAGAAGAATTAGAATGTTCGTTTTGTAAACGGAAAAAGGATGAAACAAACCTGTTGATTGCCGGTATTGATGCACATATTTGTGATAAATGTATTGAGCAGGCACATGGTATTGTTTTGGAAGAAATTCAAAATGAGAAGGAAAGTTCTTCTTCAGAGTTTTTAGTTAAAAAACCCATTGAAATCAAAGATTTTTTAGATCAGTATATCATTGGTCAGGATCAGGCAAAGAAAGTAATGTCGGTTGCAGTATACAATCATTATAAAAGATTGTTGCAGAAAAAGACATCAAAGGACAATGAGGTAGAAATTGAAAAGAGTAATATCATAATGGTTGGAGAAACCGGAACAGGTAAAACTTTAATTGCCAGAACAATTGCAAAAATGTTAGATGTTCCTTTTGCTATTGTAGATGCTACAGTTTTGACAGAGGCAGGTTATGTAGGTGAAGATGTGGAGACTATTTTAACCCGATTATTACAGGCTGCAGATTATAAAGTAGATAAGGCAGAAAGAGGTATTGTTTTTATTGATGAAATTGATAAAATTGCTCGTAAGGGCGATAATCCATCCATCACACGTGATGTTTCAGGTGAAGGTGTACAACAGGCTTTATTGAAATTATTGGAAGGAACCGTTGTAAATGTTCCACCAAAGGGAGGCAGAAAACATCCTGATCAAAAATTTGTTGAGGTAAATACGAAGGATATTCTGTTTATCGCAGGTGGTGCTTTTAGCGGAATTGATAAAGTGATAAGCAAGCGTTTGAATATGCAGGCAGTTGGTTATAGTGCTTCTATTTCAGATGATAGGATTGATGATAAAAACCTTTTACAATACGTGATTCCAAGTGATTTGAAAAATTTTGGTTTGATACCAGAGATCATTGGCAGACTTCCGGCTCTTACCTTTTTAAAACCATTAGATAAGAAAACTTTACGATCGATCTTGACTAAACCTAAAAACGCCATTATAAAACAATATATAAGATTGTTTGAAATGGATGGAATAGAATTTAAGATTGATGATAAAGCATTGGATTTTATTGTTGATAAAGCAATTGAATACAAATTAGGAGCAAGAGGGTTAAGATCCCTTTGTGAGGAGGTCTTAACGGATGCCATGTTTGAAATGCCAAGTACTGGAGATGAAAAATTGCATGTAACAAAAAAATATGCACAAGGTAAATTAACAAAATCAACTGTTAAAAAGTTGAAAGCAGTTTCTTAAAAAGAGGATTACTTGATTTATATAATGAGAAAAGCACCTTGGAAAAGGTGCTTTTTTCTTACTAACTCAAAACTAATCATTATGAAAACAAAATTTTAGGGAATTTTGTTTCTATTCTGATAACCGCAAACTCTATGCCATATTAATTATGGTATTGTTAGAATTTTGTTAAAATTGTAGGTTATTATTCAAATGAATTAAGGTGACCGTTATTGATTTCGATTTTAGTATAGTTTGTCATGAATAATTCAAGTGAATATGTAAATTTGTATTTAAATCTTTTATTTTGATTTCAAGAGACACCATTGATAAAGTATTTGAAACTTCCCGTGTAGAAGAGGTGATAGGTGATTTTGTAAATCTAAAAAAAGCAGGGGCAAACTATAAGGGGTTGAGTCCGTTTACGGATGAAAAAACACCTTCCTTTATGGTGTCACCGGTAAAACAGATCTGGAAAGATTTTAGTACCGGTAAAGGGGGGAATGCTATAACATTTTTAATGGAGCATGAACATTATTCATACCCTGAAGCAATTCGATATTTAGCGCGAAAATATAATATTGAAATTGAAGAAACGCAGCAAACCGATGAACAAAAACAGGTGGCAAATGAACGGGAAAGTATGTATCTGGTTTCTGAATTTGCAAAGAATCATTTTCATGAGAACTTATACCATTCCGAAAAGGGAAAAGCCATCGGATACACCTATTTCAAAGCACGTGGTTTTACCGATGAAACAATCAAAAAATTTGCATTGGGTTATGCTGTTGATGAATGGTCTATTTTTACAGATGTTGCAATTCAAAAAAAATATGATCTTGAATTTTTAGAAAAAACCGGACTAACCATTGTTAAAAGAAATGAAGAAACCAGATTAGTAGAAAGGCAATTTGACCGATTTAAAGGAAGGGTAATTTTTCCTATACAAAGTATGAGTGGTCGAGTTCTTGGCTTTGGTGGAAGAACACTGTTAACGGATAAAAAAATTGCAAAATATGTAAATTCTCCTGAAAGTATTATTTACCATAAAAGTAAGATTTTATATGGTATTTATCAGGCAAAACAAAGTATCGCGAAGCAGAATAATTGCTATTTGGTTGAAGGTTATACAGATGTGATCTCTATGGTGCAGTCTGGTATTGAGAATGTTGTTGCTTCTTCTGGTACAGCTTTGACTTCAGATCAGATTAGATTAATCAATAGATTAACACCTAATATTACGGTTCTTTTTGATGGAGATGCAGCTGGAATAAGAGCATCTATTCGTGGTATTGACCTTATCCTGGAGCAAGGAATGAATGTTAAGGTGATTACTTTTCCTGATGGGGAAGATCCGGATAGTTTTGCAAAAGGTAAAACCGAAGATGAACTTAAAAATTATTTGGAGTATAATGCCAAAGATTTTATTCAGTTTAAAACTTCGCTTTTATTGGAAGAAGCTCAAAATGATCCTGTAAAAAAAGCAGATCTGATCAGAGATATAGTTGCTAGTATATCTAAAATTCCAAATAATATCCAGAAAGAGATCTATATCCAGGAATGTGCCAGTATCATGGGTATTTCTGAGAATGTTTTGTTTAATGAATTATCTCAGATTTTAAAAAAGGAGCAAAGACAAGCATCCAAAAAACAAACTACTTCACGAACACCTTTTACAGGTGTTAAAAAGCAAGTTGAAAAGCCCAAAAAGTTTGATCAGCTTTTTAATTTGGAAAAGAAAATCATTGAAATATTATTGCTATATGGTAATATAGAGGTTGAATTTGTTGATTTTGTATCAGAAATTGATGATAACGGAAAAAAGATAATCAAAAAGGAAAATTATACAAATGCAGTATCCAACGAAATTTATGTGCATTTGCATGAAGATGAAATTGAATTTACCAATCCTATCTTTTTAAAAATTTATTATGAGATCATTCATTTGTTAAATCAGGAGCAAGAGATTGTGCCAGAAATATTTACCAATCATGAAAATACTGAAATTTCAGTTGCGGTTACCAGTATATTGATGGATGAAGAACAATATGCGCTAAGTGATTGGGAAAGGCATGATATTATTGTAAAAAGTAAGGAAAGTAATTTATCTAAATTAGTAATGGATGTTCTGTATAATCTAAGACGATTACTCATTGCTCAAAAAATCACAGCATTAAAATCTAATATGAGTCCTGATAATAATGAGATTGAAAATCAAAAAGAAATAGTCCTTGAGTCTATGGAAGAAATAAGGGATTATACAAATCTAAAGCAACTGTTATTTGAAAAATTAAACAGAGTTCTATAAATTTCAAACGAAACAACTTATATTTTCAAATCTTCGTTAATTTCACAAATAGGTATTGGAATCATTTTATGCAAATTAGCTTTGTGTAGTTTTGAATAAATAGTAAAAACCTCTAATTCTCTGCCTGTAAAGTCTGAGTTCTGTTTTCCGGAATCGTATTGTTTCATTGCCCATTCTAGTTCGTTATAACTTGCACCTAGTTGATCTTCATCAGTTCGTGAGTCACCAAAAAGCCCATCTGTAGGTTGTGCATTTTGAATACTAGCAGGCACCTTCAAATGTTTTGCCAGTTGAAACACTTCTGATTTAAGTAAATCAGCTATCGGACTAAGATCTACACCTCCGTCACCATATTTGGTATAAAACCCAACACCAAAATCTTCTACTTTGTTTCCTGTCCCGGCAACTAGCAATCCGTGAATTCCTGCAAAATAATACAAGGTTGTCATTCTTATTCTAGCTCTGGTATTTGCCAGTGAAAGATTTAACTTGGCAATATTATCCGCAGAGGGCAAGGTGTTTTTGAAAGTTTCAAAAACTGCTGTAAGTTCTGTTTCTTCTGATTTTATATTGTTAAACCTATCTTTTAACTGGTTGATATGTTCTTTACCTCTGCTTACCTGGCTTTCTCCTTGGTGAATGGGCATTTCAACGCATAAAACTTCCAGGCCAGTCATGGCACAAAGTGTAGAGGTAACAGCCGAATCAATACCTCCTGAAATTCCAACTACAAATCCATTGACATTAGCTTTTAATGCATAATCTTTTAGCCATGCTACAATATGATTTGTTACCTTTTCTGTGTTCATTGTTGAAAGTTTTATTAGTTTTGCGAGCAACAAAAATAAATAATTAAATGAGAAACTTAGTTATATTTCTTTTTTTGGTGAGTTTTACAGCATGTTCTAAAAAGGAAAACAATAAAGTTGATGTTTCTAATGTGGATATAGAAACAAATGTTATAAGATTTGATCAAAAATTTTATACCACTCCAGTAGAGAAATTGGGAGATTTAAAGACAGAATTTCCATATTTATTTCCTCAGATAAATCCGGATAGTGTATGGGTAAATAAGATGAAAAATAAAGATGAGCTGGAATTGTTTGCCGAAACAGAAAAAGTATATAATGATTTTACTGAAGAGACCAAACAATTATCTGAACTGTTTAAACATATAAAGTATTATTATCCAAAATTTAAGGAACCCAAAGTAATTACATTGTTAAGCAATGTTGATTATGATAGCAAAGTAGTGCTTGCCGATAGTTTGTTGTTTATTTCATTGGATATTTTTTTGGGAGCGGATAGCCCTATTTATAAAACCCATCCTAATTATATCAAACAGAATAATACTAAAGAACATTTAATTGTTGCCGTTGCTGAACAATTTGCAGAACAGATCATTCCGCCAACAAATGATAAAAGTTTTATTTCTAAAATAGTACAGGAAGGTAAAAAACTTGCTTTGATACAAACCTTTTTACTAGATGTTGCGCCACAGGAAATTATTGGGTATTCAGCTAATCAATATGAATGGGCAGAAAAAAGTGAAGCAGAAATATGGAAATACTTTATCCAAAAAGAGTATCTATATAATTCAGATCATCAGCTATCAAAAAGATTTATTGAGGATGCTCCTTTTTCAAAATTCTTTTTGGAAGTAGATAAAGATTCTCCGGGAAGAATTGGAATGTGGTTTGGTTGGCGAATTGTAGACTCATATTTGAGTAATAATGAAACAGGTATTAGGGAGGCTATGGTAATGGATAATGAAGAAATATTTCAAAATTCAAGATATAAGCCAAAGAAACAATAAATATTTAAGCAAACAATCAATTATAAATTAAAGAAGATGGCAGTTAAGAACAGATCAGAAATAAATATAAAAGTAGCCCTTGATGAAAATAAAGTACCCGAAGAGATATTTTGGTCGGCAGATGATGGTGATATAGAAAATATGGAAGCAAAAGCTGCTTTTATATCACTTTGGGATAGTTCAACAAAAGATACTTATAAAATACATTTATGGACAAAAGAGATGCCACTTAATGAGATGAAGCAATTTTATCATCAAATGTTATTGTCAATGGCAGAATCTTTCCATACAGCAACAGGTGATGATAAAATGACTGCAACTATGAAAGATTTTATTGATTATTATGCCGAAAAAATGGGTGTCAAATAAAATTAAAATTTAACCTTATGTTAACATTGCAATTTTGATTTTGGCATGCGATTTGCAATTATAGTACTGAAACAAAATACTCATATAATTTTGTTTTCATAGTGATTAATTTTGAGTTAGTAAGATAAGCACTTCATTTATGGAGTGCTTTTTTTATGGATTTATTTTACTTTGAAAAATGTAAGATCTTGCTCAAAACATTTTGATAATCATTATGATTATTTACAAAATCCAATTCACTAACATCAATGACCAAGGTATTTAAATGCTCTTTTGTTTTAATAAAATTCACATAACCTTTATGGATATTATCTAAATAATCTGGCTGAATATTTTTTTCATATTCTCTGCCTCTTTTTTTTATATTTTCAATCAACCTATCTGTATTTTGGTATAAATAGACATAAACATCAGGTTTTGAAATTTCCTTATACATAATATCAAACATTTTTCGATACAGGTTATACTCTTCTTTTGAGAGTGTAATTTGTGCGAAAATGAGAGATTTAAATATAAAATAATCTGAAACAATAAAGCTTTTAAATAGGTCAAACTGAGCAAGATCATCTGTAAGCTGATGGTATCTATCTGCCAAAAAACTCATTTCCAAAGGGAAAGCATAACGATCTTTATCATTATAAAACTTTGGTAAAAAAGGATTGTCGGCAAAACGTTCTAAAACCAACTTTGCATTAAAGTCATCACCAATTTTATTTGCGAGAGAAGTTTTTCCAGAACCAATATTACCTTCAATAGCAATGTAATTGTATTTTTCAAATAAGGATATTGGTTTGTTTATTTTTTTATTAACCTTTATAATTTCACTATTGTCATCACAATTTTGTAAACAGACCAATATGGTTTTTTTTACAATAGGATGAATAACATTTGGAGCAATTTCTGTTAGCGGTACCAAAACAAATTTTCGTTCCAGCATTCTTGGGTGCGGAACTTTTAGATCATCGGAAAAAATAATATCATCATCAAAAAGTAAGATATCAATATCAATACTTCTATTATAATAATTTGCAGTGTTTAATCGCTCTCTTCCTAAAGATGTTTCTATTTGAAGAAGACCTTTAATCAAATTTTTAGGATTTAGATTTGTAGTAACCTCAATACAAATATTAAAAAAATCATCACCTTCAAACCCTAAGGCTTTTGTTTTATAAATAGAAGAAATCTTGGTTACATGACCAATTTTTTCACTGATTTGTTCAACAGCAATTTGCAGTGTTTTTTGCTTATTTCCTAGATTGCTGCCCAGAGATAAATATGTAGTTCTAACTATTTTCATCTTTAAAGTGCAAAGAAAATAAAACAACTAGGATAAAAGATTATATTTGTTTTTTATTTTTTAACAATTGTAACAATAGGCAGTTTTAAACGACTTATTTTAAAATTTATAGAATGACATTTTTAAGAGAATTATTAGCAGTTATATTAGGTGTATTTATTTCATTTTTTATCATGTTTATGGTGTTGATTGCCATAGGATCTGTGGTGGGTTCGGCATTTGTAGATGATGAACAAATAAAAGCTAAGAACAATTCGGTTTTAGTACTGAAGATGGAAGAAGCAATAAAAGATTACGCTCCAAAAAGTAGTGATCCATTTGATCAGGTTTTTAATTTTGATCAGGATAAAATGGGCTTGAATGATATCATCAGTGCTATTGAAAATGCTAAATATGATGATAATATTTTAGGTATAAGTATTGAGGCAATGCAGATAAATGCAGGAATAGCACAAACACAGGCTATTCGTGATAAATTATTTGAATTCAAAGAATCGGGTAAGTTTATTGCTGCTTACGCGGATGTTTATGACCAAAAAAATTATTACTTAAGTTCAGTAGCAGATTCTATATACGTAAATCCAGTTGGTGGTATTGATTTTAAAGGTTTGGCTAGTGAGGTTCTTTATTTTAAAGATTTTCAGGATAAATATGGCATTAAAATGGAAGTTATTCGTCATGGAAAATATAAAAGTGCAGTAGAGCCTTTTTTGACAAATAAAATGAGTGATTCTAACAGAGAGCAAATACAATCTTTTTTATCCTCTATTTGGTCTGAATTGGTTACGGATATTGGCGAGAGTAGAAATAAAACCAGTGAGGAAATCAATACAATTGCAGATGAATTACTGGCAAGAAATCCAAAACTGGCAATTGAAAACAATATGATTACCAATGAATTATATAAAGATCAATACAAAGAGATACTTGTTGAACTTGGTAAGCTAAATGATAGTAAAGATTTAAAATCGATAAGTTTAAGTGATTATATAGCTTCAGGAAAAGGTAGGTTAAAATCTACATCCAAAAACAGAATTGCAGTCATTTATGCACAAGGAGAAATTAAATATGGTAAGGGTGATGAAAAATATATAGGCCAAGAATTGATTATTAAGGCTTTGAAAAAAGCAAGAGAGGCAAGCAATGTAAAGGCTATTGTTTTACGGGTAAATTCACCTGGAGGTAGTGCTTTAGCTTCTGATATTATTTGGAGGGAACTTGAAATAACGAAAAAGGAAAAGCCTCTGGTCGTTTCTATGGGTAATTTAGCGGCTTCAGGTGGTTATTATATTTCATGCAATGCTGATAAAATTATAGCTGAACCTACTACCATAACTGGAAGTATTGGAGTTTTTGGAGCTATCCCTAATGCTAGTGAACTAGCTGGTAGGATAGGAATAAATGCTGAGCAAATAGGAACAAATAAGCAATCAGTTGGATATAGTGTGTTTGAACCAATTACTGATAGTTTTTACAATGTAACCAAAGAGGGAGTTGAGCGGGTTTATATTACTTTTGTTGAAAAAGTTGCTGCCGGGAGAAATATGAGTTTTGCTCAAATCGACAGTATAGCACAGGGAAGAGTGTGGACAGGTAAAGAAGCTGTAAAAAATGGTTTGGTGGATGAGCTGGGTAGCCTTGATGATGCAATTGCAGTGGCGGCAAAACTTGCTGAAATTGAAAATTATAAAGTAAGGAATTATCCAAGCTATAAAAAAGATATCAAAGATATGTTCAAAGGACCTTTTGCATCAATTAAAGCATCCGTTTTAAGAGAAGAGATTGGATTAGAGAATTTTAAGATCTATAAAAAATTGAAACAAATTTCTGAAATTGAAGGAGTACAAACCAGGATGCCTTTTTTATTAGAGATAAACTAACTTTAACAAAATGCTAACATTTGCAATTTAGTTTGGTACACGTTTTGCAGAGCAATAAATAGAAGCAGAATTCCCCAAAATTTTGTTTTTATAATGATTAGTTTTGAGTTAGTAAAATAAAAGCACTTCAGAGATGAGGTGCTTTTTTATTTCAACTTAAAAAACCACCTGCTTTGCAGGTGGTCATGTTCTGACGGCTTTGCCTGAATTTTGTTTTGATATTTATTGGGTATTATTTCTTGATTCTTATTCATTGTAAAAACGTTTAGTTGAGCATTGCCCCTTTTAGGGGCTTTTTAAAGCCACCTTCTTAGAAGGTGTGATTTTTATTAAATTCGCTCGTATTTTACAAAGCTAAAATCATGCTTGTTCCTTTCATCTTTGAAATGGTCTTCTCTAAAAGTTTCTTTCCAGATATTTTTATCGATTTCAGGAAAGTATACATCAGCTTCAAATGCTTGGTGAACAAATGTAAGATCTAAAACATCTGCTATATCCATTGATTGTTTATAAATTTCTGCTCCTCCAAGTATGTATGGGTTTTCATCTTTTTGAGCAGCTTTTATTGCCTCTGCTAATGAATTAACTGTTATGCATCCATCCGTATGATAATTTTTATCCCGACTAATAATTATAGTTGTTCTATTTGGCAATGGTTTGCCTAATGATTCAAAAGTTTTGCGTCCCATGATTATATGATGTCCTAAAGTAACTTTTTTAAATCTTTTGAGATCAGCCGGTAAATGCCATATTAGCTGGTTGTCTTTACCTAAAGTATTGTTTTGTCCTATGGCAGCAATAATGGATAACATAAATTATATTTGTTTAAAGATAGTTAAATTTTAGTAGTAATTGTGGCTTTAAAAAGGCCTAAATTAGGAATTTGATTGTAGTATTATAATTTTATCCTATCAATGACAGTCGAAATAATTTGTAAGAATTATTATGATCAACATATGATGGATTATATTTTAACATAAGAATACTTAAATAAAAACAGATCAAATGATATTTGCATCATTCCATGATATCATCAGGATCAATTTGATTGATTAATCCTTTTTTATCCAGTTTTGATTCAAGTTTTTCTAATTTAATTTGATTTTTTTTGATGAGGCTTTCGGTTTGAATACGTTCCCATTCTGTACCGAAAAACTTTTTCATCACAAATACATTGATAAAGTGTAAGATCAAGAAAAATAACCATCCAAAGATAGCCCATACAAACCAATCAATTTCTGGTCTGAAACCGATTACTTTATTTAGTATAACAAAAAATGTAGATCCGATTAAAAATAATACAAAATGAAAATACAAGCGTTTTTTTTGTTTTGTTCTACTTCTTGCTCTTTCGTATAAATCGTGTTCTTCCTCTGTTTTCAATGCCATTTAGCTTTTCTTTTTTAGAATTCTATGAATAAATAATCCGGACTTTTTTACGGTCTATTCCATATCTTTTACCCATTCTTTGATATAATCGGTAAAGTCTTCTTTGTCAGTAAATTCAGATTCTTTTTTGTTTTGTAAAGAAAAAGTAGTATTTGATTTTTCATTATGCAAACTTCCCGAAGTGTTAAAAAGGGCCTGTAATCTTTCTAATAGTTTTGCATCTTCAATCTGTGTGATTTGTTTGATCAGGTTCAATTTAATTTGTAATGTATCCATAGTGTTTTGTTTTTATATTCAAATTTATTAATCCATTTATTTAAATCCTTAGACGGATACGACTCCTTTAATGTGTGGATGAGGATTATAATCTACTAAATTAAAATCTTTATATGTAAAATCAAAGATATTTTTCACATTTGGGTTGATTTCCATTTGAGGAAGTTCACGTGGCTCACGTGAAAGCTGTAAATTAATTTGCTCCATATGGTTATTATACACATGAGCATCTCCAAAAGTGTGAATAAAATCACCGTATTCTAACCCTGTTACTTTCGCCATCATCATGGTTAACAGCGCGTAAGAAGCAATGTTAAAAGGAACTCCTAAAAAAATATCAGCACTTCGTTGATATAACTGACAAGATAATTTACCCTTACTTACATAAAACTGAAAAAAGGCATGGCAAGGTGGTAGTGCTGCTTTATTATTTGCAACATTTTCTGCAAAACTTACTGAAGTGTCTGGAAGTGCACTGGGATTCCATGCAGAGATTAACATTCTTCGGCTATCGGGATTCGTTTTTATAGTTTCAATTACTTCTTTGATCTGATCTATTTCATCACCATTCCAATTTCTCCATTGATAACCATACACTGGCCCTAAATCTCCATTTTCATCTGCCCAGGCATCCCATATCTTTACTCCATTTTCTTGCAAATAAGCAATATTAGTATCTCCTTTTAAGAACCATAATAATTCGTGTATAATAGATTTTAAATGTAATTTTTTGGTAGTTACCATCGGAAAACCTTTGCTTAGGTCAAATCTCATTTGATAACCAAAAACACTTTTGGTACCAGTACCTGTTCTATCTTCTTTAACTATTCCATTATCAATTACATGCTGAATAAGGTCTAAATATTGTTTCATTAGATTTTTTTTAAATATATAAGTTTTCAAAAATAGTTAAAACTATTTTCTCCTTTGAAGAATAAAAAAAAATCTATAAACATTATTTGTTAATAATGTTTAGGATAAGATTGAAGTTGCGATATTTTTTAATTCATGGATAATGATTATCCTAAAATCATCCCTGCGATCGTAGCCGAAAGTAAGGAAGCTAATGATCCTCCAAGTAATGCTTTCATGCCAAACTCTGATAAAACCTTTCTTTGTCCAGGAGCCAAAGAGCCAATACCTCCAATTTGGATACCAATAGATGCAAAATTTGCAAATCCACAAAGCATATAAGTTGCCATAATAATCGATTTATCATAATGAAAATGCAAAGAGCTGGTTACATCTTTCAATTCAGCTAATTGAATATAGCCCACAAATTCACTGGCTGCAAGTTTTATTCCCAATAATTGCCCCATCATCATAACGTCTTGTTTGGCTACGCCGATCAACCACATTAGTGGGGCGAAAACAGCACCCAAAATAGTTTCTAATGACAGATTCTCGTACATGGTGTGACTTGCAATCCATTCATTTAGGTGTGTCACAGATCCTATTTTACCAAGAATACCATTTAGCATAGCAATCATAGCAACAAATACTAGTAGCATTGCACCCACATTTACTGCCAGTTTAAGCCCTTCTGTGGTTCCGTTTGCAATCGCATCAAGAATGTTGGATCCAGCTTTATCCTGTGTTATTTCAATATCACTACTAAAGGCTTCTGTTTGAGGATAAAGAATTTTTGAAATTACAATTGCACCTGGTGCTGCCATTACTGAGGCTGCCAAAAGGTGTTTTGCATAGATCAATCGCAATGCAGGATCGTCACCACCTAAAAAACCAATATATGCAGCTAAAACTCCTCCGGCAACGGTTGCCATTCCACCAATCATTACCAGTAGAATTTCAGATTTATTCATTTTCTCTAAATATGCTTTGATCATTAGCGGAGCTTCTGTTTGCCCTAAAAAGATATTACCTGCAACCGACAAACCTTCAGCACCGGAAATATTCAGTAGTTTGGTCAGAATCCAGGCAAGTCCTTTTACAATTACCTGAATAACACCTAAGTAAAACAGTAAAGATGTTAGTGCTGAAAAGAAAATAATCGTTGGTAGTATTTGAAAAACAAAGATAAAACCATAAGAGCTGATATTCATTAACCCTCCAAATAAAAACTCACTTCCAGCTCGTGTATAATCTAATATGGATATAAAAACTTCTCCAACAAATTCAAACATAGATCTTACAAAAGGTACTTTTAAAACTCCTACAGCGAGAAGCAACTGGGCAGATAATCCAATTCCAACAGTTTTCCAATTAATTTTTTTTCTATTGGAACTAAAGATATATGCTATAAAAAGTAAAACAAGCATTCCTAATGCTCCTTTCCAGAGAGAGGTGATTGAAAAACCTTGATTCGGAATTATTTGGTTACTTGTTTCCTGAGCTTGAGTTGAAATAAAATAAAATAAAAGAAAAGCGGTTAGAAGTATTTTTCGCATATTTTTATTTTTTTTCGCGTTTTGAAATTTCGTCTCTGATTTTTGCCGCCAATTCGTAATCTTCATTGTTAACTGCCTTTTCCAGCTGTTTATTTAATTCCTTTAAGGAATCATTGGAAAATGACGAAGATTCTTCAATAATATCAGTAACCAGATCCTCCATTTTAAATTTTGATTTTTCCAGTTTGGTGTCATCTTTTATTTTTAAGATGATACCGGCTTTGTCTAAAATATTTTCAAATGTAAAAATAGGAGCATTGAACCTTGTTGCCAAAGCAATTGCATCTGAAGTCCGTGCATCAATAATTTCTTCTACTTTATCACATTCACATATAAGGCTTGAATAAAAAACGCCATCTACAAGTTTATGAATAATTACCTGTTTGATCGTAATATTAAATCGATCAGCAAAACTTTTAAAAAGATCATGGGTTAACGGACGTGGAGGTTTGATCTCTTTTTCCAAAGCTATGGCAATAGATTGTGCTTCAAAAGCCCCAATAATAATTGGTAAAGTTCGTTCACCATCTTCCTCACTTAAAACCAATGCATAGGCACCGCTTTGTGTTTGACTGTAGGAAATACCTTTTATATTTAATCGTACTAAACTCACAGAAGATATTGCAATTTATAAATGATTTTTATTTTCAAATTTAATAATATTTAAAATTACAATCAAATATTAACTTCTGAAAATTTTGACTATTTTAGTGTGAAACAAAAAAACTGCCAAAAAAAGGACTTGTTCTATCTGTTTTTTGGCAGCCTTTGAGGGCACAATTTAATAAAAAATTAATTATTGATTACTTTTAAATTCTTTTAATTTTTCAGTTAGTTTTGGAACTACATCAAAAGCATCGCCAACAATTCCATAATCAGCAGCTTTAAAGAAAGGTGCTTCAGGATCAGTATTTATAACAACTTTAACTTTGGCAGCATTAACGCCTGCTAAATGCTGGATTGCACCTGAAATTCCGATGGCAATATACAGGTTAGATGATACCGGTTTACCCGTTTGGCCAACGTGTTCACTATGAGGTCTCCATCCAAGATCAGAAACTGGTTTTGAACAAGCTGTGGCAGCTCCAAGAACATCAGCTAGGGATTCTATCATTCCCCAGTTTTCAGATCCCTTTAATCCTCTTCCTCCAGAAACAACAACATCAGCATCAGCTATAGTAATTTTACCGGTCATTTTTTCTACAGAAACAGATTTGATATTAAAATCATCATCACTAAGAGATGGTGAAAAGTCTTCACTATTGCTATCAACCTGATTTTCTATCAAACCAAATGAATTTTTTGATAAACCAACTACTTTTATCGAAGTAGCAATCTCAGAAATATTATAAGCTTTTGATGAAAAAGCTTTTCTTTTTACTTGAAAAGGATCTACGGATAAGGGTAAAGTCATTACGTTGGATGCGTAACCAGCCTCCAGATTTACTGCTAGTATTGGGGCTAAATACAAGCCATTTATAGATGAATCTACAATAACAATAGATGCATCTTCTTTTTGTGCAGCTTGTTTTATTGCATTGGCATAAGCTTTTGCATTAAATATCTTAAGTTTTTCATCATTAATATTTAGAGTTTTTTCTGCGCCGTAAAGACCTAACTCTGAAATATCATTCGCATTAATGGTTAAAACTACAAGATTTGTTTGGGCTAGTTCAGCTACTTTTTTTCCGTAAGAAGTAACTTCAAAAGCGGTTTTTTTAAATTTTCCTTCCGAATTATCGGCAAAAACTAAAACA
This sequence comes from Flavobacteriaceae bacterium, assembly GCA_016744615.1. Lineage (GTDB taxonomy): Bacteria > Bacteroidota > Bacteroidia > Flavobacteriales > Flavobacteriaceae > Lutimonas. Next base: position 20,353 of record JADGEA010000052.1, read on the forward strand.
GACATATTTTTTATTTTTTTATCCTGAACCAGTATTCAGGATCTGTTATTTTATTTATTCTTTATAAAACTTCGAAACAAGTTCGAAATTATTTAGTATTTCGACTAAATCACTTTAGCTTCGTTATGCAAAAGATCGATCAATTCATCCAGATTATCAGTATCAATCATTTTACAAGCTGATTTTTCTTCAGGCTTTTCAAAACTTACAGAAGCTGTTGTATTATCAAAATCAATTGGTTCAACAACTTGTAGAGGTTTTTTGCGAGCCATCATAATACCTCTCATATTTGGTATTCTCAAATCTTTCTCTTCAACAACACCCTTTTGCCCTGCAACGATTATTGGCAAATTCATTGATAAAATCTCTTTACCACCATCTATCTCACGAGATACAGTTGCTGTATTTCCTTCAATTTCTATACCTATAGATGCATTAACAAAGTTAAAATCTAAAAGTGCTGCTGTCATTCCGGGAACCATTCCTCCATTATAATCAATAGATTCTTTTCCGGCTAGGATAACATCATATTCGCCATTTTTAATGACCTCTGCTAACTGTTTAGCAACATAATAGGCATCTGCAGCTTCAGCATTTACTCTGATAGCATTATCAGCACCAATAGCTAAAGCCTTTCGTAAAGTAGGTTCTGTCTCCGCAGTGCCAACAGTTGCTACCGTAACTGAAGCCCCTTGTTTTTCTTTAAACCACATAGCACGCGTTAACATAAACTCATCATATGGATTGATTACAAATTGAACACCTGATGCGTCAAAATTTGTGTCGTTATTCTTGAAATTAATTTTTGAAGTTGTGTCAGGAACATGACTAATACAAACTAATATTTTCATTTTTAAATCTTTTTTTACTATAAAGTAATTACAAATTATATCTGACGAAGATAACAATTATTTTTAATATACTATGCATGCATAGTAAAATATTTCTAATTTTAGTACTTTTTTGATTTCCATTTTGGATAGAATGGATTGTAATCGTAGATATTTCATGCTGTTAATTCAAATATAGTTGTTGATTTTGATTTAAATAAAAAGGTAAATAAACAGTTAAATAAATTCAGATAAAATGATTATTTTTGCAATTCTTTAAAAATAAACAAATGAAGGTAATACAATTTAGAGAGGCTATAGTTGAGGCTATGAGCGAAGAAATGAGAAGAGATGAGTCTGTTTACTTGATGGGTGAAGAGGTTGCTGAATATAATGGTGCTTACAAAGCATCTAAAGGAATGTTAGATGAATTTGGTGCAAAG
>JADGEA010000530.1 GCA_016744615.1 Flavobacteriaceae bacterium
CGATTATAAATTTAAAATGCCAAAACTTGGCGAGAGTATTACCGAAGCAGCTATTATTAAATGGTTTAAAAATGTTGGCGATACCATCGAAGAAGATGAAATTTTATTGGAAGTAGCTACAGATAAAGTAGACTCAGAGGTTCCTTCGTTAGTTTCAGGAGTGGTTACAGAATTGTTCTTTAAGCAAAATGATGTCATCAATATCGGTGAAACAATTGCGATTATAAAAACAGATGGGAAAGTTTCAAATTCTAAAAAAGAAGAAACACCTAAAAAAGGCACTTTAAAAGCTACGAGTAAATCAACTAAAAAACCATCACGAAAAATTCAACAAGGAGAATTTAAAGTAGCTAATTCTAATTTATTTTTCTCTCCTCTTATTGTTAGTATTGCAAAAGAAAACCATATTAGTTTTGAAGAACTAGCTCGAATACCAGTTACTGGAAATGAAGGTCGCTTAAGAAAAAGTGATTTAATGAGTTATATTGAGGAAGGGCGTCCATTTAAATTTGCTCAACCTGTTTCTTCAGAAAGTGGTTTTAAAGTACCTGATTTAAAATTTGATAAAGGGACTGGGAAGATTGTAGAAATGGATCGAATGCGACAAATGATTGCAGATCGAATGGTCTTTAGTAAGCATACTTCTCCACATGTTACCGCTTATGTTGAAGCAGATTTAACAGAAATGGTGCTCTGGAGAAACCAAGCAAAAATTGAATTTCAGAAAAAATACAATGAGAAATTAACCTTTACACCTTTGTTTATTGAAGCAGTCGCAAAGGCTATTGTGGATTATTCAATGATCAATTCTAGTTTAGATGGTAAAAATATTATTGTAAAAGAGAATGTAAATGTTGGGATGGCAACTGCATTGCCTACTGGAAACTTAATTGTGCCTGTTGTAAAAAATGCTGATAAAAAGAATTTAAGAGAATTAGCTTCAGACATCAATTTGCTTTCACTAAAAGCAAGAGAAAATAAATTGAAAGTGGATGATACCAGCGGAAGTACTTTTACTATTTCGAATGTTGGAACTTTTGGTTCTGTAATGGGAACTCCAATTATCAATCAACCAGAAGCCGCAATTTTAGCAACGGGTATCATCAAGAAAAGGGCTGAGGTAATGGAAAGACCCGATGGAGATTCTATCGAG
>JADGEA010000053.1:0-13211 GCA_016744615.1 Flavobacteriaceae bacterium
CCTAATAGAAAAAATGAACGAAAACATCGACAAAAGAAACCTTATAGCATGAATTACAAACGATTATGATGATTTACTAACTAAACGACATTGATTTATGTATTTAGAGCGTATGCCTGTTTTCATTTTGGACATTATACTATTCGAAAGGTTGAAATAATAATCTACATTTAAAGTGTCAGACAAAGTAACACCTCCAAAATCAGCTATTGTTGGCAATTTTGAAATGTACATTTTTACAGTATTGCTATTTGCAAAAACTGTATGTTTATCGTTCAAAACATTTAATGTCATTCGGATTAAATCAGTAAATTCTTCATTCGTTTGGAGGGTATCACAACCTTTCTTAAGCGAATTTAATTGTTCTGATATATTCAAATGTGTTCTATTTTCGACAAGAGGTTTTGCTCTGTAAAAATCATTTATTATTGAAATTAGTTGGTTAAAATCTTCAACCATTTCGTCTTGTAATACTTCCTGAGAAAAAGATAATGTTGGGAGTATAAGTAACAATATAAAAATTAATCTTTTTAGTATCATAAGGTATTGTTTATCTTGGTGAAATTGCTCACAACGGGAGTCTGTGTAACAACTCGGTTTAATTTAGGTTAAAAGTAAGGAAATTATTGGATTGCTTTCTATTTTTGAAATTCGGACCTCTCTATTAATCTGCCATGTTTATTAGTGGTACATTGATTCTCTTAATTGACATCCCTTACAGGATTTAGTTTTATAATGTTTTACCTGGTAGGATTTCCTACCATTCTTTAAATTCTTATTATACCATTTTCCATTGGTATGTAGGAGTATAAAAGGCAGACCCAGAATTAGTAAAATGAGCAACCCAAAATTGAGAAATTTATTGTTTATGTGTAGCTTTACTGCTTGCAAAAACAACAAATCTTGCAAGACAATATATGACAGAATTGTTGTAAAAGGGAAATGCAAGAAATTAGCATTAATTGCAGTGTGCGATAAACTCTTAAAACAAGCTTTTGCAATTGCAAAATCAGGACTAATCTATAATGAAACTTATAGAAGTACTTTAGTTAAAAAGTAATGAAAATTTATTTGTTTTTTACCACAGTTCTTTGTTAAGTACTGGCTTTATTTATTATTAGTTGATTTTTTGAATTCCAAAGGTTGTGGTGTATCATTGAAAATAATAGGGTGATATTTATCAACAAACAGCTCAACATCTTTTTCAGATATAATTTTAGGGTATGACATTAGTAATAATTGCAATGGGGATTGGTCTTCTTTTAGAGAAGGTATTTCATAATAATGTTGATTTAGTTTAAAGCCAACTCTTTTATAAAATTTTATTCTGCGTTCATTAATAATAGATGTCGGTAGTTCTACCTCCAATAGAATTTGTTTGTCATTAGCATTAATAAATTTATTTAAAATTAACTTTCCTACTCCTTTATTCCTTTGTTCTACAGACGTTGCAAAGTGGTCTATATATCTATGTGTTTCAAAATCCCACCACAAGATAAATCCTATAAAATGGTTTTTATCAACTAAAATATCAAAATGATAATTGTCATCTTGTAAGATGCGGGATTGGTCATTCAATAGTCTTCTTTCTTTAGAAGGAAAAGCTTCTTCATAAAGTTTCCAAGCCTTCTTGAAATAATTATCTGAAATATTTTTTAGTCTTATTGATTTCATTAGGTTGCTTGCTGCTAACGGCAGTCTGTCTAATAATTAAAACAAAGGTTCTAAGAATTACATATTTGAGAATTCTCAAAAGACTCCTACCCAAATACTTCCTTCTTTAAGCATGTTTTTTAGACAGTCTGACGGTTTGGTTAAAATTTTGTGACGGGTAAAAATACGGATAATTGCAAGAAAAATATCCACTATAAAAAATTACTTGCTTTGAGTTAAGCTACTTCAAATTTTCCGTCATTCATTTCAATACTAAACTTTAAATTTGCTTTTAATGCGTTGAAAACTTTTAAAATGGTTTCAATAGTTACATTACGAGTATTATTTTCAAGTTTAGAAATTTGAGATTTTTGAACTCACGAATACTTTCTATTTTTATACTTTATTGTGCGTTCGTGTTTTTATTTTCTTCCAAATTGTTTTTGCTGTTGCACAAACCTTTTCAGTTCCTTCTACTTTTATTGTGTGTAGGAATGATTTATCCTTTGTTTCATTTATATCATTTTTAGTCAAAGAAACAATTGTTTGCCCATAATGCGCTTCTAAAATGAATCTACCATTTATAGAATACAAATAATAATTATCAATAATTTTATCAGGAACTGACTCAACACCCAAAATACCTAAGTTCAAATTGTTTATCAAAATAATTTTCCGTTTTGGGTTTTTATTTTCTTTATTTCATTTCGATTTATGATAAGATTTTAACTTAATAACTCGCAACTTATTAAGTATTCTCATTATAAAATAAGTAGGATCAATTTCATACCATCTTACACCACCAAAATTTGCTCGACTACCATGTTTGTGATGGTTATTGTGATATGCCTCTCCCATCATTAAAAAATCAAAAGGTAACAAGTTTTTAGAAGTGTCTTTTAGTGTAAAGTTAACATAACCATAAATATGGGCATACCAATTTATAATGACTCCATGGATTGGTGCCATTAATATAATAACTGGCAAAAATAGCCATAACCACCATATTGATGCAAATTTTAAAAAGAAAAGTACATATAAGATTGTCCAAATTATTCTTGAAATTTTAGAACTAGCAATTTTATCAAAATTAGACCATTGAGGTACATTCTTAGTGAATTTTTTTGCCACATCAATCTTTTTATTATTTATATTTTGATAAATAGATTTTGTTCTCCACATCATTGCAAAAACATTCTCATCATACTTAGGTGAATGTGGGTCTTTTTCTGTATCTGCATATGCATGGTGCATTCTATGCATTACTCCATATCCATATGCACTTAAATAGTTTGAACCCTGAAATAACCATGTTAAAATATAAGTTATTCTTTCAGCAGTTTTTGACATTGTAAACGACTGGTGTGCAGCATATCGGTGAAGGAAAAAAGTTTGAAAAAATAAACCTCCATACCATAAAATCAAAAATAAGTATATAACTTCCATTTGCTAATAAATTTATAACAAATTTAGGAAGAGCTTCTTATTCCTACAATGAACCTAAGTTAAGAAATACGCTTTCGTATTCTACTTAACGCTTGCGGTGTTACGCCTATATAAGATGCAATATATTTCAACGGAATTTGTTTTATCAGATTTGGTCGATCTTTGAATAGATTAAGGTATCGCTGTTCTGATGTTTCATTTAATAGAGATTGTTCTCTTTTTGATTTGAGTAAAAATAACTTTTCAGATATAAAACGCCCCATTGTATTTCCAATTATAGTTGTTTTGTAAACTTCCTGTAAATCATCATAAGAGACACTCCAGAGCGTAGTTTCAGATAACGTTTCCAATTGGTATAATGATGGAGTTTGTGTTAAAAACGAATCATAAGCACTTATAAATTCGTCTTGAAAACTAAATCCAAAAGTGATCTCTTTTTCGTCATCTTCTTTTGGAATAAACAATCGAACTTTCCCTTTTTCAATAAAAGAAATATGATTCTCTATTTGACCTATACTTAGAAATGTACTTTTCTTTGCAAATTCTCTTTTCTTTAGATATGAAGAAAAAAGTAGCCAGTCTTTTTCGTTTACATTGGCAATTGTTTCTATATATTTCCTGAATTTATACATTATAGGTTTTTGTATTAAAAAAAATCTTTATGTAAATTATATTTGGTCATTTAGCATGACGCACAAGGATTTGGTTAAGATTTCGTTGCGTGTTTAAGCAACTAAATTACTAAATAAATCACGAACAGCAGAAAGTCCTTCAGACTTTCTGCTGTTCGTGAAAACTAGCAATGAATTATACACGTCAACAGTATTTTTATTCATTTATAAATTCAATTGCTTTTTCAAGCACTTCGTCTTTATTTTTAATTATTCCTTGAATTGTAGGTTTGATTTCAATGTCAATTTTTACACCTTTTCTTTGGGTTTCAGTTTTGTCTGGATAAAATATTCCTATTCCGGTTATCATAGTTTTATATCCTCCAACCATTTCGAACCTACTCACATTTCCATCTGCTCCAGAAGTTTGACTTCCAATCGTAGTTACATTATCTCCCGTTTGCAAGCACATAACGGTAAATTCAGCGTGGCTTTGCGATTTTTCATTTACTAATAAAATGACCTTTCCTTTATATTTTAAGTCTCTATTTTTTCCACATTGGTTTCCATTTCTCCAAATGAATTTTCCTGGATAATTTAGGTCAGGATAAGTTACTTTATAAAAATCATTCCTTTTTGAAGTGATATAATTTGCAATTGTGTATAATGTTCCTTTAGGGTAATTTCGTATGTCAAGGATTATAGCTTTGGTGTTTTTCAAAGTCTCCATAATGTCAGGAACATCTTTAATTTTTATTGTTCCCATATTAATGTACCCTATATTTCCAACAAGGGTTTTAAATTTTTTAGTTTCATTTTTCCATTTGTAGTTAAAACTTTTAAATAAATATCTTTTTACTGATTTGTCAGAAGTTTTGTTATTTCGAATATATTCAATTTTAACAGAATCAGATGAACCATTAAAAATAGAGTAATAAGTATTAGCCTTTTTTCTTGAAACGTTTGAACCGTTTATAAACTTTTCCTTTTGGTTAAAAATATCTATAATTTCTTGATTGTTAACTTTTGTAATAATGTCACCAACTTTTAAATCATTTCTTTTTGCTAAAGAATCATTGTAAAACCCTGTAATTACAGCTTTGTTGTTTATTATCTTGAATTTTGCAGGAATCCAATAATAACCAAAAAATGTATTTGTTTTATCAGTTACAAAACCTCCATGACTATCATCAATACTGACTATTAATTCCTGCATTGCTAAATGAAAATCAATTTCTGTTTTTGGATATAAAAATTTAGAAATCATTTTGTTTAGAACTTCATTCCAATTAGTGTCTGTTTGATATTTATATGGAAAAAAATATTCAACAATATTCCAATAACGAAACAATGTGAGTAGTCTTAAATCTTTGTTATTCCAATCAAAATTCTTGTATTCAATTTCATTTGTAACATCAATATTACCAATATTCTTGTTGGCTACAGAAATATAATATTTTTTGCCTTGATGTCTGTTGGATTCTATAAATTTAAGTTTTTCAGATAGTTCTTGAGTAATTATTTGGCTGTTACTTATCCAACTTAAATCAAAATTTTTATTAAAATATTCAAATTCATTATTTTTATTACACCTTTTACATTTTTCTATTTCTCCAAGCGAATTAATCCAATTGATATAGACTTTGGAAAGTTGTTTTTTGTTCTTACTGTTTTTAACTTTTGGTAAAATTTTGAAAAGTTCTTTATCCCAATTATATTTTCCATCTGCAACTTCTGGATGATAGTATTTTAAAAATCCCCAAACTTTTGCTGTTGTTGCTAGTTTTTCGATTTCATTAAGTTCGTTTTGGGCAAAAATTAAATTCCCACAAGTAAATATAAATAATAGAAGAAGAGTTATTTTTTTCATATGAATTTTCAATTTTGATTGAATATCAAAAGAACAAGTATTTAATTTTAAAAGTGTTAAATAATTTCTAATTGGGAAAATTTTAATGGTTGAGGCTAGTTTTGTCAATATTGTTACCAACAGCAGTCTTACCTAATAACTAAAACAAAGGCTCTGAAAATCGCATATTTGTGAATTCTCAAAGACTCCTACCTAAATACTACCTTCTTTGAGTATGGTTTTTAAACAGTCTGACGATTTGGTTAAGATTTTATTGTGGAAAATGTTAATAGACTTTTCCGTTAATAAAATCAGCCAAAAAATACAAAAACAACTTTTAGTAAAGCGAAAAGTTACAATAAATTTTAACCGATGTTGTAGGGCGTTTTTATAATATCAACTTGTCTAAATGTCTTTCTACTTTCATTTCTAAAGTCACTAATTCTCCTTTATAGAAAACACTATTTATTATCCAAGGTATTGGCATTTTATGTCCGTCTTCTTTGTTTTTTAAATGCTTAATTGTCAAGGGTACATTTTTCTTCTTTGCATATTCTCTAAGCATTTGATTTGTATAATACTCCGTAAATGGACAAGTGTTTGAATAATAAGCAGTAATTCCTTTTTTGTCCGGACAAGTTCCTGTTTTTGCACTTTCCATAAATTTCGGAAAAGATGCATTTGAATTTGTTTTTAATCCCCACAATTTAAAAAAGGGTTTGGCTTCATCAATAATTTCAAATCCACTATGTTTTAAAAATTTTGGGTCGCTCATAAATGGTCTTTTCTTATCGCTTGAAACAGCAATAATTCCATCCATATTTTCGGCATCTTTTAAGCATTGCTGAATAAGTTTTTTTCCGTTTCCTTGTCCTTTGAATTGCCCCGAAACCCAAAAGCAATTAATTACCATAAAATTCTTTCCTATTATTGGAAGCCAAGAATTTTCGATAGGAACGTATTCAATAAATACTTTTCCCCTAATATTTACTTTCTGAAAATTATAGCCGTTTTTAAATTCTGTTTTTAGCCAACTTTTCTTCTTTTCGTAACCACTTTTACATTTCTTGTCGCTTATAGCACAACAGATATGTTCGTCTTGAATATTTTGGTCAGTTAGTTTCAATATTTCCATTATTCTGTCTTTTTCCGCAATGTTCGTTAATATACATGGTTTAGTATAATAGTAGCGGATTTCAAGGCTCAAACCTTTCAATTTATCACTAAACTTTGTATAACTCACTTTGAATTAAGCACTAAAACCGTTATTATTTTCACACATTGTTGTAAACTGTGCTTTATTCCAATAGTTTCTCATCAACTAAATAACAGTTTCCTCTTGTTCTTGAAAGAGCTACATATAATTTGTTTTTAGTTCTGTTTGCTAATTCAGTCAATTTCCCTTTTTTGTACAAACCATATGTTGTTTTGTTCAGTATTATGCAAGTGTTAATAAAATCATCCTCTCCCTTGCATTCTCCCCATTTTTTTGCTTTAAAATCTCTTTTACTTGCATTACTGTAAACCAATTTTATGATTGGTTATATCATTTTTTCAACTAGCAAATAAGCTTAAATTTCTTTGCAGTATTTCACAAATAAAGCGTCACGATACTTAAAAGAATTAAAGCCAAAACTCAGCTATAAATTTTTAGTTTGTGTTACCTTTAATCATTAATCCGTTTCATCTATAATTTCAATAGTTCTTTTTAGCTTTTTAATTCCGATAACTATTTTTTTATATTCCCAAATTTCCCCATTTCTTTCTGCTAATATTCTCATTCTACCTTTTCCTTTTGAACCTTTAACACGAACACTGATATCAACGAAAGTGTCATTGTTTGAATATTTAACTGAACCTTCTAATTTAGCTATTTTATCAACTTCCTCCAAGATCCCCAGTAATTCTTTAACTTCATCATTCTCTTGTGCCTTGTTAAGTGCCGTTTCAACAAGATCAGGGTCTGCGTATGCCTTAACAATATCAAATGGAATTTCACCAATATCTGTTGTCGAAATTGTAAAAATAGAAATTAAAAATATTCCAATAATAGGAATAATCCATTTCCAGTTTTTATGCCACCAACTTTTGTTTTCTACTAAATTGTTCATTTTGATTAATTACAAATAAATATATTAACAAATCTTTTATAAAATTCATTAGACCTATCCTTATTCCTTACCGGAATTTCAAATCAGCCAGCCATATTTGGCTTGCTCATCATTATATTGAAATTAAATTAATTCTAATAAATTTACAATTCCACAAAATCACCTATATTCAATAATATCAACTTCTTATCTCTCTTTTTAAAGGCTTCTTTTGCTTTATCATGATCAATTTTAATATAGCCAAAAGTATCATAATGATAGCCCAGTATTTTATCACATTCTACAAAATCTGATGCAATTATTGCACTTTCAATCCCCATAGTAAAATTATCACCTATTGGTAAAACTGCAAGGTCCGGATTGGTTTGCATAGGTATTAATTTCATATCCATAGTAAGCGAAGTATCACCTGCAATATAAATATTGCCTTCATTGGTTTCTAAAATAAATCCACCGGGTTGGCCTCCATAGCGACCATCAGGAAATGAACTGCTATGAATGGCATTGGTATAAGTAACCTTACCAAAATCAAATTGCCATGTTCCCCCGTGATTCATGGGGTGACCTTCAATACCCAAATTACCAAAATAATTCACAATCTCAAAATTTGAAACCACTTTTGCACCTGTTCTTTTTGCTATTGCTTCCACGTCTAAAATATGATCTTCATGTGCATGAGTAATCAATATATAATCCGCTTTAAGCGATTCTACATCTATATCTTTAGCGAGTTCATTTCCACTAATAAAAGGATCTACTATAATATTTTTTCCTGCAACCTCAATAGATAAACAAGCATGCCCGAGATAAGTAATTTTCATGATATGATTTTTATATTTCTATAAAATTAATGCATGTGCTGCAAATAAAAAAACTGCAGCTAAAAAATTTCAACTGCAGCTTTCAAACAAAACTAAACTAACTAACTAATTTTTAAAAACTATAATTTAAATATATAGTGAAATTTCTACCCGGTTCTAAAATTCTTCCATTCATGATACTTGAATTTTTATATGAAAAATTCAAATGTTCATAATATGCTTTATCAAAAATATTTAGTACTGCTGCTCCAACCGTCATTCCTTTAAAAGGTTTTACACCTCCACTTATATCAAAGGTTGCAAAACCGGGAGTTACCGTTTCTTTAAATGTTTCCGAAATTCTATCCTGACTATCTACCAGTCTTGACTTAAAATTAACCCAGTATTTCTCTTTCTCATATTTTAAACTCAAATGAGCTGTCAAAGGAGCTACCTGTGGTAATGGTTCTTCAAAATCTTTGTTCTGACCATAAGTATATGACACATCTGACAAGAAACTAAAACTATTGGTAATATTATAGTTAAGATAAAATTCAAAACCAGTTTGCATGGCATTATCAATGTTGATAAACCTTTTTGCATAAATTGGAGGTACCGTTGGCATAAATTTTCTAGGCAAACTTTCATCAACAATAGCTGTGATATAATCTTTCATAAAAGAATAGAAAACAGTTGCACCTAAATCAATTTTTGTAAATCTTTGGTTTACAGAAAATTCAAACTGATTATTGATCTCTGGATCCAGATATGGATTTCCAACATATTCATATGGGTCAATTCCAATATTAAAATGATTGATAAAGCGCTCTATCATAGATGCTGTTCTCATTCCTCTACCAAAAGCAAATTGTAATTGTGTTTGGTTAATATTGTATACATATGAGATATTACCACTAATATTTACTTCTGATTGATCCTTAATAACTCCATTTTCTTCATGAAGTTCTAAAAAATCATTTTCAGGATCATTGATTGCTGCAGAAATAAAATCTGATCGCAAACCAGCTGTTAGAACAGATCTTTCTGACACTTTATATTTACCTTCAGCAAAAACACCTATATCATTCAACTCAGAATCCTGCCAGATCTTATCAACTTTGGTCTTAGGTTCAGGTAAAGGATTTCCGTTCATTATTTTTATAATGCGAATTCGATCACCATCTCGTGCAATAAAGTTTGCATCCAGCCCTGTGAATATATTTAATTTATCAGATGGAGTGATGGTTACCTCTGCCTTTCCTCCATAAGTGGTTGCAAAAACATTAGAAGCAGCATCTATTGCTTTAAAACTTGGTCTGTCTTCATTGGTCATTAAATGATCCACATAAGAATAAAATCCTTTAAACATAATGGAGCTAATTATTGGAGAAAGTTCTGTGATTTTATAATCTAAACCAGCCAAATAACTATCATCCCATGGTGAATCCATCATTAATCCAGCATGATCAATATCACGACCAAAAGACTGACGCCAGGTAAATTTTACTCTTTGATTATCTGTTGGATTATAACCAACTCTTACAGAATAGTCCGTAGTTTTAAATGAAGAAGGAACCTCTGCACCTTCACCATCTGTATAATCACCATAATCTCTGTAGGAGCCGTTTAAGGTAATATCAAATTTGTCCTTTTTATACAAGAAAGACCCCCTTGTTGTAAAATTATTACCATTGGTTTCATAACCCGTTTCTATATTTCCACTAAAACCGTTTTGCTTATTGCTTACTGACTTTGTAACCAAATTAATAATTCCTCCAAAATTTTGACCAAATCTTACGGTAAACGGACCTTTAATCAATTCGATTTTTTCAATTTCTTCTGGAATAACATGAGTTGTAATAGGATCCATTCTGTTTGGACAAGCATGCAATATTTTCATACCTCCATCATACTGCACATTTAACTGTTCATATTTAAATGACCTGAAAACTGGTTCAGATGCATATGCTCCCCTTTTTTGAATACCAAATCCAGGAATATCCTTAAACAGGTCACTCACATTTCTTGGTTGTGTTGTTGCCGTTATATCATCGTAAATAATGGTTGATCCAGCAATATCCCTCATAGGATCTGCCTTCACAATTATTGCATCTAGTTCAATTGCCTTATCAACTAATATAATGACCATATTACTTTCCAACTTAACTTTTTTGAATTTATAGGCTACATGAGAAATTTCTATAAAGTCTCCAGTATTTGCATTTATTGTGAATTTCCCATACATATCTGATTCTATAAAGTGTTCTGAACCCTCTAGTTTTATCACGGCATTTTCAATTACTTTACCATTATTATCAGATATTATTCCACTTATAGCAGATTGCTGAGCATTTATTATTACTGCAAATTGTATTGCAATAAGCATAAAAATATATTTCATTTTTTGTTTTCTTTTATCCTAAACACATCAGAATCATCAAAGTACAGATTCTGATTTTTTGTGCTATTGTTTTTAAATTATTATTTTTTAATGCATTCTATATCAATTACTTCTAATAATTATATATAAATACACAACTATTAAATATGAATTTGAAAGAATATTTGATTAATAACTTGAATACACAATCACACGAATCATCTACTCAAATCAATCGAAAATAATTTAAGAAATTGGTGGGCGGAAAAGAGAATTAGAAAAAACACTCTCAATAAGAGTGGTATAAAAATAAGTGTTATTTTCGGTTAAATTCACTTCAAATAATTTATAAGTAAATTTTTTAACCTTGGGAGATATCAGTTTTTCAAAATCAACTTTAGGAGGCATTGGAGTTTCCTCACTACGGGTTAAATTCAATTGCTGTTTTACCTGTTTTTCCAGATAACATTTTCCATTACAGGTTTGTATAGGTTTATCCCTGTTCTCACATAATTCTGCTACTATATAATTATAATTAAGCAAATAATCTAAAACAGGTAATGCCGGCTGTATCAAAGCAAGCAAATACAAATTAAGAAATAAATGAGTTAATAATAATTTTTTCACCACGCTAATTTATGCCACAAAAATAGACAAATTAATCTTTTATTGAAATTTATTATCATAAAATTTGCCCCAAACCAAACAGAAAAGCAAATAGAAAAGTACTCAATGCTAATTTCTTTAATTCCGGATCTAATTTTTTAGCATTTTTATTATTATAAACAACATATAAATGCCTGAATATAGGAATAAAAGCAAAAATAAAAACAAACTGCCAAATAGATTGATAATGAATAATTACATATAAAAGTGCAAACAGAAAGGCTGCTGCCAACAAATAATAATGATAATGTTTTGCAAACTCCTCTCCTATTTTAACTACCAATGTGTTTTTACCTGATTTAGCATCTGATTCTCTGTCACGCATATTATTTAAATTCAAAACTCCTGCACTCAATAAACCAACAGAAATAGCTGGAAAAAAAATGGTATAATCAATAGAATGAACATATAAAAAGTATGTCCCGCAAACACTTAAAAGTCCGAAAAAAAGAAATACAAAAATATCTCCAAAGCCTGAATAACCATAAGCATTTTTACCCATAGTATATTTTACCGCCGCAGCAATACTTCCTAGTCCTAAAAGAAAAAACAAAACAGAGTAAAATATATTTTCCTTACCAAAAGAAACATAAATTAAAAACATGGCAACAATTATCGTTATTATTCCAGTAATAATAATAGCATTTAGCATTTGTTTCGGGCTGATCTCACCACTTTGCAAGGCTCTCATCGGACCAACTCTATCTTGATTGTCTGTCCCTTTTACCCCATCGCCATAATCATTTGCAAAATTAGAGATCACCTGAAATCCAATCGTAGTTAAAATAGCAAGTATTAAGATAATAAAATTAAAATTACCTTCAGCATTAGCCAAAAAAGAACCCAATACAATTCCGGAAAGGGATAAGGGCAAGGTGCGTAAACGAGCTGCACTTATCCATGATTTAATTATGGTCAAAACAGAAAATATTGAATTATTAATTTGTAGTTCCCCGTATCCATTTCTCACCACTCAATTCAAGAGCCTCTTTCATTTCAACCGGTATTCCATACGATTTTGCAATAATAAAACAATCCTTAAATCCAATACGTTTTAGGTCTTCTCTTAATAGAATAGCCTCTTTATAAGTTATAAATTTACCCACAGCAAACTTATTAAAACCACTATCTTCAAATGTTTCTAACTGAGAAATATCATCAGATATTAAATTAGATCTAAAATTATTATAAGCTCCTATTTGTACACCATAAACTATTGGCATATATTTAGTTGCATTTTTTACAGAATCAAGAATAACTACCTGTTTGGCTTTACGTTGTACCTTATGAAGAGAATCCGTATCAATCAAACTTAAATTATTTTTGATCAAATACTCCTCTTTGTATTGCCGTGATTTAGGTAAAAAAGACCAAAGGAATAAGATCAATAATAACAATGCAAATACACCTAAAACAATTCTATGCTTTTTAAGCAGGGAGTTATTCTCTTCTTCATCTTTTAAAGCATTTGATAAAGTACTAATCGTATCATTTGCTTTATCGATCTCTTCATAGATATTTACTAAATTTTTATCTCTTACAAAAGGCATATCAATTATTTAAAATATTATAAATCATTTGCAGTAGCTATCAACTCTGCAATATCTAATACTTTTATGTCTGATTCTTTTTCTTTATTTTTAACTCCATCTGTCATCATTGTATTACAGAATGGACAACCTGTAGCAATTATAT
>JADGEA010000053.1:13311-21507 GCA_016744615.1 Flavobacteriaceae bacterium
ATCTTTTTTGCCCTATCATCAAAACTACCGGCACAACCAACCCAAAATAAAACTTCAGGAGTTTTACCTTCTGCCATCATTTCAGCCATTGTTGGTACTTTTATACTCATTATTTTATGATTTAAAGATTGAAAATTAAAAGATTCTACAATTCATAGAATATTAAATTAATGTTTCAATCATTCAACTATTTAATCTTTTAATTACTCCTCGTCTTTCCAGTTTAACCTATCCATTTGGCTGTATTGCCATGGTGCTCCGTTATTTTCAATATTGGTCATCATCATATTTAATTCCTGTGGAGCTGCTGATTGTTCCATTACCAAAAAGCGTCTTAGATCTACAATTATAGACAAAGGATCAATATTTATAGGGCATTCCGTAACGCAAGCATTACAACTGGTACATGCCCATATTTCTTCATTACTTATGGTGTTAAAAAGTGACCCACCGTCTCCTTTTTCCTTAAAACTCTCCACACCATCCTTATCAATAAGTTTTCCTACTTCTTCCAGTCTGTCTCTAGTTTTCATCATAATTGCTCTTGGAGACAATTCTTTCCCGGTTTGATTTGCCGGACAAACGGAGGTACATCTACCACATTCCGTACAGGTATAAGCATTCATTAACTGCACCCATGAAAGATCTGTAACATCATTTGCTCCAAATTTTTCAGGTATTTCTTCTGTATCTGTTTCCGCAGGAGCGGCATAAGGATCAGCATCAGGATCCAGCATCATTTTCACTTCATCGGTAACCGATTGCAGATTATCAAATTCGCCCTGAGGCTTCAAATTGGCATAATAGGTATTTGGAAATGCAAGTAAAATATGTAAATGCTTGGAATAGTATAAATAATTCAAAAAGATAAAAATGCCAATAATATGTATCCACCATGCACCTCTTTCAATAAATATCAAAGTACCTTCATTTTGAGGCAACCAATTGGCGATATAACTGCTGATAGGAAATGACCCTGCATGCACATAATGAGCAGCATCCATATTTTGTAAATTAAAATCTGCAGCATTCATGATAAGAAATAAGCTCATCAATACCATTTCAAAATAAAGAATATTCAATGCGTCATTTTTAGGCCAACTGGTCATTTCTTTATTCCAGAATCTTGGAATTTTCAATATCATTCTTCTGATCCAAAAAATAATTACAGATATCAAAACTAAAAATGCAAGTATCTCAAATGAACCTATCAAAAAACTATACAATCCACCGGCAAATGAAAACACCCTGTGCGTGCCAAATAAACCATCAATTATGATTTCAATAACCTCAACATTAATAATGATAAAACCGGCATAAACGATGATATGAAGAATACCTGCAACAGGTCGCCTTGTCATTTTGGACTGCCCCAAAGCAATATTGATCATGTTTTTCCATCTCGCAGAAGAATTATCACTACGATCAAGGTCTCTGCCTAGTTTTATGTTCCTGATGATCTTTTTGATGTTTTGCACAAAAAAACCCACACCAATAATAAGCAGTATTGCGAAAATTATATTTGTAATGTAAGACATGTAATTTTTTATCTATATTTTATCCTTTAAAATTAATCTATTTTATCATAAAATGTAAAGTAAAACTAAAAAATGTTAAAAAAACAACAATGTTTTTTTATGATTAGTTATCAACTATTCTTTCACCTCTTCCACGTATGGTTTTTCCTTCTTTCCAAATACAGAAACGTTTACGTATCTTTTAGGATGCAGTTTTAAATCTCTAAGTAATTCCTCCAATTCTTTTGAAGCATTTTCGAGATTAATATACAATTGATCATCCTTCATTAATTTACCTATACTGCCATTACCCTGCTCTATTCCATCCAGTAATTTGTTAAATCCGTCTAAAGTTACTTGTAAACGAATCACAGTTGCTCCAAGATCAGCTTTTTGCAGTGAGTCCATTATAGCAGCAAAACTGTTCATGGCAACATTTGCATTATTCAGAATACTGTCAATCTTATTATTATTAGCAGCAAGTATTTTATCAGCATTCTTAGAAAAATTTTCAAAACTTGCAAGAGTAGCACTCATATGTTTTAATGATAATTTTAAATTCTTTTGGTTTTCTATATCCAAAACACTATTCAAATTATACATTACTGTATCTGTATTCACAATAAAACTCTCTACCTTATTTTGCAAAGGTGCAATCTGCTCATTGATCGTTCCTAAAATACCAGAATCAAATTTACCAATTAAAGTATCGCCATTTTTGGCAATTGGAGCATCATCATACGCTATTCTGATCTTTAATGATTTGCCACTAATGAAATCTGGACTATAAATTTCTGCAACACTATTGCCTGAAAACTCTATTTCATCTGTAAAATTAATATTTACAACTAATATACCTTCTTTATATGGATGAAAAGAAATTTTTTCAACCTTACCTACTATTAATCCATTGATGGTAACCGGACTGGATTTGACAAGCCCCTGTACATTGTGATACTCAGCATATAAGGTTCTTGAATTATCAAATACTTTTTGATTCTTCATAAAATTATACCCCCATATTACAAGAATAATAATTAAAATAGCTATAACACCTGTTTTAAGTTCTCTTGACACTTTCAAAATTTAACATTTTAGTTTAGCAATATTACTAATTATTTTTGAGAAGATTTCAATATTTCAGATACAGAAACCTTTTTTTCATTTTTATAAGCAACAATAAATGCAGTATTAAATCCAACGGATTTTGCTTTCTTCTGTAATTTTAGAGCTTTATCATAATTGGAAGTGTTTCCATAATAATATTTATAATGTCTTCCTTGTTTTACTCTCGTAACCTCCTTTAATCCGCTGAAATTATATGATTTAAGTTCTAATTTTCTTGAGCTTGAAGAAATCTGCACTTTAAAATTAACCCCTTTGTAAATTCTTGGAGCCGGCTTTTTAACTATAGGTTTTAGCTTTTCCTCTATCACTATATTTTCGTCTAGATGTTTTTTATATTCCATGATAGCATCATAAATTGCAGTTGAAATTTTTTCCTGACCGGTTTTTGAACCAATAAATGCTCCCTCTTGTTTATTGGTAATAAAACCTGTCTCAATTAAAACACTAGGCATATAAGTTTGGTGTAAAACAGCAAATCCTGCCTGTTTAACACCTCTGTCAACTCGCTTTAATTTTTTAGTAAAATTATTTTGTATATAGCTAGCTACCAGTAAACTTTCATCTAAATATTCCTCTTGCATCAAGGTCAAACCAATAACTGCCTCAGGTGAATTAGGATCAAAACCTGCATATTTTTCTTTATAATTATCTTCCAGAAAAATAACAGCATTTTCTTGTTTAGCTACTTCAAAATTTTGCTTATTGGCGTGCAAACCTAATACATAAGTCTCTGTGCCATTCGCCTGTGTATGATGGGCATTACAATGCACCGAAACAAACAGATTAGCTTCCGCATCATTTGCTATCTTTCCTCTTTCTTTTAAGCCTATAAAAACATCTCTATTACGTGTATAAACCACTTTAATATCTTTATTGTTTTTAAGTTTATTCCCTATTAACAACACAATATTTAAAGCAATATCTTTTTCATTATATTTTTTAACATGTTTTCCCGGGTCTTTTCCTCCGTGACCTGCATCTAAAACTACAGTAAATTTCTCTTGTGCAAATGCATTATGGGGAACACCAAAAAATAATATAGCACTAAAAACAGAAAGAAAATATTTAAGAATTTTTTTTTTAATCAACGATATATACATAGTTTTAAAAGCTCTAGTTTTTTCAAACTTTAATATATTTCCCTAAAAAATATATGTAAGTTTGTAACTTTAAAAAATCAGATAATTTATTTACAAAAATACTATTTATAGCATTGTATACAAATTTAAGATACATAGTTTTTTTATTGCTATTTTTTTACTTTGGAAACTATTGGGGTCATGCCCAAGTTAACCAATTAAGAAGAATTAGTAAAGTTGATGAAACCAAAACTGAAAGAACTAAGAAATCGAAAAAAAAAGACATAAACAATTCTGTACTAGATACTTCACAAACTGATAGCACAAAAATAAATAAAGAGTTTTTAGAAGCAAACATCAAACATATAGCAAAAGATTATATGTCAAATGATTTTGAAAATCAAACTGCTGAACTATACAATGAAGCTGAATTATATTATCAGGATATAGAATTAAAGGCTGGGAAAATTATCATAGACTACAAAAACAGTCTGGCATATGCCATGGGAATCTATGACTCTTTAGGAGAATACATACAAAGACCGGTCTTTAAACAGGGAGACCAAGAATCAGTTCAAGATTCACTTATCTATAATTTTGTAAATGAAAAAGCACTTATTTACAATTCAAGAACAGAACAACAGGGTATGTTTATTTCGGGTGAGTTGACCAAAAGAGAAAATGACAGTACTTTTTATATCAGCAAGGCAAAATTTACAACTTCTACCAAAGAAAAACCTGATTATTATATTTCAACTTCCAATATCAAGATTGTGCCAAACAGTAAGATCGTTGGTGGTTTTAGCAATTTGGTAATTGCAGATGTGCCTACCCCACTTATTTTACCTTTCTTTTATGCTCCTATCACAAAAGGAAGAGCATCTGGTTTTTTAATTCCAACCTGGGGTGAAAACCAAAACCAAGGATATTTTTTACAAAATGGAGGTTATTATTTTGCATTGAATGATTATGTTGATCTGGCAGTACTTGCAGATATTTACACCAATGGTAGTTGGGGAATGAGAACTGAATCAAGCTATTCCTTAAGATATCGTTTTACCGGTAATTTTAGTTTTCGATATGAAAATTTGGTCAATAGTGAAAGAGGATTTCCCGATTATAGTAGATCTACTAATTTTTTTGTCAGATGGTCACACAGCCAGTCAACACAGGCAAATCCAAGTTCACGTTTTTCGGCTTCGGTAAATTTTGGTAGCAGTAGCTTTTTTAGAAACTCTTTAAACGAATCTAGTTCACCTCATTATATTACCAATACATTTAGTTCTTCTATTTCGTATTTCAAAAAGTTTGATGGTACGCCATTTAATCTAAATGCCTCATTAACACATACACAAAATACAAATACCGAAAGAATTGATATGAATTTACCATCTTTGAATTTCAATATGGATCGTATCTATCCCTTTGCTCCTAAATTTGGAATGAAAAAAAATCCAATCCATAATTTAGGCGTAACTTATACCATGAGTGCCCAAAACAGGGTTTCGACTACAGATGATGATTTTGGGACTGCAGAAATGTGGACAAACGCCCAAACTGGTGTTAAACACGATGTTAGCATGGGAACTAACATGAAATTCTTGAAATTTGTAACCGTATCACCTAACGCCAGTTACAAAGATGTATGGTACTTTAAAACGATAGAAAAGAACTGGGATGACGATATTGATGAAGTTGTAACGGATACCATCAATGGCTTTGACTCTTTTAGAGAATGGGGAGCAAATGTTTCTGCATCTACAACTTTTTATGGAACGTTTAATTTTAAAAAGGGAAAATTACAGGCTATCAGACATGTTGTAAGGCCATCAATATCTTATAACTACAGACCTGATTTTAGCAACTATTATGACGAATATCAGGCAAGTTTAGATCCGGATGATATGCGGGAATATACCAGATTTCAAAATGGTATGTACGGCAGTCCAAGCAGAGGTTTAAATAACAGTATAGGTTTTTCATTAAATAATACTTTGGAAGCAAAAGTTGCCGGAAATGAAGAATCAGAAAAGGATAAATTTAAAAAAATAAAACTTTTGAATAATTTAAATTTTTCAACAAACTATAATATGGCTGCCGATTCATTAAAATGGAGTCCGGTACGAATGACAGCCGGAACGGTGTTATTAAAGAATAAGTTAAATATCAATTTAAATGCAACAATGGATCCTTATGCTATCAATGCAAATGGTAGCAAGATCAACACCTTTAACATCAATAATGGCGGAAGTCTATTCCGGTTAACCAATGCGGGCTTATCAGCCAATTATTCCATTAGCAGTAAAGAAATCGGCAAAAACAAATCAACTTCTTCAGGCTCATCAAACAATCAAAATAACCAAAACAATACTGGGCGGGATGATTTTTTTGGTAAAGACCTATCGGACAACCGACAACAATTAAACAGCAATAAAGAAGATAAGATGAAAGTTGCAAAATTGTATAATGCCGAAATGCCCTGGGATATTAGGTTTAGATATTCCCTAAACTATACCAATGCTAGAGCTGAAAATAGAATTTCAGCAAATTCACTTCAGGTATCAGGTAATCTAGAATTTTCACCAAAATGGAGCGTGGGAATTTCTTCTGGATATGACTTTGAAAACAAGGGTATTACCTACACTCAACTTCGTTTTGAAAGAGATCTGGATAGCTGGAGATTTAGTTTTAACTGGGTTCCTTTTGGTGATAGAGCTACTTATTATTTCTTTATTGGTATAAAATCTTCCGCTTTAAGCGATCTAAAATACGACCAAAGACAAACTCCGGATAAAAGACTTTTCTAATTAAGATCTAATAAATAATCAAACTTATCGTTCAGGGTTTCACTTAAAGTGAAGCCCTGAATGCACATTCTGGAACAATAAAAAAACCTCGATACAATTGCATCGAGATCTTAGTTTTATCAACATTTAAAATTACCAAATCCTAACACGTTTTTCTGGCTCCATATACATTTTATCCCCTTCTTTTATATCAATAGTTCGTTAAAATTTTTTTAATTAAAAATCACAAATCATGTAAAACAAAGAATATCAAGTGTTTATATTATTTTCTTTGAATTGGTATTATATTGATAATCTGCGACTTATGTTTTATTGTGTAAAATCAAAAAACAAGCATTTAAATTACTAAATATCAGTCTTTTAAATAAGTTTGTAACGAACTGTTGTTATATCAAATGCTTTATAAAATGCATCCTTATTTTTTAAGGGTTGTACGACTCTTACTCTACCTAGGAAAATAAATCTAAATAAAGAATATCTTAAAAAATTCTATAAAAATTTCAAATCAAAAAAGGGTATCATACTATAACGTTTTCTTATGATAAATATTACTTTTTAAATGTAGATTTTAAAGCCTATAATTCTATAAATGTCATTATATAGCTCATTTATTGTATTTTAAAATTTAAATATTTTTATCAACTGTAATTGTTGATAAAAAGAACTATAGATTTTATTTATACTAATTTATTTGTATTAATTTTACAAACGTATTATAGTGATACAAAAATTAGTATTCATTTAAAAAATTTGACATGATTAAGTTAAAGTTTTTAAAGCGGAAGAATCCGAATGATTTAACCGCTCCGGAAAAATACTACGCCGCAGCCATTTCTGAAGGTAGTATAGATTTAAAAAGGTTGGCAGAAAAAATTGCTTACCAAAGCACCCTAACACCGGGTGATTGTTACAATGTTTTATCAGCACTCGAAAAAAATATTATCGAGGAGTTGAGAGATGGAAGAATTGTAAGACTTGGTGAATTAGGAACATTTCGATTAAGTGTTTCATCTCAAGGAAGTGATTCCTTAGAAAACACACATTCCGGAATGGTAAAAAAGGCAAGGATACTCTTCCGTCCTGCTCTAGGTTTACGCAAAATGCTTAAAAACCTTGATTATAGAAAAGTTCAGGTTGCATAACCTGAGTTTAATTTGTTGTTTGTTTTGTGAAAGCGCTGTGATTTTTTATTACAGCGTTTTCTTTTTATGATGACTTCTTTACAAGCAAAAAACAAACATTTATAAAATACTTCCCAGTAAAAAATTTATACATTTATGGTTCTAGCATGAATTTAATCAAAAAAGTATTGATTTGTTATTCCGACAGAGCGACCTTAGGAGTGATGAGGAATCTCAAAGCATAGAATTAATGAGATTTCTCGTCAATATGTTTCTTTTATACCAAAAAACATATTTCTGTCGAAATGACATCCTCCATTAAAATAGCAGTAAAACCTTTATGGCTCTACCATGAATTTAGTTGAAAAAGTATTGATTTGTCATTCCGACAGAACGACCTTAGGAGTGATGAGGAATCTCAAAGTATAGAATTAGTGAGATTTCTCGTCAATATGTTTCTTTTATACCAAAAAACATATTTCTGTCGAAATGACATCCTCCATTAAAATAGCAGTAAAACCTTTATGGCTCTACCATGAATTTA
>JADGEA010000054.1 GCA_016744615.1 Flavobacteriaceae bacterium
GCCAACAAGAACAAGACAAAATATAATAAAGACACCCTCTGATATAAATGATGGACAGCTAAATATAATGTTCAACTAAAAAAACGGGGGATGGCTAACATAATAAAACCATTGCACATTTGATAAAGGATGGTATGCAATTGATAGGATAAAACAGTAGGTTCAATTAATCAAATACAAATATCATAAATGAAATTGAGAAATTAAAATAGGAAAATAAGCAGTTAAAACGATCGCATTAATATTATACAACGATTTTATAGCCTTTTTTAGGCTGTAAAATCTAAATCATAAAACATGTTGGTTTACAACTGTGAGATCCTCAAAGTATTTACCATTCCTTTCGCCTGAACTGGCATGGATGTTAAATTAACCACAAAGTCACCTTTGTTTGCGTACTCTTTTTCTAAAGTTATTCGGTTTATTTCTTGTACTGTATCATCTGTGCTTACCACTCTATCATAAAATTGAGCTTTTACACCCCATAGTAAGTTTAGCATAGCTAAAATTCTTGGGTTATCAGAAAATGCGAGAATATTTGATTTTGGTCTCCAAGAAGAAATTTGAAAAGCAGTATAACCACTATTGGTTAAAGTAGTGATTGCAGTAGCTTCTACAGAATCAGCTAAATAGGCAGCCTGGCGGCAAATGGCTTTGGTTATAAAACGTTCATTCACACATTCAACCGTATTCACCGGGCTATGAATAAGATCTGAATCTTCCACACTTTCAATAATATCTCTCATTGCTTGTATTACTTCAATAGGAAACTCTCCTATTGAAGTTTCTCCAGAAAGCATTACTGCATCTGCTCCGTCCATTATTGAATTTGCTACATCATTTACTTCTGCTCTAGTTGGAACCTGACTTGTGATCATTGATTCCATCATTTGAGTAGCAATAATTACTGGAATTCTTGCTTCTTTTGCCTTGCGAACCAGCATTTTTTGGATAATAGGGACTTCATGCATCGGAATTTCTACTCCAAGATCACCACGGGCGACCATTATTCCATCACAATGTGAAGTAAGATGGTTGATATTATCAACAGCTTCAGGTTTTTCAATTTTTGCAATGATTGGAATTTTATAGAGTGATTTTTCTTTGATAAGATCACTTAATTGAATAAGATCTTCAGGAGTTCTAACAAAAGATAAAGCAATCCAATCTACTTCATTTTCGATAGCAAAAATAGCATCTTTTATATCTTTTTCTGTAAGTGCCGGTAATGATATCTTTGTATTAGGTAAATTAACGCCTTTTTTCGATTTTAATTTTCCACCACGTAAGACTTTAGTTTTAACAACTGATTCTCTATCAGTTTCAATCACTTCAAATAATAGTTTACCATCATCTACAAGTATTTGTTCACCGGCTTCTACATCTTTTGGAAAATTTTTGTACGTCATATAAGCTTTTTCTTCATCGCCTTCACATTTTTCCGTAGTAAAAGTAAAAGTATCTCCTTTTTTTAGTTTTACCTTTTTGCCCATTACACCTACCCGTAGTTTTGGACCTTGCAGGTCTGCTAAAACAGCAACATGCCAGTTATTTTCTTTATTTAAAGATCTAATATCTTTTATATTTTGGATAACATTTTTATAATCAGCGTGTGAAAAATTAATTCTGAAAACATTAACGCCTGCCAGCATCATTTCTTTTATTTTTTCAATACTGCCTATAGCAGGTCCTAAGGTGGCAACTATTTTTGTCTTTTTTTGTATTTTCATTTGTCTAGAATATTAAATTGTCCCTTGATTTTAATGTATTGGGATCAATGGTATAAGATGTAATTATTTTTTCAGTTTCTTTTATTTTTGATAAAATATTTTCCAGTTTTTCATTTTTGATATATCCGCATATTTTGATAAAATAATCTACTTTTTTCTTTTCTGGAATTAAAAACTGAGTTTTTGTTTCTTCATTAAACAAATTATTATCTGATTGAACACTATCAACAGAAATATATTTATTTGATATTAGTGACCAAGATATAAAAGAAGCTTCATCTTCATATAAATAAAAAGGGAAACCACATTTTTTTAATGAAAAATCCAAATCATTTTTAAATCGTTTTAAAAACAATTTTAATTCTTTGTTTAAAAAATAAGCGAGTCGATAATCATTCAATGTGGTATGAATTCCTATTAAAATATAATCGTGATCATATTCAAAATCAAAACTGTGAATTTTTGACACTTTTCTTAATTTAAATCTTTACAAAAATAAAGATAGTTTTGATTTATCTTTAATGAAAGTCTAGAATAGTTATATTAAAACAAAAAAGATTTATTTTTCAATTAGATTTTGAAATTTATAATAAGCTCTTTTTGAAGCAATTTCTTCTGCTTTTTTCTTAGATGTGGCTCTTCCTTTTGCAACCAGTTCCTTCTGGATAAATAACTTAACACTAAAATGCTTTAATGAGTCATTCCCGGTATCTTCATAAACACTGTATTTTATTTTTTTCTTGTTCTTTTGACACCATTCAAATAAAACACTTTTGTAACTTGTAATCTTACCTTCTAGTCTTTCAATATCAACATAAGGCTCTATAACTACTTTGTATATAAATTGCTCGGTGAATTTATAACCTTTATCTAAATGAATGGCTCCAATTAGAGATTCAAAAAGATTACCATGAATATTGTTACCAAAATTTTGATTTGGAACGGAACTATTAACAAAAGTAATCAGACCTAAATCTTTTCCCAATTCATTTAAATGTTCCCTACTTACAATTTTTGATCGCATTTGTGTTAAATAACCTTCATCCCCTTTAGGGATCTTTTTAAAAAGATAGTCGGCAATTACTGAACCTAAAAGGGCATCTCCTAAAAATTCAAGACGCTCATAATTAAGTGGATATCCTCCATTTGGATTGATTTTTTTTAAAGAACTATGTGTGAAAGCTTCTTTGTAATGGTTGATGTTTTTTGGTTTAAAACCCACTATTTCTTTAATTGCAGAATAAAATTCCTCATCCTTATCAGATCGAGAAATTCTTATTTTGCGAAGGATATTCATTTATTTCTAATCAGTGAATTTTTTTAATAAAACACAAGCATTGTGACCACCAAACCCAAAAGTATTACTCATGGCAATTTTCACTTCTCTTTTTTGAGCTTTGTTAAAAGTAAGGTTTAATTTTGGGTCAATTTGATCATCATCAGTAAAATGATTGATGGTTGGAGGAACGATACTGTTATTGATCGCTAAAATTGAAGCGATCGCTTCTATTGCTCCGGCTGCTCCAAGTAAATGACCAGTCATTGATTTGGTAGAGTTGATATTTAAATTATATGCATGGTCACCAAAAACAGCTTTAACAGCTTTTAATTCAGCAATATCACCAAGAGGTGTAGCTGTTCCGTGTAAATTTATAGCATCTACTTCTTCCGGTTTTATTCCCGCATTTTGTAAACAGTTTTCCATTACAGCTTTTGCTCCTAATCCTTCGGGATGTGGTGCTGTAATATGATATGCATCAGCAGAAAGTCCGCCGCCAATAACTTCGGCATAGATCTTTGCTCCACGGGCTTTTGCATGTTCGTATTCTTCTAATACTAATGATCCTGCTCCTTCGCCAATTACAAATCCATCACGATCTTTATCGAATGGTCTTGATGCTGTTGCCGGATCATTGTTACGAGTTGACATTGCCTGAAGTGAATTAAAACCTCCAACTCCTGCAATGGTAATACATGCTTCTGATCCTCCCGTAATAATAACATCAGCCTGATCTAAACGAATATAATTTAAAGCATCAATCAATGAATTTGCTGAAGAAGCACATGCTGAAACCGTAGTAAAATTCGGGCCTCGTAAACCGTGCTTGATTGAGATCTGACCAGGTGCGATATCTGCAATCATTTTTGGAATAAAGAAAGGGTTAAATCGGGGAGTGCCATCTCCTTTGGCATATTCTAAAACTTCATTCTGAAAAGTTTCTAAACCGCCAATTCCAGCGCCCCATATTACACCAATTCTATTTCTGTTTTCTTTATCAAAATCCAATCCTGAATCTACAATAGCTTCATCTGAAGCAATTATTGCATATTGGGTAAACTTGTCCATTTTTCGAGCATCTTTTCTGTTCAGATAATCAGTAACATTAAAGTTTTTAAGCTCACATGCAAAACGAGTTTTGAATTTTGAGGCGTCAAAATGTGTTATTGGAGCTGCTCCGCTAACACCGTTGACCAAACCTTCCCAGTATTCATTAACATTATTCCCAATGGGTGTTAGTGCTCCTAAACCTGTAACAACTACTCGTTTTAATTGCATTTAAAATGGATTATTTTTTAAATATTAAAAACAAAACTACGAGCTTAATTAATTTGTTTTAATTAAACCCGTAATTTAATTGATTATATTTCGATTACTTTTTAGCTTCTTCTATATAACTAACTGCTTGACCAACAGTGCCGATATTTTCTGCTTGATCATCTGGAATCTGGATATCAAATTCTTTTTCAAATTCCATGATTAGTTCAACAGTATCTAGTGAATCTGCTCCTAAATCGTTAGTAAAGTTAGCTTCATTAGTAACTTCGTTTTCGTCAACGCCTAACTTATCTACGATAATGGCTTTTACTCTTGATGCAATGTCTGACATAATTTTTATAATTTTTATAATTTTAATTAATGCTGCAAAAATAATATATTTTCGATTTAAATCAATAAAAAGTCCAAAAAATCTGTTTTTTGAAATTCTACAGATGATAAAATTAATAATTTTATAGTAGAATTATGAATTTAAATGCTTTTTTTTGTCTTAGTTATTAAAATTGAATCAGATGGTTAGAATTGCTGTTTTTGCTTCGGGATCAGGTACAAATGCTGAAAATATTATCAATTATTTTGAAGATCATCCCTCTATAAAAGTAGTTTGTGTATTTACAAATAATAAAAATGCTGGTGTGATTGAAAGAGCTGATAGGTTAAAAATTCTATATAGAGTTTTTTCTAAAAAGGAGCTATTTTCATCAGATTTTGAAAATATTTTGAAACAAGAAGCTGATTATTTGATTCTTGCCGGATTTTTATTGAAAATTCCTACCGAAATTATTCATTCTTTCCCGAATAAGATCATCAATATTCATCCTGCTTTATTGCCAAAATATGGAGGCAAAGGAATGTACGGAAAACATGTTCATGAAACGGTGGTTGCAAATAAAGAGAAAGAATCAGGAATTACTATTCATTATGTGAATGAAAATTATGATGAAGGAGCAATTGTTTTTCAAGAATCAGTTCCTTTAACAGATCAAGATACACCAAATGATGTTGCAGCGAAGATTCATACTCTGGAACAGAAAAATTTCCCAAAGGTTATAGAAGATATTATTTTGAAAGAGCAATAATGGATGTACATATATATACAGATGGAGCTTGTAGCGAAAACCCTGGTAAGGGTGGTTATGGTATTGTGATGGAATGGGTGGGTAGGCCGTATAAAAAAGAGTTCTCACAAGGTTATAGAAAAACAACCAACAACCGCATGGAGTTACTTGCTGTGATCGTTGCTTTAGAGCAATTAAAAAAAGAAGGCTTGGAAATTTTGGTTATCTCCGACTCTAAATATGTGATAGATTCAGTCGTAAAAGGTTGGGTTTTTGGTTGGGTAAAAAAAGGATTTAAAGATAAAAAGAATCCTGATCTGTGGAAAAGGTTTTTAAAAGTTTATAAAAAGCATCAAGTAAAATTTGAGTGGGTAAAAGGTCATAGCAATCATCCGCAAAATGAACGATGTGATCGATTAGCCGTTTTAGTATCAAAGAAGAAAGATCTTTTGATTGATGAAGGGTATGAGTCGCAATTCTCCGAAAACGGAAAATTAAAATTGTAAAAAACTCTGATTACGAATTGCCTTAAAATAGAAATTTATTTCAAATTTCATTCATATTGCAAAGTATTACAGTTAAACTTTTTGCCTTATTATTTGATACGAATTATTCTAACTCGCATGTGATCAAAGTTTCATCATTTGAACTATAAAATGACAATACTTTGTTTTCAATTTTGTAATAAGACACATTTCTTAAATGGTTTGTAAGGGTATTTTCGACAGTCATATCCAGACACATTTTTCTTGTCATTCCCATTTTACTAAAATCGAGTTGAATTGATTCAGGATCATAGCTTCCAAAATAGTTGTTACATCCGGCAAAACCTGAAATCTTTTTTTCATTCGCATCAAATTGAATAGTAGGGTTAATTTTGAGATCATCAATACCTAGCATAGAAATCACTTTCCATTTATTATTTAAAGTGATTTGTTTTTCGGTTTTCTTTTTTTCAAAGACTTCCACCAATGTGTATTCTAAGTTAGAGCCATCCGCAGGAGGATTTTTTATAATTTTGATTTTAACATTTAATAAATACTCATAGCCTTCTTCATATTCAAACCCTTCTATTTGATCATAAAAGGTAGTCCATTCATCTACAATCTTTTCTTTTATAAGCATGCATTTTTGTGGAGCTACTCCTTCACAGTCAACTAGATGATTTGCAATATAAATATGTTTGGTTTCATCGCATGATTTTGCGGTAAGGCTTAATAGTAAAATAAAAATAAAAGGTTTCATACATTAGTTTTTAAAATGAGTAAATAAACAATTTAAAGTAACATATTCCTTGCTCTTTTAACAGCTTCAATAAAAACATTAATTTCTTCTTTGGTATTATAAAAAGAAAAGGAAGCTCTTATAGTTCCTGGTATTTTATAGAAATCCATGATGGGTTGTGTACAATGATGTCCCGTTCTTACTGCAATTCCTAATTTATCAATAATAGTACCTATATCAAATGGGTGAATTCCTTCAATATTAAATGAAATTACAGAAGCCTTATTCTCTAAGGGACCATAAATTTTTAAACCTTCTATTTCCAAAAGTTTTTTAGTAGCAAGATCTAAAAGTTCTTTTTCATAAGTTGCAATATTTTCAAAACCGATTCCGTTCAGATAATCCAATGCTACACCAAAAGCAATTCCACCTGAAATATTGGGTGTACCGGCTTCAAATTTGTGAGGCAGATCTGCATAAGTAGTTTTTTCAAAAGTAACTTTAGCAATCATTTCGCCACCACCCTGATAAGGAGGTAATTTATTTAGCCATTCTTCTTTTCCAAACAACATTCCAATTCCGGTTGGCCCGCATAATTTATGTGCTGAACAAACATAGAAATCACAATCTAATTTCTGTATATCTGGTTTGATATGAGGTGTTGCCTGTGCTCCGTCAATTAAAACAGCTGCACCAAATGAGTGTGCTTTGTCAATGATTTTCTTGATTGGATTGATAGTGCCCAGTGCATTGGATACATGGTTGACAAAAACAAGTTTGGTGTTTTTTGATAATAATTTATCGTATTCCTCCATGATCAATTCCCCTTTAAGGGTCATTGGAATCACTTTTAAAACAGCTTCAGTTCTTTCACAAAGCATTTGCCATGGAACAATATTGCTATGGTGCTCTAAAGCCGAAACAATAATTTCATCTCCTTTTTGCAAAATAGACGAAAATCCGGTAGCAACTAGATTTATGCCATGGGTTGTACCCGATGTAAATATAATTTCATGTGACTTTTCAGCATTAAAATGCTTTTGAATTTTAATGCGTGCTTCTTCGTAAGCATTGGTTGCTTCCTGACTTAAAGTGTGCACACCCCTATGAATATTTGCATTGTAATTGCTGTAATAATCAACGATACTGTCAATTACAATTTGTGGTTTTTGTGAGGTTGCAGCATTATCAAAATAAATAAGTGGTTTACCGTTTACCTTTCTTTTTAAAATAGGAAAATCTTTACGAACTTTTTCTATATCAAGCATACTGATTTGTTTTAGCTAGTTTTTTTTTATACAAAAATACAAAACTGATAAGGTTTAAAATCATTATATTTAAACTGGTTTAAGGAATCAATCATTGATTGTTTTTTCAAAATAATTTTATAAATTCACAAAGTGAATTAATTTGAATATGTATCTACGTTTTTTTATTTTTTTTTCGTTTATTTCCTTACATATATTTTCGCAGGAATTACCACCAATTGAAAATTTTCCATCGAGTATTTACAATGCGGGAAATCAAAATTGGATGATTTCGCAAGCGGATAATAAGTATATTTATATAGCAAATAATGATGGTCTTTTAGAGTATGATGGTTCAAGATGGCTGTTGTATCCATCACCTAACAATACTGTTATAAGGGCAGTTAAGGTAGTTAAGGAAAAGATCTTTACTGGGGCTTACATGGAGTTTGGTTTTTGGAAAAAAGATCCTAAAGGAAAACTTGTCTATTCTTCATTATTACCTCAACTGAGTGAAAAAATGTTGGAAGATGAACATATTTGGAATATCGTAGCTTTTAAAGATTGGGTATTATTTAGATCTTTAAATAGAATCTATTTTTACAATACAAATTCAAAAAAATTCAATATTATAAAATCAAATAATGCCATTATAAATGTTTACATTGTTAATAATCAAGTCTATTATAATGTTTCTAATGAAGGAATTTATTTAATTAAGGCAGGCAAACCTGAGCTTATAATTAAGGAACCTTTGTTTAAGGATGAACAAGTAGTTAAAATTTGTCAAAAAGATAATGATCTACTTTTACTTACAAAAAACTCAGGATTTTTTATTTACAGTGAAAATAGAGTTGCTAAATGGAATACAGAAGTAGACGAGTTACTTTCAAATTTTCATATTTACAGTAGTTTACAAATTCAAAATGGAGGTATTTTACTAGGTACGATTGCTAATGGTCTTATGTATTTAGATAAAAACGGGAAGTTGTTGTATCATTTCGATCAGGATAATGGACTCAATAATAATACTATTTTGTCTATTTATGAAGATCTTGATAACAATATTTGGGTAGGATTGGATGATGGTCTCAATTGTATAAACATTGATTCTGCGATCAAAATTTATAATGACAAAAAAGGTAAATTGGGAACTGTATATGCTTCAATTGTATATCATGATTTTCTTTATTTAGGTACAAATCAGGGTCTGTTTTATAAAAAATTAGGTAAAAATGAAGAGTTTCAATTTATGCAAGGTACAACAGGGCAAGTTTGGAGTATTTTCGAATACAAAGATGTATTGTTTTGTGGTCACCATAAAGGCACCTTTCAAATTTTGAATAATGAAGCTAAAATGATTTCTGATATACCAGGAACCTGGAATTTTAAAGAAATTCCAGGTTTAGAAAATCATCTGTTACAAGGAAATTATAAGGGTTTATATGTAATTAATAAAAAGAAAGATGATTGGGTATTAGGTTGGAAAGTTAAGGGATTTGATTATTCAGTAAGATTTTTTGAACCTTTTGGTGATAATGATATTTGGGTGAATCATGGATATCGTGGCGTGTTCAGTCTACATTTAGATCCACTTTTTAAAAAGGTTAAAAATATTTATAAAGATTCATCTGTATCATTGAGCCGAAATACGAGTCTTGTAAAATTCAATAAGGAACTTTTTTATGAGAATAATAAAGGTATTTTTATTCTTGATACTTTAAGCAATAAATTTATTAAGGATACTTTACTAACTCCTTTAGTATCCGGAAAAGCGTATTTTTCTGGAAAACTTGTTGTTGATAGATCTAATAAATTATGGATCTTCTCAAAGGAAAGTATTATTGTAGTTTCTGTTGATAATCTTTCCAATAAATATAAATATGAATTGATTGATATTCCTGCATTGCAAAGAAAAGCGAATACTGGTTATGAAAATGTTGCACATCTTAGAGGTGATAATTACCTATTGGGAACTACTAATGGATATATTAAGTTAGATTTGGAAAACAC
The DNA here is from genome assembly GCA_016744615.1 of Flavobacteriaceae bacterium. GTDB lineage: Bacteria > Bacteroidota > Bacteroidia > Flavobacteriales > Flavobacteriaceae > Lutimonas. The sequence continues at coordinate 9,830 of JADGEA010000054.1, forward strand.
AAAAGGAAGCAAACCATTTGAATTATTCTTGAAAGAGGTTATTATTAATCCGTTAGGGGCTCCAGCAAAAAGTATAGATCTTGATAAATTGGGTGATTTTAGTTTTAAACAGAATTCTATTGTATTTAAGTTTAGTGTTCCGAGATATAGCAAGTATATTAAGGTAAAGTATCAATATAAACTCAAAGGATATTATGATGAATGGAGTAATTGGACAGATAAATCAGAAGTTAAATTTGATAATTTATCATTTGGAGATTATGAATTAGAGATCAGGTCAAAAATAGGAAGTAAACTTTCATCTAATACAATAAATTATCAGTTCAAGATAAATCGTCCATGGTTCTTATCTAATATTGCCCTTGGGGTTTATGGAATAATAAGCTTTTTGCTTATTTTTCTTATTCATAGATCCTATAAAAAGTATTATAATAAAAAACATAAGGATGAACAGCTTGAGAATGAACGTTTGATCATGAAGATTAACAATGATAATCTAAAAATGGACATTGAAAATAAAAACAGAGAAATGGCTATTTCAATGATGAATATTGTTAAAAGAAATAAAATGTTAAATCAAATTAAGAAGGAGTTAAAAGAAATTCATAGTCATTCTCTTAAAGTAAAGTCTGTTCTTAAACTTATTGATCAAAATTTAAACAATAAAAATGATTTGGAGAAATTTGAAAAGGCATTTAACAATACAGACAAACACTTTATGAACAGACTTAAAGAAAAGCATCCTAATTTATCACCAAATGATTTAAGGTTCTGTGCCTATCTAAGATTAAATCTTTCTTCAAAGGAAATAGCTCCCTTACTTAACATTACCGTTAGGAGTGTTGAAATAAAACGTTATAGGTTGAGAAAAAAAATGAATTTGTCACATGATTCAGGACTTATTGATCATATTTTATCAGTTTAGCTCTACAACATAAATAGTAAACACTACAACATTACCACAACAAAAACTAAAAAACACCCTAATAATCAATTTAATAGTTGTTTTTGAGCTCTTCTAATTATAAATATATATTTGAAAATCAGTGTATTAAATAATATTGTAGAGAGTTTAACAAAAAAACATTGTATTGTATGTTTTTTGTTGTGTCCATTTTTGTCAATTTAATAGTATTTGAATGTAATTTTATAATATTATTAATCCTAAATAATTTACAGGAACAAAAATTAATAAGTTTAACTTAACTCAAATTTCATGAAACAAAAATTAAATTTTAAAAAAGTAAGATTTTTTTTCTCACTTTTTTTATTGTTTAGCGTTATTGTAGCTTCAGCACAATCACAAAAAACAATAACAGGAACTGTACTTTCTTCTGAAGACAATTCGCCATTACCCGGTGCTGATATCCTTGAAAAAGGAACAAACAATGGGACATCAACTGATTTTGATGGAAATTTTTCTTTAGAAGTAAGTGAGAACGCTACGTATTTAGTGATTTCTTATATAGGATTTAAAGATCAAGAGATTCAAATTACTGATGAATCAATGACTATTACACTTCAAATAGATGTGAATGCGTTAGACGAAGTAGTAGTTGTAGGTTATGGTACTCAAAGGAAAAGTGATTTGGTAAGTTCTGTTGCAAAAGCAGATCTTAAAAAAGCATTAGTTACCCCAACATCTGATGTAAATGAAATGTTGAGAGGTAGAGTTGCTGGACTTAAGGTTGATGTTGGAACCGGATCATTAAGACCAGGTGGAGAATCTAAACTTATTTTTAGAGGTCGCGGATCTATTGAAGGAAATACTAATGGAATTTATGTGGTTAATGGTGTAATTAGAGATGGTGGCATTAGTGACATTAATCCGGATGATATTAAATCTATAGAAGTTTTAAAAGATGCATCAGCACAAGCTATTTACGGATCTAGAGCGGTTAACGGTGTAGTTTTAATTACAACAAAAAGTGGAGGAAATAATAAAGTAAGCGTATCTTATCATGGTTATTTAACCCAGAAAAATGTCACCAAAAATTTTGATGTCTATGGAGGTCAGGATTTTGCGCAATTAAGACGTGAAGCTTTTAGAGCTACTGATGCAAATGATGCCTATCCTATCGATTCTGATATATTTTCAGAGGTAGAGTTAGGATCTATTGCAAATAATGATTTTGTTAATTGGGATGATGAATTATTGAGCTCAGGAACTATTAATAGCCAGTCTATAGGTATTTCAGGTGGTACAGATTTAACTAAAGTATATGCAAGTGTAAATTATTTTAAAGAAAAAGGAATCATTCCAACTTCAAATTTCACTAAAAAGAATTTACGTTTAAATCTTGATCAAAAAATTTCAGATAGAGTTTCAGCGATTGTTGATATTAACATCAATGACTCTTATTTGGAGAGACCAATTAATGTGAATGTAATTACAATGTCACCACTTGGTAAAGCGTATGATGATAATGGAGATATCGTAAGATATCCAAGTGGTGAGGAATTATCTGCTACAAGTCCATTATGGAACTTAAGAGAACATGATGATGATGATAAAGCAAATGGTTATGTTGTAACAGTAATTCCAAAAGTACAAATAACCAATGATTTAACATATCAATTAAAAGCATCACTTTCTAGAAATAATTCAGAAAGAGGGCAGTATTTTACATCGTTAAGTTCAGCAGGAGATAATGATAATGGTATAGCAAGAATTACCAATACATTAAGAGAGTCTTACCTTATTGAGAATATTTTGACTTATGATAAACGAATTAATGATAATAATGCTTTCAATTTAACTTTTGTACAAGCAATAGATGAAAACAAGTTTTCTCAAACTTTCTCTGAAGGGAAAGGCTTTACCAATGAAGAGTTAGGATATGATGGTATATCTAATGCAATTAATAGTTTTGATATTGATAGAAAAAAGACCAAAGTGAGAACATCATCATTTATGGGTAGAGCTCGTTATAATTTAATGGATAAATATATGTTTACAGCAACTTTAAGAGCGGATGGAGCTTCTGTTAATGCAGATGATCATAAATGGACATATAACCCTGCATTTGCTGCTGCGTGGAAATTGCACAATGAAAGTTTTTTAAAAGATGTTGATCAGATTAGTCAATTAAAGTTAAGAATAAGTTATGGTTCTTTGGCTAACGCACTTAAAAACCCTTACACATCATTATTTACTGCAGATGGACAACATTATGTATTTGATGGTGAATCTACAACTGGCTATTCCCCTTCGGGAGTTTTACCAAATTCAGAATTAAAACATGAGACTGTAACTACATTTAATATTGGACTTGATTTTAATGTGTTTAATAATTTTTTAACAGGTAGTATTGAATATTATAACTCAAATACAAAAGACTTGTTGTTAAGAAGAGGTGTTCCATCAATTACTGGATATGACTTTACATATTTTAATGCAGGGAAACTTCAAAATAAAGGATTGGAATTAGGATTAACTTTTAATATTATTAATAAAGGTGATTTTAAATGGTCTGTTTCAACAATATTTTCAAACAATAAGAATGAGTTAATTGAGCTATATGATGATGCAAATGGTGACCCTATACTTGATGATAATAATTTTGGTTACTATGTGGGGCAATCCATAGGCGTTTTAAAGCATTTTCAATTTGATGGGATATGGCAAGAAGGAGAAGATTTTGCAAATGCACCTCAAGCGAATCCTGAGTCAACTTTTACACAAGCTAACTTAAGAGCTGGTGATGTTAAAATTAAAGACACCAATGGTCTTGATGCTGATGGTAATTTAACTGGTATTCCGGACGGGAAAATTACAGAAGAAGATAAAGTATTTACAGATAGAAATCCAGATTGGTTTGGTTCATTATCTACAACCCTTTCGTATAAAGGATTTAATTTGTTTTTAGATTTTTATGCAGTACAAGGAGCAACAAAATATAACAATGTACTAGCAGATTATAATTCAGGTGGTGCTCTAAGAGGTATAATTAACGGTGTTGATGTACCTTACTATACTCCAGAAAATCCTTCTACAACTTTCCCAAGACCAAACTCAGATGGAGTTCTTAACCTAAATTCTTTAGCCATTCAAGATGCATCTTATGTTAGATTAAGGACTTTACAATTAGGGTATACATTACCTGATTCAATTGTATCCAAACTAAAAATGGATAATATTAATGTATATTTTACAGGTACAAATTTGTTTACAGAAACCGATTTCTTAGGATATAGTCCAGAGGTTAGTATTAGACCCGCTTTTTCAAGTGCTGATTTAGGTTATCCAGATGCAAAAGGGTTTTCTTTTGGTTTAAAAGTTAAATTATAATAATAAAATTTAAGTATTATGAAAATAAATAAAATAATATTAAAAATAAGCATGGCAATGTTGGCTGTGATATTCCTCTCTACATCTTGTGAAGATTTTTTAGAGGAGCAGCCAAGTACAGCAATTGATGCAGGATACATCTTTAATACCGAAGATGGTTTAAGATCTGGAGTAGTTAGTTTGTATAATTTTTATCGTCAAAAATATGAGTATCGTTCTCAAGATTTTTTAACAGCAAATTTATTACAATCAAGAAATGATTTAAATCTTAGTAGATCAGGATATTTAGGTTTAGTTGGGCGTTATGAAAGAGCTGTAAGTGCTACTGATTATGGAACTAGTTTAATTTCTAAGTATGTTTGGAATCATAACTATAAAATTTCGAGTAAAGCTACAGAACTAATTAATGCAGCGGAAGCCCTTGATGGATTAGAAGAAGATTCAAAAAATGAAATTATTGCTCAAGCTAAATTTTTTAGAGCAGACGCATATTTTACTTTGTATAGAATGTTTAATAATATATATGTTACTACAAAAACTGTAACTGTAGATAATGCTTTTGATGTAATTGAAGACAAATCTTCAGAAGAAGAGATTTTTGCTTTGATAAATAGTGATTTAAGCTTTGCTATTGATCAATTACAATGGTCCGCTGATTTTGGTCGCGTAACCAAAGGTGCTGCTAAACATGTAAAGGCAAAAGTTGCTATGTGGCAAGAAGACTGGGCTGAGGCAAAAGCACAATCAGAATCTTTAATTGCAGAAGGACCTCATAGTTTAGTTTCTTCTACAGCAGGAGTATTTAAAGATAATATGGATAATTCCGAACAATTATTCGTAGTTCAATATGAAGAGGGAGTAACTGGAGGAAGTAGTAATAATATGATCAATGCAAATTATTTAGTTAAACACTGGAAAGCTGATGCTAGTGATGGTAGTACCACAGATTTTACACAAGAGTATGGTGGCGTTGGTTTTGCACGTTTATTACCAAATCATTATTTATTAGATCTATTAGCTGAAGATCCAAATGATACCAGAGATGACAATACTTATTTTAGATTAAAATATTATTTTGATGCTGGACCGCGTACGGGACAAGTTAATGATACTTATGCTCCAGTAACTTATGACCCAATTAATGATGTTTATATTCCAAGTTCTACTTATAAAAGTTTTGCAGAAAGGTTAAATCCATCTTGTTTAAAATTTTCAAATGAAGACAATGACCCTACTACATATTGGCAATATAACAACATAATGGTGTATCGTTTAGCAGAAACGTATTTAATTGCAGCAGAAGCGAATATGAGAGGTGGTGGAGATCCATTGCCATTTATAAATGCTGTAAGAGAAAGAGCAGGTGCTGCACCATTAACAAATGTTGATCAAAAAGCTATTTTAGATGAACGTGCTCGTGAACTGGCTTTTGAAGGACAACGTTGGTATACTTTAAAAAGAATGGGGCAATCTGTAATAAATCATCAAATGAGAACTTATTCTGGTGATGGCCCATTTTTTCCTACCTATGATGGAGGTTCAAAAGATTCAAGACTAAATTGGCAAGATCATTATATTAACTTTGCTATTCCTCAAATAAATTTAGATTTAATGGGCAGTAGTTATCCTCAAAATGATGGATATTAATGAGGAATACCATTTTATCTTTCTTACATCTATTTCTTTTTCTCAAGAATATGATAATCAATGGAAAGATGAAATTGACGCCTTTGATAAATTAAATGTGTGCTCCCTCAAATAGAGGTGTTCTCTAGTTTTTTAACTGTAAAAGAGTTTATAACAAATTTGAAATAATAAAAATAGGCATCTTGAAAAAAAATTCATATTTCATAATTTTGATTAATTTGAGTTTGCTGCTTTCTTGTCAAGGAGATAAGAAAGCAGCTATTATTACAGATGAGTATAAGTTGATATGGGCAGATGAATTTGAATACACAGGTAAACCAGATCCCACAAAATGGGGTTATGAATATGGTTTTATCAGAAATAATGAAAAGCAATATTATACAAATAGTTTAAAAAACGCAAGAGTAGAAAAAGGTAATCTTATACTTGAGGCACGCAAAGAAAAAATTGCAAATAAAAATTTTAAAAGTGATGAATATAAAGATAAAAGCTGGCTACATTATATTCCAAAAATTGATACTGCTCAGTACACATCATCAAGTTTAACAACAAAAAATATTGAGGAATGGATATATGGTAAAATTGAAGTGAAAGCAAAATTATCAAAAGGTGTTGGTTTGTGGCCCGCTATATGGATGCTGGGAGAAAATATGGTAGAAGTTGGTTGGCCAGAATGTGGTGAAATAGATATTATGGAGCATGTAGGTTTTGAAAAAGATTCAATTTTCGGAACTATTCACACCCAAGCTTATAATCATATGATTGGTACTCAAAGAGGCAAAAAAATATTTATTGACAAACCTTATAGTAAGTTTCATATTTATTCCATTGAATGGACTCCTGAAAAAATGGATTTTTTATTAGATGGTGTAGTTTATAACCATATTGAAAATGAACATAAAACCACAGATGAATGGCCTTTTGATCAAAATTTTCATCTCAAACTAAATATAGCCATTGGTGGTGGTTTAGGTGGTAAAAAGGGAATAGATAATTCTGTTTTTCCACAACAAATGGCAGTAGATTATGTTAGAGTATATCAAATTAAATAATTATGTTTAAAAAGAAAATATTTATTTTTTTGGTAATTGTTTCAGTTACTTTTTTTTCCTGTAAAAGTGAGGATGAAACTCCCCCAAATAATGGAGGTACTTTACCAACAGAGTATCAATTAGTGTGGTCTGATGAATTTGATGGCACAACCATTAATAAAGACAATTGGTCTTTTATTTTATGGGAAGCGGGTAAAGTAAATAACGAATGGCAAAAATATGTAGAGAGTCCAGATAATTATAAAGTTGAAAATGGCTTGCTACATATCATTGCAACGAAAATAGGAGATAATAATTTTGATGGTTATACGGCAACCAGGTTGTCAAGCCAAAAGAAAAAAGAATTCATATATGGCCGATTTGAATTTAGAGCAAAAATGCCAAATGGCAAAGGAACCTGGCCTGCCCTATGGATGTTAGGATCTAATATTGATCAGGTTGATTGGCCAAAATGTGGTGAAATTGATATTATGGAATATGTTGGATACCTGCCAAATACAACACATTCAAATATTCATACCCAGTACCAATATGGCAATACAGATTTTCATGCTTCCATTAATTTAGATACTGCTGAGGAAGATTTTCACAATTATGGTATCATTTGGACAAAAGATAAAATACAGTTTTATGTAGATGACATTACAAATATTACAAATACCTATTCGCCATCAAATAAAACCCCTAACAACTGGCCTTTTGCACAATCTTATTTTTTTATTATGAATTTTGCTGTTGGAGGTGTCTGGGGAGGAATAGAAGGAGTGGATGGAGATATTTGGCCACAAACCATGATCGTGGATTACGTAAGGGTTTATCAATTAAGACCAGTAAAAAATGAATAAAAAAACACTTGTTATGATATTGATTTGAAATATCCATCAGACCATTTACCAGTTTATGTTGAATTTTCTTTTTAAAAACCAAACCATGAAAAATCTAATTACATTTATAGTATTAATATTCACTTTTTTATTCCATGCAAATTGCAAAGGTCAACAAATGAATAGTGTCAATAAATCAACAAGTAAAATCATTGAACAAAAAGTTGATTCTGTTTTATCCATGATGACCTTATACGAAAAAGCAGGTCAAATGAATCAGTATGCCAGTAGCTGGGATTTAACTGGGCCTCCATCTGATATTGGAGCTAAAGAAAAGGTTGAAAAAATAAAAAATGGAGGAATTGGTTCTATGTTGAACGTATTGTCTGTTAAAGCTACACGTGAAGCACAAAAATTAGTAATGGAGAATTCCCGTTTAAAAATTCCACTTATTTTTGGGTATGATGTTATTCATGGGTACAAAACTATTTTCCCAACACCATTGGGTGAAAGTGCCAGCTGGGATCTGGAAATAATAAAAAAATCAGCAGCTGTAGCAGCAAGTGAGGCTTCTGCTGCAGGTATACACTGGACTTTCGCTCCAATGCTTGATGTTTCTCGTGATGCACGTTGGGGTAGGATTATGGAGGGGTCGGGTGAGGATCCTTTTCTTACTTCTAAAATTGGGGTTGCTAGAGTACAAGGGTTTCAGGGTGATGATTTAGCTAAAGAAAACACTATTGCTGCTTGTGCCAAACACTTTGCTGGCTATGGTTTTGGTGAGGCAGGAAAAGATTATAATACGGTAAATATTGGTGAATTTGAATTACACAATGCAATTTTACCACCATTTAAAGCTGCTGCTGATGCAGGAGTAGCAACTTTTATGAATGCTTTTAATGAAATTGATGGTATTCCGGCAACTGGGCATAATGAATTGCAAAGAACTATATTGAAAAATGGTTGGAAATGGGATGGTTTTGTGGTTTCTGACTGGGGATCTATTGGGGAGATGATTGCTCATGGTTATGCAAAAGATAAAATGCAAGCCGCTGAAATAGCAGCAAATGCAGGTAGTGATATGGATATGGAATCCTATGCTTATGAATCAAGTTTAGAACAATTAGTAAAAAATGGAAAAGTTGATATAAAATTGGTTGATGATGCAGTTAAACGAATTTTAAGGGTTAAATTTAGAATGGGTCTTTTTGATGATCCCTATAAATATTGTAATGAAGAGCGTGAAAAAAATGAAATTTATTCTAAAAAAAATCAGGCAATTGCTCGCGAAGTCGCTAAAAAATCAATTGTATTACTTAAAAATGAGACAAAACTATTGCCTATCAATAAAAACATCAAAAGCATTGCTGTAATTGGTCCGTTGGCTAATGATAAAGATACGCCTATTGGCAACTGGAGAGCACAGGGAATGAAGAACTCTGCAGTATCTCTACTGGAAGGCATCAAGAATTCAATTGGCTCAAACACAAAAATTATTTATCAAAAAGGTGGAGACTTGGTTACCTCAAAGATTAAAGAGGGAGAAAATCAGTTTCTTCTACCTTTGACTTTTAATACAACTGATAGATCTGAAATTCCGGCAGCAGTTATAGCCGCGAAAAGTGCTGAAGTTGTTATTTTGGCTATTGGTGAAAGCGCTTATCAAAGTGGAGAAGGAAGAAGTCAGGTTTCTATTGGCTTTTCAGGAGTACAACAAGAATTGTTAGAGGAAGTATATAAAGTAAATAAGAATGTGATCATCGTTTTGATGAACGGTAGGCCAATGGATATTACCTGGGCTGCTGAAAACGTTCCAACCATTTTAGAATGCTGGCATTTAGGATCGCAATCTGGTAATGCTATTGCAGATGTACTGTTTGGTGATTACAACCCTTCAGGTAAATTACCTGTTTCTTTTCCGTATCATGTGGGTCAGGAGCCATTATATTATAATCATAAAAATACCGGACGCCCATCCAGTACGATTCATGTAACTTATGCAGGATATACAGATTCCCCAAAAACAGCACTATACCCTTTTGGTTACGGATTAAGTTATACTACTTTTGAGTATAAAAATTTGAAATTGAACAAACCCAAAATTCTTAAAAAAGGAGAAATAAAAGTATCTGTTGAAGTTAGCAATATCGGTAAATATGATGGAGAAGAAGTAGTACAATTATATATTAGAGATATGGTAGGAAGCCTTACTCGTCCTGTTAAAGAATTAAAAGGATTTGAAAAAATATTCCTTAAAAAAGGAGAGACAAAAACAGTTACTTTTACTTTAAATAAAGAAATCCTCCAGTTTTATACAGTTAATAAAAAATGGGAAGTAGAACCTGGAGATTTTAATGTATGGGTTGGAGGAGATTCAAACGCAAAATTAAAAGCATCTTTTGTAGTAGAAGAGCAAAACAAATAATAAGCAGAAATTATGAAAAATAAACTTTTTTTAGGAGCAATTTTGATATTAATTTCAATTACAAATAAAGCTCAAACTAAAGTAATTGCACATCGTGGTTTTTCTGAAATTGCACCTGAAAACACATTGATTGCTTTTCAAAAAGCAATTGAAATTGGTGCAGATTATTATGAATTGGATGTGCATCAAACAAAAGATGATGTTTTAGTTGTTATTCACGATAATACAGTTAACAGAACTTCCTCTAATGATAAAACGGGTAAAATTAGCGAATTAAATTTCAGTGATGTTCTTTGCGTTAGGGTAGGGAATTCTAAAAAATTTGATAAAAAATTCTCTGATGTAAAAATTCCAACTTTAAAAGAGGCTCTTGAACTTGCAAAAGGAAAAGCAAAAATTTGTGTTGAATTAAAAGCAGATAATATTGAAAATCAGGTTATTGAATTACTCAATGAATTAGATATGATCAATCAGGTAATAGTTTTTGCATTTAATGATAAATCTCTTGTAAATATTAAAAAACTAAACCCTAAGGTCAAAACCTTACTTTTAAAAAACCATGCGAATATAAAGACCTTGGATTTTGTAAAAGAAATAAATGCAGATGCCATAGGTGTTGGTTATGATACAAAAATAACCAAAGAATTTATTTCATATGCTCATAAAAATAATATTAAGGTTTTTAAATGGACAGTAAACAAAGAGCAAGAAATGAAAGAGCTTATTGATTTACAAATAGATGGAATAATTACCAATAAACCCGATTTAGCACTTAAACTTAATTAGAATTATATCAAGAGAAAATATACCTTGATTGCACTAATTTTTATTTGTACACTTTTTATTCATACCTAAACCGAATTACCTGCTTCTTTTAGAAAAGATAGCTGGAATAATATTGGACGAAAAAATGAGGTCAAAATAAAAGAGAAATATAAAATATATTTAGCATTACATCCGTTTTTAGAGATAACACATGGGTATTACTCATTGTAAATTAGTTCAACAGTTGCACAGATAAAAGGTCATTGAGTTTTTATTGGTTAAAAATAAAATTACTATTTTTAAGTATTCATTTTAAACTTTCTAACTCATCAACAAATATGAAAAAATATATACTTGCCCTGGATCAGGGAACCACTAGTGTCAAGTCAAGTTTAATATGGCGTTTTATTTTGTATATTAGCACAAAACAAGAGCGGGAAGAATTATTAAAAATTGTAAAGAAAGGGAAGCATACTACGCAAACATATCGTAGTGCATACGTTCTGTTAAATGTAGATCGG
>JADGEA010000055.1:0-15264 GCA_016744615.1 Flavobacteriaceae bacterium
TGGAATAAATTGTAAAAAATAAAATGAAAATACTAAATCAGATTTTCCTCTGATAAGGATAACATCCTCTGAAAAATCAATTAATAGAGGTTGCCTTATATATAATACAACATTATTCTTTTTGTTTCTAATTTTAGAAAGCGCCAAGATATATTAAAAATAATTCTTAAATTTGTAAGGTTCTGCTATTAAAAACTTTGATAGGATTTTTACCTAAAAAATTTTTGAAGCTTGTGCTTAGGTGGGCTTGATCGAAAAAATTAGCTTCTAATGATGCTTTTTTCAAGGTAGTTTCTTCATCTAAGAAGAATTTTAATGCATGTTTTAGCCTATTCCAAACAAGATATTTCTTAATAGAGATTCCAACATTTTCTTTAAATAAATGTGACAATCTACTTTCGGATAAGAATATTCGTGAAGATAAAGTAGACTTCAGTTCTTTGTATTGTAAATTCTCGTTTTCAATAATCTCAATACAGTAATCAACCCTTTTGTCATTGGTGAGTTTTAAATTTTGGTTGGCTAAAAAATTATGGATATCGTTTATGAGCTTATCCCAATTCTTTACTTCTGCAGAAGTGAAAACACCGTCTTTGGTTTCAATACCACGGTTAAATAGAAAATCTTTCAATTTCTTGTTATTGCATTCAATCAATAATAGTTCGATATCATTTTGTTCAGAAAACATTTTATGATTTGTGTTGACATCAATGATTGCAAAGGTCAAATTGTTTTGCTTGCCAAAATCTGTTTCTATAGAAAATTCACCATTTGGGGCATTTATAATTTCCATTACAGGATGTGAATGAGTGTCAGTATTCAAGTCATTTGTTATATAATGGAAAATCCCTTTTTTTATGTCAAATTTCAATATTTTCATATGTTAGTGTAGGCTTTGTTATATGTGCTGTAAAGATTAAAAATATCGTTTTCTTTTAATAAACGATAATGCTTGATAAACAAAACTCTTAATTATTTATAAGAAAATCAAGTTTTATAAAAAAAAGTTGTTTTAATCATTCTGTCATTTCCAAAAATGTCTTTTTTTAATTCAATGTTTTTGAACCCTTTATTCTTTAATAATACAGTAGTCTCTTTTGCTAAATATTGATTGATCTCAAAATACAAGCATCCTTTTTTTGTTAAATTTATTTTGGTCAGATCTGCAATTTTATCATAAAAGATTAATGCATTTTTATCTTTTACAAATAAAGCAAGATGAGGTTCATGTTTTAATACGTTGTTATTGATTTCCATTTTTTCCAGTTCTCTTACATAAGGTGGATTGCTAACAATGACATCAAACTTATTTGGTAACTCTTTGAGGTTTAGGATATTTTTATTTAAAAAATGAATATTTACTTTATTTGATAAAGCGTTTTGTTTGGCAATAGCAATTGCTTTTTCCGAAACATCCAAAGCCCATATTTTTGCACTGGGGGTGTTTTTTGCCAGTGAAATTGCAATGCAACCACTTCCGGTTCCAATATCTAATATTTTGATTTTTTTTTCAGAATCATTTTTATCTTTTAACTTTTGATTTTTTATATCTTGAATGATCCATTCTACTAGCTCTTCTGTTTCAGGTCGTGGAATCAATACGTTTTTATCAACTTTAAAAGGTAATCCATAAAATTCAGTTTCACCTATTATATATTGTATAGGTATTTCTTTTTTAAGTTTCGCTAAAGCAGAATTAAACTCCTTTACTTTTGAGGAAGTTATGGTCAGATTAGGGTCTAAGGCAATGTCTACTTTTTTTAGATGCAAATAGGTGTCAGACAGCATATAGAAAAAACTATCAATTTCATTTTTTGGAAAAATACCGCCTAATTCAGACCTAAATATGTTTTTTAATTCTAAGATAGTCATTACAAATTTTTTAACATCCAGACATTGCAGGAATAGTGACAGGTGTTTCCTAAAGAATGGTCTATATTGTAAAATCCGTTTCTTTTGTACAGTGAAATTGCAGAAGTCATATTAGGGAAAGTTTCAAGATAAGCCTGTTGGTAACCTGCTTTTTTAGCAAAATCAAGACATTTGAAAAGAAGGTTTTTACCTATTTTATGACCTCTTGCTTTTGGGGTCATATACATTTTCTGAAGTTCGCATATTTTTTTTTCACCATTTTGTAAAGGGTTGATCCCACATCCTGCAACGATTTTATTATCCAAAAGTGCTACATAATATATGGATTTGTCTTTTGAATAAGCTTCAAACATGGCATCAGTTTCGCTATCTGTATAGGCTGTTCCGTCAATTGCAGCATTGAACTCTTCTAAAGTGGATTTAATTATTTTTGAAAGTGATTTATTGTCTTTTTTTTGGATAGTTCTTATTTCTATGTTATTATTCATAAATGAATGGTAAATAATTTAAAGAATTCAAATTTAGATATAATCTTTTTATAAATTAGTAAAATATAATAATACATGATTTTGGAGATACATAAAAAATATATGCAGCGTTGTTTAGATCTGGCTAAAAATGGTCTAGGTACCACATATCCAAACCCATTGGTTGGAAGTGTTATTGTTTATGAGGGCAAGATCATAGGTGAGGGCTGGCATAGAAAAGCAGGTGAACCACACGCAGAAGTGAATGCAATCAATTCTGTAAAAGATAAAAGTTTGTTGTTAAAATCAACTTTGTATGTAAATTTAGAGCCTTGTTCCCATTATGGTAGAACACCACCTTGCTCGCTTTTAATCATACAGATGAAAATTCCAAATGTTGTAATAGGTTCGATAGATCTTAATGATATAGTGCATGGAAAAGGTATTGCATTTTTAAAAAACAACAATTGTAATGTAACGGTTGGTGTTTTGGAAAATAAATGTAATCAGTTAAATAGAAGATTTTTTACTTTTCATCAAAAAAAGCGACCTTATATTATTTTAAAATGGGCTCAAACTAAAGATGGTTTTATTTTTCCAGAGGTAGAAAATGTGGTAGAGAATAAACCTATATGGATTTCTAACAGTTATTCTCAGCAATTGGTGCATAAATGGCGTACAGAAGAAGCATCTGTTTTGGTTGGAACGAATACGGTATTACAGGATAATCCAAAATTAAGTGCACGTACCTATTTTGGAAGATCACCTGTACGAATTGCGATAGATAAAAATCTAAAAACCAATACTGATTTTTATTTTTATGATGATGAAATTGAGACTATTGTATTTATTGATAAGACGATTATGGTTGATAAGAATAGAAAGTTCTATGAAAGAATTGATTTTTCAAAAAATGTAATTGTCCAAATTTTGGATGTTTTATATAAAAGAAAGATCCAGTCAATAATAATTGAAGGAGGAGCAATAACACTTCAAAGTTTTATTGATGCAAATTTATGGGATGAAGCAAGGAATTTTGTTGGAAATTTATGCTTTGAAAAAGGAATAAAGGCACCTGATGTAAATAGGGAAATAAGAACAGAGCTACAAATAGGAACAGATAAACTTTTAATATATACAAACAAATGATTAAAAATATAATTTTTGACCTGGGTGATGTTTTTGTAAATTTGGATCATAAAAAATTTCAGGAAGAATTACACTATTTAGGATTAAAGGATATAACAAGTAATCTGATAGGGTTTAATCAGTTGTATGAAAAAGGACTTGTAAGTACTAAAGATTTTAAAGCTTACTATAAAAATGTATTGCAAAAAGGTGGGTTTTCGGAAGAAGAGCTTGTTAACTCTTGGGTTTCTATATTGGGAGATTTTCCGTTACATCGACTTTTATTTCTGGAAAGAATTCCGAAAAAGTATCGTTTATTTTTGTTAAGCAATACAAATGAGCTACATATTGATCATGTACAAACTAAGTTTGGAGATGCTTTTTATGATAGATTTGTCAACTGTTTTGATAAGATTTATTATTCTCATAAAATTAACATGAGAAAACCAGATGCAGATCCATTTCAATTGATAGTATCTGAAAATAAATTGTCTCCTTCTGCTACTTTGTTTGTGGATGATACTCTTGAAAATATTGAAAAGGCCATTCAATTAGGGATTCAAACATGGCATATCAATCCTGAAAGAGACGATGTTTCTGAGTTATTTGATGTAAAAAGTGATCTGTTCAGCATTTGATTTTAAATTCAGTTTTTAATTGGAAATTATAGATATATATAAAACGATCAAAAATCCTTCAGTAGAAGTGATTTTTAAAGATAGGGGCAGTAAGTTCTTAGGTTATGCTTTTCCGATTAGTTCAGAGAAGGAGGTGTCGCCCATTATTGCTATATTAAAGGAAAAACATCATAAAGCAAGGCATTGGTGTTATGCCTGGCGCCTGGGGGTTGATAATAATCTTTTTAGAGCAAATGATGACGGAGAACCTAACAATAGTGCAGGGCAGCCAATATATGGGCAAATTTTATCTTTTGAACTTACTAATGTTTTAATTGTTGTTGTAAGGTATTTTGGTGGAACTAAACTTGGAGTAGGAGGGTTAATCAATGCGTATAAAACAGCTGCAAAATTAGCTTTAAATGCATCTGATCTAATTAAAAAAACCATTGATGATCACTTTGCTTTGAATTTTGACTATGTAAACATGAATAAGGTTATGTGTTTGATCAAAGAGAAAAATGTTAATCTGTTAAAGCAGGAAATGGAAATGGATTGTAATTTTGAGATCTCGGTAAGAAAAAAAGAAGCTAAAAAAATTAAAAAAGCCTTTGAGGATTTACGCTGTGTAAATATTAAAATAATTACTTAAAAACAGTGTCATATTGTTAAATGTTGCGGTATAATTTATCAAGTAAATATTTGGGAGCCTTTGTTGGTTTATTTTTTTTCATATCAATAAAAACCAAAGTTGTTTCTCCTGTGGTTAAAAGCTCTTTTCTTTCGCTGAAAATTTTAAATTCAAATTTTATTTTTACCATTGGATTTCCAACTAATTTTGTTTCTAATATAAGTAAATCATCATATTTAGCCGGTTTTAAAAAATTAATTTCCATATGTAACACTGGTAGCATAATACCTGATTTTTCCAGTGATTTATAGGTAACTCCAAGGCTGCGAAGCAATTCTACTCGACCAACTTCAAAATACTCTGCGTAATTCCCATAGTATACATGCCCCATTTGATCTGTTTCTCCATATCTTACTCGAATTTTTATTTCATTTTCGATCATTTTTTTGTACTTTGCAGTGATTCTTACAATACGAAAATAAAAATTAATAATCAATAGTGATTTGATTTTTTTATGCTAAAGTTTATTCACAAATTTGTATCGTAATTGAGAATCTGATTTTCTGTTATAAAAAAGGGATATTACTAATTCAAATATTTTAATCATAATGACAAAGACAGCCTCCTCTGTATGGGAAAACTGCCTCCTTTTTATAAAGGATAACATAAAACCTCAAGCATATAAAACTTGGTTTGAACCTATCAAACCAATAAAGATATTAGGAGATGTTTTAACTATACAGGTTCCCAGTAAATTCTTTTTTGAATGGTTGGAGGAGCATTATATTAAATTATTGAGAGTTGCTTTGGTAAAGGAACTTGGTGAAAATGCTAAATTGGTATATGATGTAAGAATGGAAAATACCTATAGTAACAGAAAGCCACATACAGTAAAATTTCCCAGTTCGAATAAAAAACCATTTAATTCACAAGGTGTAACTATACCCTTAGATATTGATAAAAGAGAATTGAAAAATCCTTTTATTATTCCTGGTATACAAAAAGTAAAAATAGAGTCTCAATTGAATCCAAATTATAATTTCGAGAATTATATAGAGGGTGATTCTAACAGATTGGCTCGTTCTGCAAGTATGGCGGTTTCAAATAAGCCAGGAGGCACTTCATTTAATCCTTTATTGATCTATGGAGGAGTTGGTTTAGGTAAAACCCATTTGTCTCAGGCAATTGGTGTAAGGATCAAAGAGCATTATCCTGAAAAAACAGTACTTTATATCTCCGCAGAAAAATTTACGCAGCAATATATTGATTCTGTTAAGGCAAACACCAGAAATGATTTTATTCATTTTTATCAAATGATAGATGTTTTAATTGTTGATGATGTACAGTTCTTATCCGGTAAATCGGGTACCCAAGACGTTTTCTTTCATATATTCAATCATTTACATCAAAATGGTAAACAGGTGATCTTAACATCAGATAAGGCGCCAGTAGATATGCAGGATATTGAACAAAGATTACTTTCCCGATTTAAATGGGGCTTATCAGCCGAATTGATGGCACCTGATTATGAAACGCGCATCTCTATATTACAAAGTAAAATGTTTAGAGATGGAGTAGAAATTCCGGAGGAAATTGTTGAGTACATTGCAAAAAATATAAAAACAAATGTTAGAGAATTAGAAGGAGTCCTGATTTCTTTAATTGCTCAGGCATCATTTAACCGAAAAGAATTTACCTTGCCTCTTATCAAACAAATTGTTGATAAGTTCGTAAAGAATACCAAAAAAGAAGTATCCATTGATTATATCCAAAAAGTTGTTTCTAAATACTTTGAAATGGATGTTACCACACTTCAATCAAAAACCAGAAAACGTCATATCGTTCAGGCTCGTCAGTTGGCCATGTTCTTTGCTAAAAGAATGACCAAGGCCTCACTGGCAAGTATTGGTTCGCAAATAGGCAGCCGAGATCATGCAACGGTATTACATGCTTGTAAAACAGTTGATAACCTAACGGAAACAGATAAGCAATTCCGAAAATATGTTGATGAATTGACTAAAAAACTTACTTTTTAATCTTTTTGAGGTATGAAAAGAGTGTTGATGGTGTGTCTGGGTAATATTTGCAGGTCGCCATTGGCTGAGGGGATTCTGAAATCAAAAATTGACACCAATAAGATATTAGTTGAATCTGCCGGAACGGGAGGTTGGCATGTTGGCGAATTGCCAGATCAAAGATCTATTGAAGTAGCCCAAGATCATCAAATAGATATTTCCTATCAGCGTTGTCGAAAGTTTACATATGCAGATTTTAAAGATTATGATTTTATCTATGTCATGGACAAATCGAATTTAGCAGATGTTTTAAGTCTGGCTCAAAACGAACAGGACAGGCAAAAAGTACAAATGATTTTAAATGAAATTTATTCCGGTCAGAATATTGATGTTCCAGATCCTTATTATGGAGGAGACAAAGGTTTTGAAAATGTATTTCAAATGCTGGATGAAGCATGTGAAGTGATTTCTAATAAATTAAAATGATCATGAATTCGAATTTAGGAAAGTTATATTTGATACCCACTACACTTGGTGAAAATGAACCATTAGAAGTTTTACCAATTTCAGTTAAAAAAGTTGTGGAAGGAATTGATGTTTTTATTGTTGAGAATGAAAAGACAGCTAGAAGATTTATCAAAAAAATTACCCCAAGAAAATTACAATCCTCATTGAAGATATTTCTTTTGGATAAGTATACGACAGATTTGGAGACTAAAACTTATTTAAATCCGTGTTTGCAAGGTGTAAATATTGGTTTACTGTCAGAAGCTGGTGTGCCTGCAATTGCTGATCCTGGCGCAAGTATTGTAATGCAAGCGCATATAAAGAATGTTAAAGTGGTGCCATTGGTTGGTCCATCTTCTATTACTTTGGCGATGATGGCATCCGGGTTAAACGGGCAAAATTTTGCGTTTAACGGATATCTACCAATTGACAAGGCGGAACGAAAAAAAGCAATTAAAGATTTTGAGAAGTTATCTAAAAGTAAAGACCAGTCACAAATATTTATAGAAACACCTTACCGAAATAATAAATTACTGAGTGATTTTAAATCTGTTTTGACTCCAACCACTTTTTTATGTGTTGCAACGGATATTACCTTATCTACAGAATACATCAAAACTTTACAAGCAAATGGATGGAGAAAAGAGAATATCGATCTACATAAACGTCCTTGTATTTTTATTATTCATAAATCATAGGAATAAATCATGCTATTAGATTGTTGGTTGTTCAACTGGTCTAACAAAAGACATATCGTAACCTGCAAATTTTTTCATGTAATATTGAACATTACTTCCGTAAGCATCAGTAAAAATATATTTACCATTTGTTCTTAAATATTTTTTAACACTACCTGCTCCTGCTAAATGAGCTGCTGCTAAAATACCAGATTCGGTAATTTCAATTCCATTTATTTTTTTACCAATATTTCTTTCAATTTCTTTCTCTAACCTCCATTTGTTTCTTTCACATAAAGCTTTAAAAGCTTTTTCCTGAAGTTCGGGGTTCTTCAAAAATTCTTTGGTGTCGTGTATATTGAAAAATTTTAAAGTAGTTCTGCCAAACTGGTATTTCCCTAAGTACCCTAAAGAATTCACTATATGGTATTTCCCTCTTGATTCTTTAAATGCTACTGCTTCTTTAAAAGCAACATAAGAGTTCCCAACGGAAGGAGTAAAATAAACATCAAATGGGGCAATTCCTTTTGTTACTGTTGCGATAGTATTTGCTGTTGGTAAATTATATTCAACTTTTTTACCATGGTAAGTATCCTGACTATTTAATCTAGCAAATGCAAAAAATAAGATTACACTAGCGGGGATAAGTATAAATTTCTTCTTCATAATACTGTATTTATTAGTTTAGTTGATCTAAAAAATACCAAGCTTTTAATTGCGGGTGCAAATATACAACTTTTTTATTGTGTGAAAAGAGTTAATTGTTTGTTAAAATTCTTAATTTGAGAGAATTAAAAGTAAAATAAATGAAATTTAAAATCTCCATTGCTCCTGTATTCAATGGTTGGCGCTGGAATTTTCACATAATTAAAAACGTTAAAAACGGTTTTAAAAAAGGGTGAATTTGTTTTGATCTTTGTGAGATCTACATCAATACTGGTATAAAACTGACGATATGATTCAATTGATTGAGGCGGATGAACTCCAAAATTATAACTATTTTCTGGTAAACCATTTGCGCCATATCCTACAGCAACGTTTAGCCATTTAGGGATTTTACTATCTTTAAAGAATGACCATAAATTTATCGAAAACCAATAGGTTTGACCATTGTAATCTTTAACAATCTGCTGAATTGTGTTATCTCCCAATTTTCCAGGAATCATTTCTGGATATTTACTTGGGCTAAATGAAAATTTGTATTGGATTCTTTGCTCATTCCATAACAATTCCTGTCCGATCAATAAACCGGCTCCTAATGTATTTGCAATTACATCTCCTGTAGAAAAACCCCATTCCTGTGAAAAACCATCAAATATTTCGATGGTGGTAACAAATGCCCATCCCATGGTTGCTCCATAGATCAACTGATTTTTTTTTGATTCTCCAGCCCATGCCAAAGCATCCATACCCAACTTGCCAATAAAATAGGCACTCATGGCATGCCCAAATTTATCCATTTGCATCCATGAAGTATTGTCATTTAAAGAGTGAAAACTTGAACGCGGATAATCTGCATACCATAATTGATTTAATCCAATAATGGCAATCGCTGCTCCCGAACCTGCTGTAATATAAACTGCATTCCTTCTTTTTTTATTTAAGGTATCTGATTTTTGAAAAAAGGGGGTGTTTTGTTGAGCATGGGTATGGTAACTCGAAAATAAAAATAAAGGAACGATTACAAATAGGGTTAAAACTAATTTGTTAGATCTCATATTATCGGTTAATTCCTTGTTTATTCATCCAGTTTTGATATTTTCTTGCATTTATATTATGTTGGGATAAGGTTTTTGCAAATTCATGCTGTCCAATATGATTTATACTGGCGCACATATAATAATATTTATGCTCTGAAGGATTTAAAACAGCATCTATGGCAGATATATCAGGCATACCAATCGGACCTGGAGGTAAACCGAAATTTGTATAGGTATTATATGGCGAATCAATGGTTAGATCTTTATTTAAAACTCTTTTTATTACTTTGTCTTGTCCGTATTTTTGTTTGATAGCATATATAATAGTCGGGTCTGCCTGTAAAGGCCAAAAATCTTTTAATCTGTTTAAATATAGGCCAGCTACTTTGGGTCTTTCAGGGATAGAAGCCGTTTCTTTTTGTACAATAGATGCAAGGGTAGTAACCTGAAGAGGAGTGAGGTTTTGTTTTTTAGCTTTTTCAATTCGGCTGTCATTCCAGAATTTTTTATACTCTTTGACCATTTTATCTCTAAACTGAGTTGCAGAAGTGTTCCAGTAAAATTCATAAGAATTT
The DNA here is from genome assembly GCA_016744615.1 of Flavobacteriaceae bacterium. Lineage (GTDB taxonomy): Bacteria > Bacteroidota > Bacteroidia > Flavobacteriales > Flavobacteriaceae > Lutimonas. The sequence goes on from JADGEA010000055.1 coordinate 10,190, forward strand.
GGAATATACATGGCAATGGCTGTATTTGCATCAAAATTATTTCTTTTTAAGAAATCAATATCCTTCATTGCATTCAACAGTGAAATAGAATCTGCTTCTATCTGTTCTGCAATTCTGCCTGCAAAATTTTCAATACGATCCTGATTGTTAAAGATTAATTTTACAGTTTCAGGTTTACCCCCCCTTAAATGATCGATCAGTTCATTGTTATTCATTCCTTTGTCAATTTTGAATTTACCCGATCTTACTTTGTTCGGGTAATTCTTCTTCTTGGCAACCCAAATAAAACTGTTTGGATCTATTAAATAAGGACTGATTAATTCAGATACTTTATTAAAATCTGCGTTGGTTGGGATATAAATAAATGCGGCTTCTGTTACATTCTTCTGAAAGATCTTATTGTAAAAATGATATGCAAAAGCACCTCCAATCAAAAGAATCGAAAGAACTATTATAAGAATTTTCTTTTTCATAAATTTAAAATTTATCATTCATTAATTGATAGAGTATAACATCTTTATATTCTCCATTATTTAGGATCCAGTCTTTTTTTATTCCTATCATTTGAAATGATAATTTTTCAAATAATTGTATGCTGTACTTACTGTCAGTTCCAATATTTGCATAGATCTGATGTAGGTTTAAATGTTTAAATGCATAATCAACAAAGAGTTTTAGCGTTTCCTTTGCAAACCCTTTATTTTGATACTTCTCTAAGATCAAGATTCCAATACCAGCCCGATGGTGCTGAGGGTTAAAATCAAACAAATCAATAAAACCAATTATTTTATCGTCCACATTACTAACGATAACCATTCGTAATTGTTTTGCCGCATAAATATCCTGATGAGAATTCTCCAGATATTTACTTAGTGTATATTTTGAAAAAGGAGTTTGAGTGCTGCTTACTTCCCAAAAGGAAGGATTATTTTCTACTTTAAACAGAAAGTCTAAATCTTCTGATTCTAAAGCTCTTAGTTTAATTATGTTATTTTGTAATTCTTGCATTTAAATTTCTCCTTTAAAAACAAAAGTTGCCGGCCCCTTTAAAATAATGTTTTTATACATATTATTTTCCACAGTAAAACTAACCTGCAGATCACCACCTAAAGTTTGTAGTTTTATTTGATTGCTTTTAGATCTATTTGATAAATGACTAGCAATAGCAACGGCAGTAACTCCTGTACCACAACTCAGGGTCTCATTTTCAACTCCGCGTTCATAGGTTCTTACTTTAAAGGTGCTGTTATCTATTTGTTCCACAAAATTAACATTGGTTCCCCTTTCAAAATACGGACTGCCATATCTTATTTTTTTTCCTTGTTGATAAATATCTATTTCATCTACATTCTTTTCAAAAGTAACATGATGCGGAGAGCCTGTATCTAAAAAATAATGATAAGGATTGGAAATGATCTTGTTTACATCATTCATTTTTAAACTAACCAAACCATTTTCAATTTTAGCCTCATACATTTCCCCTATGGCTTCAAAAGAAGTTTGGTCTTTAAAAATTTCTAAATAATGAGCAAAGGCAACAATACATCTACCACCATTTCCACACATGGAGCCTCTTTTGCCGTCAGAATTATAATAGATCATTTTAAAATCACTAATATTAGAATTTTCGACAAGCATCAATCCATCAGCCCCAATTCCAAATTTTCGTGTGCAAATTTCTTCTATCCATTTTTGATTTTCTTTTGGAAAGATTCTTTTTCGGTTATCAATAATGATAAAATCATTACCAGTACCATGGTATTTGTAAAATGGTATTTTCATTTTTATTCCTGTATAGTTTTAAATCATTACTTAAGTAAATTAAGGAATAATTCATTATGAGGAATACAAATGTAGGTAATATTAGCTGAACTGTTCGCTGTTAAAGTATAGTTAAAGTGCCGTTTTATTAAAAAAATTCTTTATAATTTTGAATTCTGTAATGAAAAAATAAAAAAGATTATGAAGAAATTTTTAAGTTTAATTTTAGTATCAGCCTTAGGAGGAGCATTAACATTATCAACATATTTACTATTTTTTGATAAACCACAAATAGATGGCGTTGAAAATTCTAATGATAGTTTACAAGTATTTCAGACATCAAATAATGACTTAGCAGCAATGCCGGCAGAAAAGACTGATTTTACTGAAATCTCTGAAAAAACGGTTAATGCGGTAGTACACGTTAAAAATGTATCTATTGCTCCGTCAAGTTCAAATCCATTATATGAATTCTTTTATGGGCAATCCTCAGGGGGAGGGCAAAAAATTGTAGGAACAGGATCAGGAGTGATCATTTCACCAGATGGTTATATCATAACAAATAATCATGTGATCAAAGGAGCCAAGAAATTAGAAATCACGCTTAATAACAAAGAGTCATATAAAGCAGAGGTTATTGGTGTTGATGAAAGTACTGATATTGCATTGCTAAAGATCAATAAAAATGATCTGCCATGTTTACAAATAGGAGATTCTGATAACCTTAGAGTAGGAGAGTGGGTTTTGGCAGTAGGTAATCCCTTTAATTTGACATCTACGGTAACTGCCGGAATTGTGAGTGCAAAAGCCAGAGATATTAACTTGTCAAATAATTTAAATAAAATTGAATCTTTTATTCAAACAGATGCAGTTGTTAATCCAGGTAATAGTGGTGGTGCCTTGGTGAATGTTAGAGGGGAATTAATTGGTATTAATACTGCAATTTCTTCACAAACAGGATCTTATATCGGATATTCATTTGCCGTTCCTTCTAATATTGCTAAAAAAGTAGTAGAAGATATATTGGAATTTGGTAATGTGCAAAGAGCTTATCTTGGGATAAATTATGAAGAGTTGAATAGCAAAATATCTAAAGATTTTGGAGTTGCGAGTACTGAAGGAATAATTATTACACGAGTAATTGATAATGGCTCAGCGAAAGAAGCTGGTTTGTTCTCAAATGATATTATTGTAAAAATGGATCAGGTTAAGATTTCGAAGTTTTCCGATTTACAAGGCTTTTTGGGTTCTAAACGTCCTGGAGATATTGTAACAGTAAGTGTTTTAAGAAATGATGAAGAAAAAGAAATAACTGTTAAATTGAAAAATCAATTTGGAAAGTTTAAGTATGGGAAATCAGATTTTTCTAAATATTTTATAGGAGACCTTCAGCCAATTCCTAAAAAGGATGCCAATAGATTTGATATAGATTATGGTCTTAAGATCACAAATTTGACAAACAAAAGTTTATATGAAACTTATGGATTAAAATCTGGTGATATCATTTTGGCTATTGAAGATCAAAAAGTTTCATCGGTAGAAGAGCTGGAAAGATTTCTGAAAAAGTACCAGAATAAGTCATATGTAGAATTACATATTTTAACTCAGGATGGTAAAGTTGGCTATATTCGATTACGTGAGTATTAAAGAAATTCATTTAAATCAAAAAAACCATTCAATTTTGAATGGTTTTTTTTGATTTATTTATAATAAAATACTACAGATCAGGTAATTGATATCCTTTTCTGTATTCTCTGTGCATATAAAGATCAGCTTGTTCATCATTAACAAATTGCTCAGTGTCTGGATTCCATTTAATAGGTCTTCCCAAATCATAGGCGATATTTCCAAGTGTACAAACGGTACAGGATCTATGACCAATTTCAACAGGTACAACAGGATCTTTCCTGTTTTTAACAGCATCAATAAAATTAATCAGATGCGGTATTTTCGTTTCATACGGACCAGAATCTTTTTTGAAATTTGGCTCAAATGATTTTTGAGAAGCTTTATAATGCCCTCGGGATACTTCGATCCAACCATCCTTTCCCTCAAATCTAATCCCTTTAGTATTATTTTCATCAAATGGTCCTTCTGTCATGACCACATCATCTTTGTATTTAAAGGTCAATAATTTATGATTTTTATAACCAGGAGGGATAATTTCTATAGGACCGCTTTTATCCATGCCAAGACCCCATTGAGCAATATCAAACATATGTGCTCCCCAATCAGTGGTAAAGCCTCCGCCCATTTCTTTATACCATCTCCATCCTCCCCAGAATTTTTCTTTTACATTAGGGTTAATTGATATTGGTGGATTTAATTCTTTGTTATAATGTACATATGGGTTTGGTCCCAGCCATTGATCCCAGTTCAAATCATTTGGTAAGATTTCTTTTGGTAAATCGTATGGTTTTGGAGGACCTCCTACGTGAACTTTTACATTTTTAATTTTACCGAGTTTACCGTCCTGAACAAGTTTTACAGCGTGCTGAAAGTTAGGGTCAGATCTTTGCTGACTTCCAACACCTAAAACTCTATTGTTCTTTCTTACGGTTTCCCGAAGTACTTTACCTTCTAAAATAGTGAAAGTCAAAGGTTTTTCCAGATAAACATCTTTACCGGCTTTTAAAGCATCTATGGCAATCAATGCATGCCAGTGATCTGGTACGGCTATTACAACTGCATCAATATCAGTTCTTGCTAGCAGATCCTGATACTTTTCATAGGTTTTTACATCAATATTTGATCCCTTCTTTTGATAGTATTTTGTAACTCTTTGTTTAAATCTTTGATTTTTTACTCCATAAACATCAGCTGAAGCCAAAACTTTAACTCCTTTGATAGTTAAAAAACCATCTAATAAATACATTGCTTGTCGTCCAAGACCTATAAACCCTAAATTAATAGTGTCACTGGGTATAAAATTTTTAAAACCCGGTAAAATGGTTAGACCTGCAGCACCTAATAAAGTGGTTTGTACAAATGATCTTCTTGAAAATTTATTTGAATTGTTTTTACTCATTGAAATTGAATTTAAATTAAAAAAGTTGATTTGTAAATATATTAAAATAAAGTGATAATGTTTTATCCATTTACATATTTGAAAATTTGCACTTCAATGCGTATAAAGATTATAATTTTCTAAAGACTTTTCTCTCTGTAGTAGCTGTAAAACTAATGATTTTAAAAGGTTTAAAAAAATCAGTTTTCTTAAAATTTAAAAAGTGCTAATCAAATGAATAAGAATAATGACTAATAAATTGTTATAGTTTTTCTATTTTTGTCTTTAATAAAAGATTTAAATTGTT
>JADGEA010000055.1:15274-21340 GCA_016744615.1 Flavobacteriaceae bacterium
ATGAAAAACTTATTCTTATTGATATTTGTTATTGGAATTTTATTTTTTTCTTGTAAAAAAGATGAAGCTAAAAAACAATTACCACCACAAGAAATTAATGTATATCAAGTTGTTTCTAAAACAGTTCCTATTTATGAAGAATTTGTAGGTCAAGTTTATGGTAAAAAAGATATTCCAATCAGAGCTCGTGTAGATGGCTATATCGAAGAAATTCATTTTAAAGAAGGTAGCAGAGTTAAGAAAGGAAATCTTTTATATGTAATTGATCCAGCTCCTTTTGTTGAGGCTGTGGTTGCTAAACAAAGTATGGTAGCTCAAGCAGAAACAGTTTTAGTACAAACTGAAAGTGATTTAAAAAGAATAAAACCATTGGCTGAAATGGATGCTGTAAGTCAGCGAGAATTAGATATGGCACAAGCACAAAGAGATGCTTCTGTCTCCTCTTTGAAAGCGGCAAAAGCTGATTTGAATATTGCTGAAATTAATTTAAGCTATACTAGAATTTTATCTCCCATAGATGGGATTATTGGTAGAACATTAGCACGAGAAGGGGAATATGTGGGTAAAAATCCTAACCCAGTAATTTTAAATACCGTTTCAAATGTCAATACGATTCGTGTACAGTTTTTCCTTTCTGAAAATGAATACTTGAGATTTGCAAGAGAATATCAAGATAAGTATGATGATAATCAAAGAATTGATGGCAAAAGAACTTTAGGCTTGATTTTGTCTGATGGGGTTACCTATAAACACATGGGTGAAATTGATTTTATTGATCGTAATGTTGATCCATCTACAGGAACAATTTTATTACAAGCTTCTTTTCCAAATCCGAACGGACTTATTCGCCCAGGACAATTTGCAAGAGTAAAGATAAGAGTATTGGAATTGGAAGATGCAATTATTGTGCCTCAAAAATGCCTAACGGAACTTCAAGGTCAGTATTCTGTATTCGTAGTAAATGCCGAAAATAAAGTGGAAACCGTACAAGTAAAAATTGGTGAAAAAGTTCCAGGATTTACTATTATTAAAGAGGGACTTAAAAGTGGAGATAAAGTAATATTAGAAGGGCTACAAAAAGCAAGACCTGAAATGGAAGTTATTCCTGTTGTAACAGAATACGACAATAAATCATCTAACAAATAATAGTTATGGCAGAAGATAAAGGTAACTTTTTTGTACACCGTCCTATAGTAGCTATTGTAATTGCAATTGTAATTGTAATTGTAGGAACAGTATCTCTCATAGGACTTCCCATAGAACAATACCCAAATTTAACACCGCCAATTGTACAAGTACGTGCTAGTTATACAGGAGCAAATGCGATAAGTGTAGAAGAATCTGTTGCCACACCCTTAGAGCAACAAATTAACGGGGTAGATAATATGATCTATATGAAATCTACAAATGCCAATGATGGTACCATGGCGATAGATATTTCATTTGATGTTGGAACCGATCCAGATATGAATACTGTTTTGGCACAGAATAAAGTTTCGGCAGCTTCAGCTAAATTACCTGCTTCAGTAACAAAATTTGGAGTAACCACGCAAAAATCATTACCCAATATTTTAATGTTAGTAACATTAACTTCAGATGGAAGGTATGATCAAGATTTTTTAGGAAACTACGCCTTAATTAACATTAAGGATAAATTAGCAAGAATAAAAGGGATTGGGAGAGTTGATGTTTTAGGGGCTTCAGATTATTCCATGCGTATTTGGGTGAAACCAGATAGGCTTTCACAATTAGGATTAACGGTTCCTGAAATTATCAATGCCATAAACGAGCAAAATATTATTGTTCCTGGCGGAAAATTTGGTGCGGAACCTGCGCCACTAGGAACTGAATTCACCTATACAGTTCGATTACCAGAACGGTTTAATTCTGAAGAAGCCTTTGGAGATATTATAGTTAGAACACAATCTGATGGATCTCAAATAAAATTAAAAGATGTAGCGACGATAAGTCTGGGAGTAGAAAGTTACAATATGAAAGCGAGATTAAATGGGAAAACAGGGGGAATTATTTCCTTGTATCAAGCCCCAGGATCAAACGCTACAGAATTGGCTGCTACTATTAAATCTGAAATGGAAGCTATGTCGAAAGACTTTCCAGAAAGCATAGAATACACTGTCTCAATGGATACCACAAAAGCTATTGATGCTGGTATTAAGGACATTGTGGTTACACTTATTATCGCTTTAATTTTGGTGATATTAGTTGTATTTATTTTTATCCAAGATTGGAGAGCAACTTTAATTCCAACACTAGCAATTCCAGTATCTCTTATTGGAGCATTTATTTTCTTTCCTACATTAGGATTTACTATTAATGTATTATCACTTTTAGGATTGGTATTAGCAATTGGAATTGTAGTAGATGATGCTATTGTTGTAGTAGAAGCTGTACAAGTAAATATTGCAAAAGGAATGAAAGCCAAAGAAGCAACTTTAGATGCTATGGCTAAAGTAACAGCTCCTATTATAGCTACTACATTGGTATTAGTTGCTGTGTTTATTCCTGTTGCCGGAATGGCAGGAATAACAGGATTGCTCTATCAACAATTTGCCATTACCATAGTAGTTTCAGTATTGGTTTCTTCTGTTAATGCACTAACATTAAGTCCCGCATTATGTTCTTTATTATTAAAAGAACCTAAACCTTATAAAGGCTCTTTAGGCTGGTTTTTTGGTAAGTTTAATAAAGGAATGGATAAAACCACAGATTCTTATATGAGTTTTACCAACATAGTTTCAAGAAAATTAAAAAGATCAGTTATCTTTATTATAATGATGACAATAGGTGCAGGTATTTTTGGAAACTTGGTTCCAGGAGGGTTTATCCCTGAGGAAGATATGGGATACTGTTTTGTAAATGTTCAGTTGCCAAATGCAGCTTCCATTCAGCGTTCAGATGTTATTACAAAAGATATCGAAAAAATATTACTAGAAATTCCTGAAGTGGAATATGTAACCACTGCTACAGGGTTTAGTATACTTTCTGGTGCAATGATTTCGAATACTGGATTCTTATTTATATCGATGACTAATTGGGCAGACAGAGATAGAACTACAGATGAAATAATTTTAGATATCAATAAAAAACTAGCGGTTGCTATTAAAGGAGCACAAGTATTTGCATTTGGTCCACCAGCAATTCCTGGCTTAGGAAACGGATCTGGGTATAGTATTATGATTCAAGATAGGGCAGGAAACACTCCTGAATACCTCTCTGAAAACACCATGAATTTTATAAAAACTGCTAATGCACGACCAGAAATAGGAAGAGCAAGCACTACATTTCAAGCCAGCGTTCCGCAACGATTTATGGATATTGATAAAGAAAAAGCGCTAAAATTAGGGATTAAATTAAACGATCTTTATACTACCATAGGAGCTTTTATGGGGGGTGCCTATGTAAATGATTTTACACGATTTGGGCGTTTGTACAAAACCTATATTCAAGCAGAACCGGAATATAGAGTAGATGAATCGGGGATTAATAAATTCTTTATTAAAAACAATAACGGTGATATGGTGCCGCTTTCTACAGTTGCCACAATAGAACCTATTTCAGGACCAGATTATACTACCCGTTTTAATTTATATCGTTCTGTTGAGGTTACAGGAACTCCTGCTGAAGGATTTACATCAGATGATGCACGTAATGCTTTAAAAGAAGTAGCTGCAGAAGTATTGCCTGCTGATATGGGTTACACTTGGAATGCGATGTCTTTTCAAGAAGAAAAAGCATCCGGATCTTTAGGGGTTATCTTAACATTCTCTTTGGTGTTTGTATTCTTAATTTTAGCAGCGCAATATGAAAGTTGGTCTTTACCATTTGCCATTTTAATGGGAACACCATTTGCCATTTTTGGAGCCTTATTTGCGCTATGGGTTGGAAGGTTAATCAGTCCAACTTTTGAAAATAATATTTTTGCACAAGTATCTTTTGTAATGTTAATTGGGATGGCAGCTAAAAATGCCATCTTAATTGTGGAGTTTGCTAATGACGAATTTAAAAAAGGATTGAGTCTATTTGATGCGGCAATGGCCGCTGCGAGATCTAGATTTAGACCTATATTAATGACTGCCTTCTCATTTATTTTAGGAGTTTTTCCATTAGTAGTTGCATCAGGATCTGGAGCTGAAGCTAGAAAAGTTATGGGAATGGCACTTTTAGGAGGAATGTCATTAGCCACATTTTTAGGAGTTTTTATGTATCCGATGCTTTTTGTTTTTATTGGTAAGATTGCAGGATATGAAAAGAAAAGAGATCAGGAAAAATTAATAGAATTAGAATCTTCAAAACAGTAGAGTATGAAAAAGAATCTAAATAAATATATGCTGTTTTTGATATTTGCATTATTGTTACAGGCATGTGCAGTTGGTCCAAATTTTCAAAAACCAGAAGATCAAACATCGCAAAATTTTAGATTTACATCTAATAAAACGGATAGTATTATAAATTTAAAATGGTGGAAAATATTTAATGATCCAGTGTTGGATACATTAATTGTTATTGCTTTAAATGAGAATAAAAATGTACTGATTGCCGCAAGTAGAATTGAACAAGCAAGAGCAAATGTAGGATACAATAAGGCTGATTTTGGGCCGAAATTTGGCATACAGGGAAATGCAGGAGCAACCAATATGCCATTGAATATACCTTCTGATAATTCATTTCAATCTTATGGAGCTTCAGCTGTTATGAACTGGGAACTTGATTTTTGGGGAAAATTCAGAAGAAGTACGGAATCAGCTCAGGCAGATCTTTTGGCATCATTTTATGGGAAAAGAGCTGTTGAAATTGCCTTAATAAGTGAAGTCGCAACCAATTATTTTCAATTGATTGATTATAAAGCTCGTTTACAAATATCTGAAAGTACTTTGGCTTTACGAGATAGTACTTTACAAATTATTCAGGCAAGATTTGATAATGGTTATACACATATTATTGACGTAAATCAAGCTCAAATTCAAAAAGCCGTTTCACAGGTAGCAATTCCTCAGTTTAAAAGGTTAATTGCTTTTACAGAACATAATTTAAGTATTTTACTTGGTAAAACCCCTAACAGGATTCCTACTTTAAAATCTTTGCAGGAATATGAGCTGCCTGGTGATATTCCTACAGGAATACCTTCTGAGATCTTACAAAGGCGTCCGGATATCCTACAATCAGAACAATTTTATCATTCGCAACTTGCAAAAGTAGGTGTTGCTCAGGCAATGCGGTTTCCATCGATAAGTTTAACTGGACTTTTAGGAGTTGGTAGTTCTGAAATGTCTAGTTTGATTTCCAATGGTTTGGGATGGAGTGCCGGAGCAAGTTTGTTAGGGCCGCTGTTTGAGTGGGGCAAGAATGTAAGGCGAGTTGATATGGAAAGAGAAAAAGCAAAACAATCTTTACTGTCTTATGAAAATACAGTATTAACAGCCCTGATGGAAGTAGATAATTCATTGGTGGAGCTTTCTACATTAAAAGAAGAGCTAATTGCCAATAATATGATGTTGGAGGCTGCTAGTAATGCAAGTTATTTGTCTAGAGAAAGATATTATCAGGGTGTAACAAGTTATTTGGAAGTTATCGAAAATCAGCGTCAGGAATTTGATGCAAGACTTTCTTATTCAGATAATTACCAAAGATTGTTAAATGCCTATGTAGGTTTGTATAAATCGTTAGGAGGCGGTTGGATTAGTGAGGAAGAGATTACTAAATACGCTCAGCAAAAAGCTGAAGAGGAAAAAACCAATATATCAGCAATAGATAAAGAGGCCTTAGAATATGAAGGTCAGATTGTGGATCTCCACCTAACTTCTGAACAAAAGAAAGCCAGAAAAGAAGAACAAAAAACACAAAGAAAATTAGAAAAGGAGCAGCGAAAACAAAATAGAAATAATAGAAAATAGAAGTATTTATAGAGGTCAAGTATATAGATTCATACTTAAAATATATACTCATTAACCAATGTCGTTTAGTTAGTAAATCATCATAATCGTTTGTAATTCATGCTATAAGGTTTCTTTTGTCGATGTTTTCGTTCATTTTTTCTATTAGGTCTTA
>JADGEA010000056.1 GCA_016744615.1 Flavobacteriaceae bacterium
TCTTCAACAATGGTTGCAGCAAAGTAGGAAGCAGGAATTATAAATCTATCAGATTTTTTTTTTGCCATCAAAAGTGATGGATGCAATTTTCATTAAGGTTAATTCAACCAACAGTCTTTGGTTTTTACTCAATTTATATTTGAGATCACATTCATTAGCCAAATCAATTGCTTTTAATAAAAATCTTAAATCTGCTTTTTGAGATTGATTTAAATATTGCTTTTTTGCACTATCTCCAACTTCTAGTAATTCAATGGTTGCCTGATCTTTTGAGACCAGAAGGTCTCTAAAATGAGAAGCAAGACCACTAATAAAATGATGACCATCAAATCCACGGTCTAAAACTGAATTGTACTGTATAAGAACTTGTGGAATATTATTCTCGGTCAACAAATTGGTAATCTTAAAATAAACATCATAATCCAAGACGTTTAAATTTTCGGTAACCGCCAAGCGGGTCAGATTTGTACCTGAAAAACTTACTACTCTATCAAAAATAGAAAGTGCATCTCTTAAAGCACCATCTGCTTTTTGAGCAATAATATGCAATGCATCATCATCTGCAATTACACCTTCTTCTTTTGCAATCTTATGTAAGTAATTTTTAATGTCAGAAACCCCAATTCGTTTAAAATCAAATATCTGACAACGAGATAAAATAGTCGGGATTATTTTATGTTTTTCAGTAGTAGCAAGAATGAAAATAGCATGAGCCGGTGGTTCTTCCAAAGTTTTTAAAAAGGCGTTAAAAGCCGATTGTGACAGCATATGAACCTCATCAATAATATAAACTTTGTATTTACCAGTTTGAGGAGGGATTCTTACTTGATCGGTTAAATTTCTAATATCGTCAACCGAGTTATTGGAAGCAGCATCCAACTCAAAAATATTAAAGGCAAAGTCTTCATTTTCAATCTTTTCTTCTGAACTTTCTTCATTGATTCTTTTAGCAAGAATTCTTGCACAGGTAGTTTTACCAACACCTCTGGGGCCGGTAAATAGCAATGCCTGCGCTAAATGATTGCTTTTGATCGCATTTTCAAGCGTATTTGTTATTGCCTGTTGGCCAACAACATCATCAAAAATCTGTGGTCTGTATTTCCTTGCGGATACAATAAAGTGTTCCATTAACTGAATTAAAGATTAAATGCCAAATTTAAGAATTATTGATAAATATTATCATAAAGATGTTTGTATTTTTTAATAATTTCAATACGTTTTGGTTTAAAAGTAGGAGTAAGAAGATCATTGTCAACGGTCCATTCATCCGGAGTCAGTTCGATTTTTTTAATAGTTTCCCATTTACCAAAATGTTTGTTTCCTTCATTAATTTCTTGCATGATCCTGTCTTTAATTCTTTGATTATTAGCCATATCTTCTAATGAATTTCCAACATTAATATTCTTTCTTTCTACCCATCCTCTTAAAAAGGTAAAGTTTGGTTGAACCAAAGCAGCTGCCATTTTTTGGCCTTCGCCAATAACAAGAATCTGTTCTATAAACTTAGATTCTTTCATTTCATTTTCTAACAATGCTGGTGAGATATATTTACCTCCTGAAGTTTTAAAAATTTCTTTTTTTCTACCAGTTATTTTTAAAAACCCTTCTTCATCAATTTCTCCTTTGTCACCTGTATGGAAATAGTCACCCGTCATTACTTCAGTAGTAAGTATAGGATTTTTGTAATAGCCTTGCATCACATTGGGTCCTTTTACCAAGATTTCACCATCGTTGGCTATTTTGATTTTAACATTAGCAATTGCGTTGCCAACTGTACCAACCTTGAACATCTTGTCTTTATACATGTTTACAGATATCACTGGAGATGTTTCCGTTAATCCGTAACCTTCCATAATCTGCATACCTGCAGCTGCAAAAACCCTGGTCAATCTCGGTTGTAACGCAGCACTACCAGATACCATAGTATTTATGTTTCCGCCCAATGCTTCTCTCCATTTGCTAAAGATAAGTTTATTAGCAAGAGCCAATTGTTGTTCATACCACCACCCATTTGCTCCGTATGGCTCATATTTTAGACCCAGACCAACTGCCCAAAAGAATAATTGTTTTTTAATACCCGTTAATTCAGTACCTTTAGCAATGATACCATCATAGATTTTTTCAACCAGACGTGGAACAACAGTCATTAAATTTGGTTGTACCTCTTTTAAGTTTTCACCAATTTTTTCAATCGATTCAGCAAAATAAATAGTTAATCCATTATGAATATATAAATAGTGAAGCATTCTTTCAAACACATGACAAACTGGTAAAAAACTAATCACCTTATTATCTCCATCACCAAACGGAATACGAGAATTACTATCAATCACATTACTAACAATATTTTTATGCGAAAGCATTACACCTTTTGGTACTCCTGTTGTTCCGGAAGTGTAAATAATGGTAGCAGTATCATTTTCATTTACAATATCCATTCTTTTTTCAACATCTTTTTGATTGCTGTCATCTTCACCAAGTTTTAAAATTTCCTCCCAGTTTTTACACCCGGAAATAGTATCAAATGAATAGATCTCTTTTAAAGTAGTCACCTCATTCTTAACGGCATTTGCTTTTTTAAACAATACTTCATCTGATAAAAAACAATAGTTTACTTCGGCATGATTAAAGATATACTTATAATCTTCTTTTGAGATGGTTGGATACATAGGAATGGTAGTTACACCAATTTGCAACATACCTATATCCATAATATTCCACTCAGTTCTGTTTGTTGTAGAAATAATGGCAATTTTATCACCTTTTTTAACTCCCAATCTCAATAAACCTCTGCTTATTTTATTTGCTTGTTCAATAAATTCTTTTGAAGAGGTTGCAACCCATTCACCACTGCTTTTGGAAACAAAAGCCTTCTCTAAATTATAAGTTTTAAGTTGGTAAAGAGGAAAGTCAAAGAGTCGTTTGATATCAGTTGTCATATTTTATTGTTTTATTATCTGTGCAAAATAATAATTAAATGTGATAAAACAAAATTCATAAATTTCTTATTGTTGTTTTTATCACAACTTCACACAATTGTATATCTTTGCTGCTCAAAAATAAATAGAGATGAAAATTTCATATAATTGGTTAAAAGAATTTTTAAATATTGACCTTGAGGTAGAGAAAATTGGTAAGATTTTAACCGATCTAGGGCTTGAAGTGGAAGGGATTGAAACATTTGAATCTGTTAAAGGAAGCTTAAAAGGAGTAGTGGTTGGTGAAGTTCTTAGTTGCGAGCAACATACAAATGCTGATAGATTAAAAGTTACTACAGTTGACCTTGGAAATGGTGAACCCGTACAAATTGTTTGTGGAGCGCCAAACGTTGCTAAAGGGCAAAAAGTTCCGGTTGCAACCATTGGAACAATTCTATATGATGATAAAGGAGAAGGTTTTACTATTAAAAAAGGGAAGATAAGAGGGGAAGAAAGTTTTGGAATGATCTGTGCCGAAGATGAATTAGGGCTTGGAACAAGTCATGACGGAATCATGGTTTTAGATGAAAAGGTAGAAGTTGGTACGTCTGCTTCTGAATTGTTTGATATTTGTAACGATCAGATTTTTGAAATAGGTTTAACTCCTAATAGAGCAGATGCAATGAGCCATTTAGGCGTTGCTCGTGATTTGTATGCAGGATTATTGCAGCAGGAAGAGATCAATAAAAAATTGAATACACCATCTGTTGGTGATTTTCATATTGATGAGCGAACCTATAAAATAGGTATTGAAGTTGAAGATAATAAACTGGTTCCTAGATATACAGGATTAACCATTACAGATTTAAAAATTGTAGAATCACCTGAATGGCTACAGCATAAATTAAGATCAATTGGTTTAACTCCAATTAACAATGTGGTAGATATAACCAATTTTATTCTTCATGGTTTGGGTCAGCCATTACATGCTTTTGATGCAAATAAAATCAAAGGGAATAAAGTATTGGTGAAGAACTTACCAACAGGTACAAAATTCACAACCCTTGATGGAGTTGAAAGAGAGTTGCATAAGGATGATATCATGATTTGTGATGGTGAAAGCAATCCAATGTGTATTGCAGGTGTTTTTGGTGGTGAGAATTCTGGTGTGTCTGAAACCACAACAAGTATATTTTTAGAAAGTGCCTATTTTAATCCGGTTTCTATTCGTAAAACTGCAAAACGTCATGCTTTAAATACGGATGCTTCTTTTAGATTTGAAAGAGGAATTAATCCTGAAACAGCTGTTTACGCTTTAAAGAGAGCAGCAATATGGATCAAAGAAATTGCAGGCGGTAAAATAGTTTCTGAAATAACAGATATCTATCCTGATAAAATAGAAGATTTTCAGGTACATATTTCTTATGATAAAGTGTACAGATTAATAGGTGAGGAAATACCAACCGATACCATTAAGAATATTTTGGCATCATTGGATATTAAAATTAATAACCAAACTGCATCAGGACTGGGATTGACCATTCCTTCTTATCGTGTGGATGTTACCAGAGAAGCAGACATTGTTGAAGAGATTTTAAGGGTTTATGGTTATAATAATATTGAAATTCCTCAAAAAATAAATACATCTGTTGCGAGTTCTAATCATTTAAGTCCGGAAAAAATAGAAAATATAGCAGCTAATTTATTAGTAGCAAATGGTTTAAAAGAAACTATGGCAAACTCTTTGACCAAGCCGGAGTATATTAATAGGTCTGAAATGTTAAATGCAAATCAAAATGTATCTATGCTAAATGCCTTAAGCAATGATCTTTGTGTAATGCGTCAATCTATGCTTTTCGGGAATTTAGAAGCAGTTGCATATAACATAAACAGAAAAAATAACAGATTAAAATTCTTTGAATTTGGTAATACTTATCATAAATATGAAAGTGGTTATACAGAGAAAAAGCATTTGTCAATAATAATTACGGGAGCAAGAGATAAAGACAACTGGAAAGTTAGTAATACCAGTTCTGATATTTTTTATCTTAAAGGAATGATCAAATCTTTGTTGGAAAGATTGGGTATCAATAAGGTAAAGTATACAAACGTTAAAAATGATTTATTTTCAGAAGCTATTGGATTGAGTTTGGGGAAAATTAAATTAGTAGAGTTTGGTACAGTGAAGTCTGAAATTTTAAATGAATTTGGAATAAAACAAGAGGTGTTGTTTGCAGATTTTAACTGGAATAATGTATTGGAACATACGGGTAAAAAGGTTATTAAAGTAAAACCTTTACCAAAATATCCTGAAGTAAAACGTGATTTGGCATTGTTGTTAAATGATGATGTTAAGTTTGTAGATCTTTACAATGCAGCTTTTCAAAGTGAAAAGAAGTTATTAAAAGAAGTAGATCTTTTTGATGTTTACACCGGAGATAAATTACCAAATGGTAAAAAATCCTATGCTTTAAGTTTTGTTTTACAAGATGAAAATAAAACTTTAAACGATAAGCAAATTGATAAGATTATGAAAAAATTACAAGGAACTTTTGCTCATTTATTTAGTGCGGAGTTAAGGTAAAATATAAAATCACGGAGTGAATATTTTCATATTGGATAGGTTCACTCCGTGATTTATAGATTTATTCATATGAAATCCCGTCACCAAATTTGTAAAGTGGATTTTCAGAATCATAAGGTACATCTTCCAGTTGTTTTTGAACAGCTTCCCAAGTAGATGGTAATTCAAAAGGTAATTTACCAGATGGTTTTATTTTGCCAAAAATGATTTCTACCAATACTTCATCCGAAGTCCCAAAATCAGCCATCAAAGCATCACATTTTTCATTAATTTCCGTAAGAATTGCGGGACGTTCTAAATTCACAACAACCAAAGTAGGTTTTTTATCAATCAGTTCAAAGATCTTTTTCTTTTCCTCTTCATTATAATAGAGTCTTCCCTGATGAAAAAACCGTTCTAAAAAAAAGTCGCTTCTTTCATCAAAAGGAGTCCGAATACGTGTTAAAACAATATCTGCCTTATCAATATCATCAACCACCTGTCCGTATTTATTGATAAGCTCAGGATCGATCATACCATCCGTATAAATTTTAGTTCCTTCAGCTAAAGGAAGTAAGCTTTTATTTTTTAATAAAACAGTTGATTTTGCCTGGGCTTCTTTACCTTTTGTTATAAATTCACTTTTCCCGGTAATCTTTAAAGCTTCTTCTTCATCTACATAAGGATCATCAAAAAGACCTAAAATAAACCTATCTTTAAGAATCCTTTTTACAGATTGGTCAATTCGTTCTTCTGAAATTTGTCCCGATTTCACCAAATCTATAATTAGTCCGGGAATCATCTCGCCTCCAAATTGATCACAACCTGCATCAATCACTTTTTTTACTCTTTGTATTGGAGTTAGATCTTCTACACCCCAAGCTCTGGCTTCTCCCATTTTAGTATTAGAAATAATATTCCAATCGGTACATACAACACCGTCAAATTTTAGAGAATCTCTTAATATTTTAGTAATGATTGTTTTGTTAAAGGCAAAGGCTACATTTTCATCCGTTTGATCCATAGGAATACCATAATAAGGCATTATTTGAGCAGTTTTTGCAGGAAATGCCCCTTTTATGAATGGAATTATATGATAATCAAAGTTTTTACCAGGATAAACCTGTTCTTTTCCATAAGGGAAATGAGGGTCTTCACCATCTTTTTGAGGACCACCACCCGAAAAATGTTTGGTCATACATGCTACACTTGAACTATTTAACGAATCTCCTTGAAAACCCAATACATAAGCTTTTGTTATAATAGCAGATAAATTTGCATCTTCACCAAAAGTGCCATTAGATCTTCCCCATCTGGGTTCTGTTGCCAAATCAGCCATTGGGTGTAATGCCAGTTTTATTCCAATGGCATTATATTCTTGCCTTGCAATATCACCAAATTCACGAACGAGTAAAGTATCTCTGGTTGCAGCTAAACCAAGTGATGAAGGCCATTGTGAGAATGAAGGTGTGAATATTGCTGCACCGGGATTATTTTGTGTACCATGTCTGGGATCCGTTGCTATCGTAATTGGAATACCCAGCCGTGTTCGCTCAGCCAATTTTTGGATATTATTATTAAATCTGGCAAGAATATCAGCATTGTATGAATGCACAATATTAAAGCTGTTCATTTTCTTTAAAGCAATCATTTCAGAGCTTGGAGGTAACATAAATGAAAATGCCATTTCCATTGTATTGGTTGAAATAAAGGGCATATCTAAAGGTTCACCTTCTTTGGTCATCCCAATCATAGTGATGAACATAGTGCCAGCTTTTTCTTCCATATTCATCTGACTTACAAGATCATCAACCCGATCATTTATATTTGCTCTGGTATCTTCATAAATGTCGAGTTTCCCATTTTTGTTTAGATCTCTATAGGTTTTACCATCTAAATTTATTATGCCTGCTACCTCACCTAATAATGCATAGTTTTCTTTAACAATATTTGAACGTTTTGTATAGACAACAAATACATATACAGCTCCAATAATTATTGCAATTAAGAAAACAAGTCCTGTAATTTTTAAGATTTTTTTCATAATATTTTTATTTGTGAGACTCTAAAAAAAAATAATTTCAATTTTTTAGTTAGTCGAACTAATTCTACTTTTTTAGCGGGGTATTGGTTTAATACCCTTTATTAATTTATTTATTTTCAATCCACTTTCTTGCATTTACAAATGCTTCTAACCACGGACTCACTTCATCTTTTCTTCCTTCCGGATAATTTGCCCAGTTCCACTGAAAAGTAGAACGTTCGATATGTGGCATCATCACCAAATGACGTCCGTTATCACTAGCCATCATTGCTGTGTTAAAGTCAGATCCATTTGGATTAGCAGGATATTGATCGTAGCCGTATTTGGCTATGATGTTGTATTTATCTTCTCCATAAGGGAAACTAAATTTTCCTTCACCATGCGAGATCCAAACTCCTAAAGTACTTCCCACCAAACTTGATAACATCACAGAATTATTTTCCTGAATTTTAACAGATGTAAATCCGCTTTCGTGTTTTTGCGAATCATTGTGTAGCATTTTTGGTTTCTTATCATGATCTGGATTGATCATTTCCAGTTCAACAAATAACTGACAGCCATTGCAAATTCCAACGGATAATGTGTCTTCTCTGTCAAAGAAATTCTTTAAAGCTTTATTCGCTTTTCCATTGTATAAAAATGCTCCAGCCCATCCTTTTGCCGATCCTAAAACATCTGAATTTGAAAATCCACCAACAGCACCAATAAATTGAATTTCTTCTAAATTCTCTCTGCCGCTGATCAAATCAGTCATATGCACATCTTTTACATCAAAACCCGCTAAATACATAGCATTCGCCATCTCACGTTCACTATTTGAACCTTTTTCACGAATGATAGCCGCTTTTGGTCGTTTTTTGTCACTTCGATCGGAGTCGAGAAGTCCGGTAAAGTGTTTAGGGAATTCAAAGTGTAAAGGCTGTATTTTGTAATTTTTAAAACGATCTGTTGCTTTGTCATTAGCGGTTTGTTTTTGATCGAGCAGGTAAGAGGTTTTAAACCAAAAATCTCTATACTCTTCAATATTGAATTGTAAATCAAGGTTGGTGATATCTAATTTACCATCCGCAACAGCGTTACCAATAGCATGATAAACAATATTATTTTTATTTAAAACTTTTTCAACTTCAGTAGCTTTATTTGTTTGGATAATAATTCCACTATTTTCAGCAAAAAGAACTTTTATAATATCTTTTTCTTCTATACTGCTCAGGTCAATTTTTGCACCCAGATTATTTTCTGCAAAACACATTTCCAATAGGGTAGTAATCATACCCCCCGCAGAAATATCGTGACCAGCAAGAATCAAATTATTTTTGATCAAATTTTGAATCGTGTTAAATGTATCTTTAAAATAATTGTTATCTGATATAGTTGGTGTTTCTGCACCGATTTTGTTTCTTATTTGTGCAAAAGTAGAACCGCCCAGTTTAAAATCATCTTTAGAAAGACCGATATAGTAAATAGCATTATTCTCTACCAATTTTAAAACAGGTTCTATCACTTTTGTGACATCTGAACATTGTCCGGCAGCAGAAATAATTACAGTTCCTGGAGAAATAACCTCATCATTGGCATATTTTTGCTTCATAGATAAGGAATCTTTTCCTGTAGGAACATTGATTCCCAGATCAATTGCAAATTTCGAAACTTCTTCCACTGCATTGTACAATCTGGCATCTTCTCCTTCATTTCTACAAGGCCACATCCAATTGGCAGATAAGGAAACTGATTTTAAACCTTCCTCTAAAGGAGCCCAGATAATATTGGTCAAAGCTTCTGCAATAGAATTTTTTGAACCTGCTCTTTCATCAATCAAGGCACTTGCCGGTGCGTGACCTATGGAAGTTGCAATGCCTTTTAAACCTTTATAATCTAGAGCCATTACTCCAACGTCATTTAATGGTAATTGTAAAGCTCCTGCACATTGTTGCTTCGCTACTTTACCACCAACACAACGGTCAACTTTATTAGTTAACCAGTCTTTAGATGCTACTGCTTCTAATTGTAGAACCTGACTTACATATTTATATATTTCTTTTGCTGAATATTCAACCTTATGATAGTTTCTTATTAATTCAATATCACGCATATAAGTGTGTGGCGAACTGCCAAACATATCCATCAGATCAAAATCCATTGGGGTTTTACCTGTTTTTTCTGATTTAAAAGAAAACCTGAAATCACTGGTCACTTTTCCTACTTCATAGATTGGAGAGCGTTCTCTGTCTGCGATTTTGTGTAAAAAATCCATATCTTTTGGATGTATAACCAACCCCATTCTTTCCTGAGATTCATTACCAATAATTTCCTTTGCGGAGAGTGTTTTGTCTCCAATTGGTAGAGCATCTAAATTGATCTCACCTCCGGTTTCTTCTACCAATTCTGATAAACAGTTTAAATGTCCACCTGCACCATGATCGTGAATAGAAATAATTTTATTCTCTTCACTTTCCACCATTGCTCTAATGGTATTTGCAGTTCGTTTTTGCATTTCAGGATTTGAACGTTGAACGGCATTTAAAGTAATAGCAGTATTAAATTCTCCTGTATCGGCTGATGAAACAGCGGCTCCTCCCATACCAATTCGATAATTATCACCTCCTAAAAGAACTATTGCATCATCTTTGGTTGGTTTGTCTTTTAAACTATCTTCTTTTTTACCGTAACCAATTCCACCTGCCATCATAATCACTTTATCATATCCAAGCTTTCGCTGATGTTCTTCATGTTCAAAAGTTAAAACAGATCCAGAGATCAATGGTTGCCCAAATTTATTTCCAAAATCAGAAGCTCCGTTAGATGCTTTGATTAGTAATTCAATGGGAGTTTGATAAAGCCAATCTCTTTCCTGCATATTTTCCCATGAACGGTTATCTTCTAATCGGGAATAAGGAGTCATATAAACTGCAGTTCCTGCCAAAGGCAAAGAACCTTTTCCACCTGCAAGTCTGTCTCTTATCTCGCCACCAGCTCCTGTTGCTGCACCATTAAATGGTTCCACAGTAGTGGGGAAATTATGGGTTTCCGCTTTTATTGATATTACTGAATTAAAATTTTTCTTTTGGTAAAAATCGGGTTTATCTGCTGTTTTTGGGGCAAATTGTTCAATTACCGGCCCTTCAATAAATGCTACATTGTCTTTGTAAGCCGAAACAATGGTATTCGGATTTTCATTAGAAGTTTTGCGAATCATACCAAACAAAGTATTTGGTTTTTCTTTACCATCGATTACAAAAGTTCCATTAAAAATTTTATGTCGGCAATGTTCTGAATTTACTTGGGAAAAACCAAATATTTCGGAATCGGTTGGTTTTCTTTTTAATTTTTTTGATAATTTTTCTAAATATTCAATTTCCTCACCATTTAAAGCCAACCCTTCTTTTTGGTTATAGGCTGTAATATCATCAATCTCCAAAATTGGTTCTGGCTCAATATGTACATCAAATATATTCTGATCTATTTTTTTATAAAAATGCTGAATCATTGGATCAAATGTTACTTTTTCAGAATCTTTTAGAAAGAATTCTTCAATACGACTAATATCTGAAATCCCCATATTTTGTGTGATCTCTACAGCATTGGTACTCCATGGAGTGATCATTTCTTTTCGTGGGCCAACAAAAAATCCAGTTAATTTATTTTCTTGTAACAGTTTTGCATTTCCAAAAAGCCAGATAAGTTTTTTTATAGTCGTATCACAGATTTCTGTTTGTTTAGATACTGCAAAAATAGTGTTGTCTTTAGCGAAAAAATAGATCATTTTTTATAAAATTATGATTAGATTTTTAAAAATTCAAATTTACTTATTTAGCTTAGTATAATTGTCTTGATTGTTGATAAAATTGATAAAATGTTAGAATATAATTATTGACAAAACCCATATATATGGATTAATAAAGAAATAACCACCTCTCTCTCCTTTCAGTCGAGTACTCCTCCTTGAAAAAGGAGGAGAGTTTTTCACAATGTTTATGAAAATGTGAGTCACAGAATGTTAAAAAACTCATGAATAATAAATCCGATTTCAATAGTAAGTATCTTAAAAAAAAATCAGAAAAGAATTCAGAAATAATTTAACTCCTGCAGAAGCTAGATTGTGGATAATTATCAAAGGAAAGCAGCTCTTTGGTAGAAAATCAGGAGACAGCATAGTATTGATCATATGATCGTTGATTTTACAGCCCTAGTGAGAAGTTAGTAATTGAATTAGATGGGGAAGTTCATAGCAATCCAATTTCAGAGAATAAAGATGCATTAAGAGATCAAAAATTAAATGGATATGGGATAAAAGTATTGAGATTTGAAAATAAAATGGTTTTTGAACAACCTGAATTAATAATCAATGTTATTTTAGATACGTTTAGCAATTAACCAAATAATATCAAAAGAGAAAAAATGATTACTAATGAATAGGAATGGCCATAACATGTTTCCATCCTTTTAAGGAGGGACGCCTAAAAGGTGGGGTGGTTAAACTCTTTTAATTTTTATCATCAATTTTTTCCATCAAAGCCATATAAAACCCATCAAAACCACTTTCTAATGGAGATACTTTTTGGTCTTTGATCAGTTTAAATTCAGGGTGGTTTGCCAAAAATAATTCTACCTGTTTTTCATTTTCTGAAGGTAAAATAGAGCAGGTGGCATAAACCAGTTTTCCGCCTTTTTTTACTAATCCTGAATAATTATCTAAAATTTCGGCTTGTGTTTCTTTGATTCTGTCAATAAATTCAGGTTGCATTTTCCATTTGCTGTCAGGATTTCTTTTTAAAACACCTAAACCACTACATGGAGCGTCAATCAAAACCCTATCTGCAGAATTTTTTAGTTTTTTGATGGTTTTTGAACTTGCAATGGGGCGGGTTTCAATATTATGAGCACCATCTCTTTTGGCTCTTTTTTTAAGTTCTTTTAATTTATGGTCGTAAATATCCAATGCAATGATTTGCCCTTTATTTTCCATTAAGGATGCCAGATGTAAAGTTTTTCCACCAGCACCTGCACAAGTATCAATAACTCTTTGTCCGGGTTTAACATCTAAAAAAGGTGCAACCAATTGAGAGGAGGCGTCCTGTACTTCAAACAATCCCTTTTTAAAGATATCGGTCATAAAAACATTTTTACGTTCTGTCAAAACCAGAGCATCTGGTTGATCTGGTATAAATTCAGTTTCAATACCTTCTTCCAGTAAAAGTTTTTGAAGTTGTAGTCTGTTTGTTTTTAATGTATTTACACGTAAAATAACTCTTGCCTGCTGGTTAAGTACATGTAATTCCTTTTCCCATTTCGCTTCTCCCAATTCTTTTACGCAAATTTCATCCATCCAATCGGGAATAGATTCTCTTATCTTTCTGTCTTTTTGAATTTCGTCAAACTTACCTTTGATCCTTCTTACAGGAGTACCTGCCAATTGGTGCCAGTCATCTGGTAATTTATAACCTTTTAAAACAGCCCAGGCTGCGAAGTTTTTCCAGAGATTTTCTCTTGTGTAATGGTCTTTGGTTCCTGAAATTTCATTATACAAACGTTTATAACGAACCATTTCATAAAGGGTTTCTGCAATGAATTTGCGATCTCTAACTCCCCAGCGTTTGTCAATTTTCAAGGTTTTTTGTACTACCTTATCAGCATATTCATTTTCGTTAAAAATCTTATCCAAGGCATTGATTACTGCATAAACTAAAGTTCTGTGTAAACGCATTTCTTGTTTTTTTGGCTGTGTTTTCAAGGCTTATTGGATTTAAATTAAAGTTTTGCAAAGATAGGTTAAATTAAAATTTAACATTCAAAATTTAAAATTGTTTTGTTGGTGTTTTAAAACCCTTCAAAAATTCCCAATCCAAAAAGTGCAAAATCATATTTTATCGGATCTTTTGGGTCTAGTTTTCTGAGATTAGTATCTAATTCCAACAATGCCTTGGCATCATTTTGTTTGCGATGAATCAAGCCTAATTTTCGAGCGACATTACCTGAATGTACATCAAGAGGACAAGATAATTGAGATGGGGATAATGATTTCCATATACCAAAATCAACGCCGGTATTGTCATTTCTGATCATCCATCTTAGGTACATATTGATACGCTTTGCAGCGGAATTCTTTAATGGATCGGATATGTGTTTTTGTGTTCTGATTGGATGTTCTATTTCAAAAAAGATCTTTTTAAACTCGTGAATTGCCGTTTGTAGTGAATCTTTTTGAGCATATTTTGCAAAAATAGATTCCAGTCCATTATGATTTTTATAGAGATTTTGAAGTGATTTAATAAAAAATTGAAAATCAATAGTATTGAATGTTCTATGAATAGAACCTTGAATGCTTTTAAGATCATTTTCTCTGTGATTCATCATAAAATCATAGGGAGAATTACCCATAAAATTCATTATTTTATTGGCATTGCTAATGATCATTTTTCTCTTACCCCAAGCAATGGTTGCGGTTAGAAAACCAGCTATTTCTATATCTTCTTTAGCCGAAAACTGATGTGGAATTTGAATAGGATCACTTTCAATAAATTTAGGGTTGTTGTATTGCTCTACTTTTAGGTCTAAAAATTCTTTAAGTTCTGATGGATTCATTTACTGGAATTGATTAAGGATTGAAATGTAGTATTTTATTTTTAAATATTGAATTTCGATTTTGAAAAGATGAGAAATAAAATTAAAAATCACGAACCTTGGAAGGTAAGTAATCCTCCAAGAGTCAGGTTGAACCGATATTTTTTAAAAATGTTTAAATACTCCTTAAATTAATGATTACTTTTGAGAAATTGTTACTCGGAATAATGCTATTTAAAAATCCTGAAATTTTATACTTCCTGTTTTTATTAATTATTCCTGTAATAATACACTTATTTCAGCTTCAAAGATTTGAAAAAGTTGCATTTACAAATGTAAAACTGCTTAAAGAAATTAAGCAGCAAACCCGTAAAAGTTCCCGACTTAAGAAACTACTTTTATTGCTAACAAGGTTGTTGTTGTTAGCTTGTTTGATTATTGCTTTTGCACAGCCGTATTTGAAAAAGAAGAATGCTTTACAGCACAAGGAAACTTATATTTATCTTGATAATTCCTTTAGTATGAAGGCTAAAGGAGAAAAAGGTGAATTATTGCAAAGAGCAAAGAATGACCTACTTACGAAACTGGATAACAGATTAAATGAAATTACGGTCATTACAAATGATCATGTTTATAAAAATATAAAGAGAAATGATCTTTTACAAATTGATTATCATCCTGTTAAAAAGGAATTAAAGACTGTTTTGCTTCAAATTGATAATTTGAGGAATAATAAAATAAAAAAGCCAGCTCATATTATTGTTATTTCTGATTTTCAGAAAAATAAACTAGATATCCAGGAGCTGAAACTAGATAGTTTGATTAACTATTATTTTATACAGACCTTACCTGTTCAAAGGGGAAATATTTCTTTAGATAGTGTTTGGATCAATGATAAGAATCATGAAAATGCTAAGATAAATGCAATGATTAAAAGTCATGAAATGACAGTTGATAATTTAAGTGTTTCTCTGTTTATCAATGATACTCTTTTTGGAAAATCTACCATAACTCTTGATGAAAATAAATATAAAACTGTGGAATTCATTATTCCATATAGAGATGAATTTTTTGGAAATATTACCCTGGAAGACAATAGATTAAAATTTGATAATATTTTATTTTTTAATACCCTTAAAAAGGAAAAAACACCTGTTTTGGTAATTGGTAGTAATAATAATTTTTTATCAAAAATATATACAGAAGATGAATTTGTTATGACATCAACAAATATCAAATCCATTGATTATAGTTTATTTTCAAAGCAAAGGCTAATTATTCTCAACGAATTACAATCGTTTTCAAATATTATGATCCAAAACCTTAAAGGGTTTAAAGGGAATCTGGTTATCATACCCTCAAAAGATATTGATTTACAAACTTATAATCAATTATTGACCACTTTGCAAATAGGGAAGGTAGAAAAGCCAATCAATTCTAAAATTTATATCAATAAGATAAACTATAACCATCCGTTTTTTAAAAATGTTTTTGAGAAGAAAACGGATAATTTTCAATATCCAATGGTTAAACAGTATTATCCAAATCACTTTTTTTTAAGAACCTCCTTGTTAAAACGAAGTGATGGTCATGATTTTCTTACAGAAATTAATAAGAATGATCAAAAAATATACTGGTTTAGTTCCTCTTTAGATCCTGAAATCACAAATTTCATTAATTCTCCACTTGTAGTACCAGTTTTTTACAATTTTAGCTTGCATAATTCCAATCAAAAGAATTTGTATTATATCGTTGGAAAAAAAAATGAGATAGATTTTAAAAATGATCATAAAAGTGATGCGGTTTTTCATTTGCAAAATGAAGAGCTAGATTTTATTCCTTTGCAAAGTAAGACATCAGATTTTGTAAAGATACAAACGGAAGAAAAACCTGTAAAAGCTGGGCTTTATAAAATAACAAATAATTCAGTTGATTATCGAAGTGTTTCTTTTAATTATAATCGAAATGAAAGTGATTTGTCTTATTACCAGTTAGATAATTATTTGATGAATAGGCAAAATGTTCATTATTCTAATTCGGTTGATAAAGTATTGTCTCAAATAAATGAGGAAAATAAAAATCGAAGTTTGTGGCAATTATTTATTATTTTTGCCTTGGTATTTTTTGGAATTGAAGTTGTAATACAAAAATTCCTTAAAAATTAAAAGCAATTAAACAGATGCTTTAATATAAATTCTTTTCAAGTGAATGTACTTATAAAATCTGCTAAGATTATTGATAAAAATTCGAGTTTTCACCAACTTACAAAAGATGTTTTAATTGAAAACGGGATCATTACAAAAATTGCAAACAAAATCTCTAATCTAAAAAAGTTTAAAGAAATTGTTTTAGAAAATTTACATATTTCTAATGGATGGTTTGATGCCAGTGTTTCTTTAGGAGAACCCGGGTATGAAGAAAGAGAGAATATTGATCACGGTTTGGAGGTTGCAGCCAAAAGTGGATTTACAGGAATCACTTTAAATCCAAATGCCAAGCCCTATATTGATAATAAATCTGCAGTTGAGTTTTTGACAAGAAAAGGTGCAGATTCCATAGTTGACCTTTATCCTATAGCTAATCTTACTAAGGGATCACAAGGTAAAGAAATGGCAGAACTTTACGATATGAAAAACTCAGGAGCTATTGCTTTTGGTGATTATAATCATTCTGTAAGCAATGCCAATTTAATGAAGATTGCTCTGTTATATGCTCAAAATTTTAATGGACTGATCATGGGTTTTCCACAGGATGATAGTATTGCTACTATTGGATTTGTAAATGAAAGTGAAAATACTACCCGTTTGGGTTTGGATTCCATTCCGGGACTTGCAGAAGAGTTAAGAATTGCACGTGATCTGTTTTTATTGGAATATACTGGTGGTAAACTTCATATCCCTACCATTTCAACTGGCAAAGCTGTGAAACTGGTTAAAGAAGCCAAGAAAAAAGGACTGGATGTTACTTGTAGTGTATCTGCACATCATTTGGTTTTAACAGATGAAGAAATTGAATCTTTTGATACGAATTATAAAGTAAAACCTCCTTTACGATCCAAATCAGATACAAAAAAAATGATAAAAGGAGTAAAAGATGGCACTATTGATATGATTGTAAGTGATCATAATCCGATAGATATTGAAAATAAGAATGTAGAATTTACAAATGGAATGTATGGAACTATAGGATTAGAAAGTTTTTTTGGAAGCGTTCTATCTGTTATGGATCTGGATGATTTTATTCGTAATATCACAGAAAATCCAAGAAAAAGATTTGGTTTGCCAATATATAAGATCGAAAAAGGAGAAAAGGCAAATTTGTCTTTGTTTAATCCTGATTTCAAATATACCTTTAAGGAAGAGAATATTCTTTCAAAATCTAAAAACTCAGCCTTTTTAGGGAAAGAATTAAAAGGTTTTGTATATGGAATTGTAGCAAATAATAAAATAATAATAAATTAATTAAACCTCTCAAAATGAATATAGGAACAGTACAAGAAGGAAAAACCATTGCAATAATTAGTTATATTACTTTTATAGGAACTATCATTGCCTACATTATGAACCAAAATAAAAAGAACTCTTTTGCTTCTTTTCATATCAGACAAGCAGTTGGAATAGCCTTATTAGGAGTTGCCATTTCTATACTTAGAAATTATATAAGCCTTGGTATTGTTGGTTCTATTTTATCAATTGGAGTAATGGTATTAAGCATTATTGGAATTATTAGTGCAGTACAAGGCGAAGAAAAAAGAATTCCTCTTTTGGGAGATCAATTTCAGGAATGGTTTAAAAGTATTGGATAACCAAATATATTTATTCAAATCATCAATTATTAGTAAGAAAACTCATCTTTAATTTAATAAGCATATTGTATTTATGTCTGAACTTTCCTTAGATTATTTGGTTCGATATCCGAAAAAGAATATTGAAAACCCACCTTTGATGATCATGTTACATGGTTATGGAAGCAATGAACAGGATCTTTTTTCATTTGCCGATGAATTGCCAGATGAGTTATTGATCATAAGTGCAAAAGCTCCCCTGACTTTAGGCATGGGATCCTATGCCTGGTATTCGATTCGTTTTAGCGAAGATTCAGCTAATTTTTCAGATACTACAGAAGCAAAAGCATCTCTTGAAAAAATCGATACTTTTATCAGTGAAGTAAAAAAAGAGTTCAAAGTAAATACAAGTAATATTTTTCTTTTCGGCTTTAGTCAGGGCACTATTTTAAGTATTGCTTATGCATTGAATTATCCTGATAAAGTACAGCATGTTGTCGCTTTAAGCGGATATGTAAATCAACAATTATTACAGGATGGTTTTAAAGAAAATAACTTTAATAATTTAGATTTCTTTGTCTCTCATGGATCAGAAGACCAGGTGATTCCTGTGGTATGGGCAAGAAAAACGCCAGAGTTTTTAAATGCTTTGGGAATTAAAAATTCGTATCAGGAATATCCTGTCGGACATGGAGTTGCTCCACAAAATTTTTACGATTTGCAAAAATGGGTTCAGGAACGAATTTAATGCCAAAATTTAAATTTTATCTATTATGAAGTATATATCTAAATTTCTCTTGATTAGTGTTTTTTTTATAGTGATTTATTCTTGTAATAAAGAACCAAAATCAGATATTTCCAGTTTAATTGATCTTAGAGATAGTATAGAAAAAGAATATGCACCCGATAAAAGAGTAGCTTTATTCAATATTATAGTATCTTCAGTTGACGGTACGATTCTGCTAAAAGGAGATTCCGATCAGCCAAAAGCTGTAGCTGAATTAAAACAAAAATTATCAGATCAAAATGTAAAATTTATTGATAGTATTGTTATGTTGCCAAATGCAAGCGTTGGAGAAACTAAATATGCAGTTGTTAATAATTCCGTTGCTAATATTCGTTCACAAAGCAGACATTCAGGTGAACTGGCAACACAGGCTCTTTTAGGAATGGGCTTAAAAGTATTAAAAATAAAGGGTGCTTTTTGTTTAGTACAAACACCTGATGCATATATTTCATGGGTGGATCATGGTGGTGTGCAATTGATGAATGAGAAAGAATACTTGGAATGGAATAATGTACCAAAGATAATTTTCACTAAAACATGGGGCTATTCTTATAAAGATAAAAATCAAGATGCAAGAAAAGTAAGTGATCTCGTTTTAGGTGCTCAGATCAAATATTTATCAGATGATGGAGATTTTTACAAGGTAGCGTATCCTGATGGAAGAATTGCTTTTGTAAAAAAGTCTGAAAGTGATCTATATGATCACTGGATTAAAAAGGTAAAACCATCTGGTGAATTAATAGAGAAATATGCTCTTGATTTTATGGGAACACCGTATTTATGGGGAGGAACATCTACCAAAGGAATGGATTGTAGCGGTTTAACAAAAACTGTATACTTAATGAATGGATTTATTATCCCTCGCGATGCATCTCAGCAGATTAATGCGGGGTTAAATATAGACCCAACTCTAAAATTTGAAAATCTTCAAAAAGGAGACCTAATGTTTTTTGGTAAAAAAGCTACTGATAGCACAAGGCAAAGAACTACACATGTTGGAATTTGGTTAGGTAATGGAAAAGGAGATTTTATCCATGAATCTATGCAAGTAAGGTTGAGTTCCATTGATCCTAACTCTGAATATTACGACAAATCAAATACTAAACATTATTTGGGAAGCAGAAGATATTTAGGTGAAAAAGATGCAATGATCACCAATTTAAAAACAGACAAAGTACTAACAGAGATCAAACAGTAAGTATCAGTTAAACTCCCAGCCAAAAGAAGTTGTAAAAACATAATCTTCGGCTGAAGCACCTTCAATAGGTTGGTTATCCCAATTGTATGTTAAACTCATTTTAATGTATAGGTCTAAGGGGAGGTCGTATTTCATATCGAAATTTATATCAGCTCTATATCTTCCTTTTTCAGTAACACTTGGATAGAGAATGGCCGATGTTAGTAAACTAAGATCTCCAATATCATATTTGTTAAACCCAACTGCTAAATATAATTCTCCACTTGCTTTGTCTGATGTATTATCAATAAAATTCTCTGTTGTCCATGCCAAACCAGCACCGGTTCCAAGTGACATTCTGTTACTATGAACAAAATAATATCCAGCACCTGCCTTATAAGTTGATCTCAATTTTAGTTTTTGCTCATCATTGGATAAGTAAACACCTCCCAATTGTAAAAACCAATTATTTCTTAAAAAATAGTTGCCAGTTAATTCACCATCCATTCTGTTTATGTCTGCAGCTCCATTCTGACGGCTTAAAACTATTTTATAGAATCCATTGGCTTTCCATTTGTTAGCTAAATAGGTTCCGCTGATATTTGAAGTAATTTGTTTTAAATTATTAGCTTTTGCCATTGTTAACCCAAAATCAACGTCAACGGTTAGCCTACTTAAAAAATTTCTTCCAATAGGTTCTAAATAAATTACATCAATCAAATTTTCTTCAAAGGAATTTACTCCTGAATCAAGGTTAACTATACCTTTTTTATTTTCAATACTGTTGATTGTACTGTTTAATCTCACTCCATTATTCATGGCGATGATAAAAATTCGATCACTTTTGATACTTACTACCTTTTGCCATTTTATTTTAAAGTCAGAATCACTATATTTTGTTTTTAAAGTGATTACACTTTTATCCAGTTTCTTTATTTCACCAACCAAAAGATCATTATTTGATAAAAGTATAGAGTCATTATAAATAACTTTTTTTTTCTTTTTTAAAAGCTTTTTCTTTTCTTTAGGTTTCATATCAGAAATGGAATCATTCTGACTAAAAACAGGTACAGAAAGGAATAAAAATAAAAAAGTAAAAAGTATTTTTCTAATCATGGATTATTAAGTTTTCATTTTCTAACAAATATAAATCATTTATGGTTTAAATATAAATTTAACTAATATTTGCCCAAATATTCTTGTTTTTTGTTATTTGAATATAGGTGTTGTATATATTTCTATTTTCTGTTTTTGACAGATTTGGGTCATTCTTTAAGACTTCTATTGCAACACTTCTTGCTTTTTGTAACAACATGGAATCCTTTATAATATCAGCAATTCTCAAATTAAGCACGCCACTTTGTTGCGTTCCCATCAAATCTCCAGGACCTCTTAATTTTAGATCCACTTCAGCTATTTTAAAGCCATCATTGGTTTCCACCATGGTTTGTAATCTGGTTTTTGCATCACTGCTTAATTTA
>JADGEA010000531.1 GCA_016744615.1 Flavobacteriaceae bacterium
ACTTTTCAATCCTTCAGAAGATTTTGATAGTTATTACAACCGTTTTTTGCAGAGTGATCTTGGAAAGATATATTTAGGAATTCCTTGGAAAGAACTATCCCAATCATTTAAATTAAAAGAATCAGAAAAAGGGCCTAATAATTTTTTTAGCGCCCAAGGGAAACTTGGATTGATGTTTCTTAAAAACTATTCACAAGTATCAGATAGAAAACTGATCGAGCAACTTAACTCAAATATTGATTATCAATTTTTCTGTGATATAAACTTAGGCTATACCCGTCTTACGAATTATAAAATAGTAAGCCAAATACGATGTGACCTAGCTGGTAATTTGGACATATCAAAACATGAGAAAATACTTGCTTCTCATTGGTCAGATTACATGAATTACAAGTCATCAATATTTACGGATGCTACTTGTTATGAGAGTGAGGTTAGATATCCAACAGACCAGAAACTACTTTGGGAGGCAGTTGAATGGAGCCACAAACAAATGCGAAAGATCTGTAAATATTTAGGAATAAAACTACCTAGAACAAAATTCCTAAAATGGAAAAAAAGGAATTTGAACTATAGTAAAATGCGTAGAAAAACCAAGAGCAAGAGAAAATCACTAACTAGATCCTTGCTACATTTGCTTAATAAAATAAATGGAGAGTTAGATAAAATAGAGTTTTCGTATGATTTTGAAATGCCTAAATTGTATGCCAAAAGAAGAGAGACAATATCAAAAATATATGAACAACAGCAGCATCTATTCTCCACTGGCGAATACCCAAAGAACAGAATAGTAAGTATCTCTAAATATTATCTTCGCCCAATAGTCAGAGGCAAGGAAATAAAAAAAGTAGAATTTGGAGTAAAATTAAACAAGCTTCAAATAGATGGGGTAAACTTTATTCAGCGTATAAGTTTTGATGCTTTTAATGAAGGAGTTGAACTTGAAAACACTGTTTGTAAAGCACAACAATTGACTAAAATAAAAGTTAAAACTTTAGGGGCAGATACGATATATGCAACTAATAAAAACAGAAACTTCGTTAGCGAAAACTCTATAAAAACGGACTTTAGACCAAAAGGTAAAAGGCCAAAAGATTATAAAGAACAGCAAAAAAATAGAGCAATAATCTCAAAGGAAAGAGCAA
>JADGEA010000271.1 GCA_016744615.1 Flavobacteriaceae bacterium
TTGTCATATTTGAATATTGACTATGCTACTTCATTTGAGCAAGCGTCTGAACAATTAGAACAAACAAATTTTAGTTATTTGCCGCTAGAATATCTTAGTCCTAAATTACATGAAATTATTGAAATGCGTTCATTAATGGGTTTACGTTCGCCGGTGCATACTTTGGCGCGTATGATAAATCCATTGAATGCAGCTTATGTTATTCAAGGTATTTTCCATCCGGGTTATAGTCCAGTTCACCAAGAAGCGGCTTTATTGCTAAATATGCCTCACCTAGCTGTTATGAAGGGAGAAGGTGGCGAGATTGAGCGTAATCCAGATATGGAATGTTTAGTACAAAGCGTCCATAATGGTGAACTTTCTGATGAAATGTGGCCTCCATTATTTAAAAAACGCCATGTCAAAGAACCAATATTAGAACCTAAACGTTTAGTAAGCTTATGGCGTGGAGAAATTGAAGATGAATATGCTCAAGCTGCCATTGTGGGAACCACAGCAATAGCTTTAAGATTAATGGAAAAAGCGGCTAGTGTTGATGAGGCACTAGAGTTAGCGCAACAGATGTGGGATAATCGCGCTAAAGTTAATGTTTATTAACAAATTACAATTAACTAATTTTAAAAGATTTACTAATCTTAGTATTGATCTTAGTGATCAAACTATTGTTCCTAAATTAATACTATTGATCGGTGCGAATGGTAGTGGTAAGTCTTGTATCTTTGATGCCTTTGAAGCTATATCATCCAAATTTAAAGACAATACTAGTTTAGATTCAAATTATTATCGCAAACAATTAGATCAAGATTTTCAGATTAAAATAGAATTTAGTGATTATCAAAATAATACAGAGAATTTAAGCTCAACTGCTTTTTATGGTAGAAGTAGTTTAAGACAAATACCTAAATTATTAAGAAAATCACTTGGAGAAGTTAGTCCAATTAATTTCAAAAAAGACTTTGATCGCCCAAGAAGTTATATTGAAAGAGATAAGCGTTTTGAAAATGATCTTGAACAAATTGCTGAATTAATTTTAAAAGATGTATTTATCAATAAAAAACATTCAATTAAAATTGTTGAACAATATATTAATCCTATTAATGATGCTTTTATAAGAATTTTTGGAGAAAGTGAAGAAACTCAATTATCGTTACTTGAATTGATTCCACCATTAGATAATAAAGTCGCAACGATTTTGTTTAAAAAAGGTGATTCTAAAATTCATTATAATTATCTTGGTAATGGTGAAAAAGAAGTTTTTAATATTTTAATCAATCTATTAAGTAGAAAACATTTATATCAAGATACTATTTATTATCTTGATGAGATTGATTTACATTTGAATACTAAATGCCAATATAATTTATTAAAAGAAATTGTTGAAAATTGGCTACCAGATGGCTGTCAATTATGGACAGCTAGCCATTCACTGGGTTTTATTGATTATGCTAATGATTTTAATCAGGCTACAATAATTGACTTTGATCATTTAGATTTTGATAAGCCGCAAATTTTATTTCCTCATGCAAAAAATAATTATGATGTGTTTGAAATTGCAGTGAGTCAAGAATTTTTCTCTAAAATCATGACTGGTAAAAGGATAGTATTTTCTGAAAATACTGATACTCCTATTTATAATAGTCTTGGTATAGAAAATACTATTTTTTTTGTTGGAATGAATAAAAATGATGTATTTTTTAAAGCTAAAAATTTGAACTATTATGGATTAATTGATAGAGATTTTTTAAACGATAAAGAAATAGAATTGCTTGCTAATACTTATCCTAATTTATTGATATTAGATTATTACAGCATAGAAAATTATTTATATCATCCTGATAATTTAGAAGAATATTATCAATATAAACAGCAAGACTTTAATAAGCTTCAGTATATAGAACGTCTAGTAGATTGTAAAAATGCTCATAAAGATTCAATTGTGTTAGGGATAGTTGGTGCAAGAAATAGCTATACTTTTTTTAAAGAAAATGAATATGCTAAATTAAGAAAGCAATTTAAAAACAATGCGAAAAGCATTTTATCCTTACTGCAAAGCAATGATTTGGAAACTTTTTATAAGGTATTTCCAGCGAAAGATTATTGTAGAGAATTATCTGAAAGACAGAATATTAGTAAGGATAAGTTATCTAAAACCAAATGGTTTAAAACGCGAATTTTATCTATTTTTAAAAGGGTTAAATAAATATGTCTTGGTTAAATAAGCTCCCTTGGGGGATGTTAATTATTGGTTCACTGTTATTAGGTTTAGCACCTTTTGTTCCTGAACCACATTTATTTGAAAAAGTAAGAATGTTATTTGATGGTAGTTTACATAAACCAATGGATATTTTTGATTTGTTTATGCATGGTAGTTTTCCATTGTTATTATTGTTGAAAGTTATTTATTCT
Organism: Flavobacteriaceae bacterium; assembly: GCA_016744615.1. Classification (GTDB taxonomy): domain Bacteria; phylum Bacteroidota; class Bacteroidia; order Flavobacteriales; family Flavobacteriaceae; genus Lutimonas. The sequence goes on from JADGEA010000271.1 coordinate 2,407, forward strand.
ATTATTATTAAATAGTACAACGAATTTACGGAATAAACAAATCCGTTTATTCCGTAAATTCGTTGTACTATATAGATATATATCCGCCACTACTGAGTTACAATTGGTTTTTAATACAATTAATTGGATTTTTCAGGAAATATCCAAAAAGTAAGTAGGGTGTTAGACCTGACAGGTTTTAAAAACCTGTCAGGTCTGATACGAAGTCTATTGTTCCAATTGATTAAATTGTTGAACCACAAAGGTTCCTGAATTACTAAACCATTTCAAGACCATTTCATATATTTCAACGTCGCTTTCAAATACTTGATCACCTATCATAGTAACTGTAGGTACTTCAAGAAAGGGAATATGAAGTGTTGCTTTAACCACAGAATATTTAGCTAAATTACATGTTTTATTGCTCTCAACTTTATCAGCCAATAAAGTAAGTTTTCTAATCATAAAGTTATCTTGGCTATTTCCATTAGCTAATTTAAATATAGCTTCATAAACTTGAACTTTACCAGTAGGTTGTAAGCCAATTGGCATGATTAATGGCACTTCTACCATTGGTAATGTTAGGGTTTCTTCATTAATGGAAAAGACTGCGTTTTTGGGACATTCAGTATTATCTCCACCACCATTATCATCTTTTGGTGGAATCTTAAGAATTAGATCTTCTGGTGGTGTAGCTTGTCCAGAACTATCACTGCCCCAACATGCCACGGAACCGTCTGTTTTGATTCCACAGGAGGGAGTGATAATTGCCAGCAGTAACTTGTACAAAGGTTTTGTCACTTGGAGGAATTCCATGATTGTTACCCCAACAAACTACTGAACTGTCGGTTTTGAGACCGCAGGCGTGAGAGTAACTAACTTCTACTTGGGAAAAAGTTCCGCTTGGAACTAAATGTATACCATAACTATCTTGACGATCATGACATATAACAGATCCGTTTGTTTTAATACCACATAGATTCTCTTCTCCACCAGAATTGATTTGAGAAAAGATGCCACTTAAATTGGGATTAGATCCCATACTTCCTATGCAACTTACCGAACCATCCATCTTAATTCCACAAATTCGACCATATTGAGCTACAGATACTTGAGAAAATGTGCCGCTAGGAAATGTGTTTCTGACACAGATAACATATCCGTCAGTTCTGATCCCGCACACATCATGGTTGGAAACAGAAATTTGTGAATAAGTATCATCTAAATATGTTACTTGATCAGAATTTTCACCCCAACAAACAACAGAACCATCTGTTTTAATCCCACAGCTTCGATTATCTCCAGCACTAATTTGAGAAAATTCACCACTAGGTGCATCAAGTTGTCCCTTATCATTATTTCCCCAACATACAACTGAGTCATCACTCTTCTTAATTCCACAAGTGTGGTTTGTTCCTGCGCTCAAAGTTAGAGCTGATGCCTGCCATCAAAAAAGACAGCATCAAAGTAGCAAAACTATATTTACCTAAATTATTAAAAAAACTAGTTGCCATATATTTTCCATATTGATAGATTATTGAAAATTAGATTTTATATCCAAAGGATACAGGTCATTAGTAACGACCTTATCTATATTTCAAGGTCATATCAGTACAACCAATTAGGAAGATAAACTAATAACTATGATAAACTCGTTTATCCACGTAATTCGCTGTACTTATATCAGCTAAATTAAACTTAATTATAGATATTATTAATCACCATAATGCGAGTTTTCATAATTAAATGCTTATTGCATCTATTTGCTCTATTACCCTTAGCCATAACACACGCTATTGCCAACATCTTAGCTAGATTATTAGCCCGATGTTCATCATTACGTATCACCAAAGTAACACGTACCAA
>JADGEA010000532.1 GCA_016744615.1 Flavobacteriaceae bacterium
ACATTGGGCATTTATACCCGAGATACTAGTTGCAATAATTGCAACTGAAAGTAAAATTCTCTTCATAATAATATATTTATTGTTTAATAGTTTTATAAGCCTGTGTTAGTGTAACACATATGTAATATTAATATAATATTTTGAGTGGGGTACTGTTTATTAGACCACTACAAGAGTATACAAGATGAGAAGTGTCAATTTCCCGATAAAAGTTTTCTAATATATTACATGTATTTAGTACACCATAAAATGGTGATTAATGTTAAAAAAAAATACTGCAATTATATAACTACAGTATTTTTTACTAACATCAAATAATAATTTACTCAATATATGCTGGTGCCAAAGCTAAACCAAGAGGCTTATCTATACTTACCTCTTCTTTCACTTCACCAGTATCAATTGAATAAGATTTAATACCGGAAAAACCTGAAGGATTATTTTTTTCATCGTTATTTTGTGTCCAATACACTGTTTTAGTATCTTCATCTATAACTATATCAGAATAGTAACCAGATGGAGATCTAAATAGTATTTCATTTTCTACAAAAGGCTCAATAAGAACAATGTTATCACCATCTATACCACATTTATATATTCCTGCTTTTTTGGTTCCATTGTTAAGAGCACAAGAAAAATAAATGATATTATCATAAATAGCAAATCTAGAGACAAAGTACTCATCAAGTATTTGCGACTTTTTCGTAACATCTTCTTGTCCTAGCCATACATAAGAGTGAGCTACTTGTTGAAATGCATTCTCTGGTCTTGCTAATGCAATTTCGCTAGCCTTTTCAGCATTTTTAACTATTTTCCAAATACCGCTCTGTCCTAATTTTTCATCTCCTTCGTGCAACTTATTTATCCACCATTCATTACCGATTTTTGTCATTTGATGATGGTATCCAGAACCAGTTCCCATAGCTATATCATCAGTAGATCCAGCTACATACAATGGATTTGATGATGCTGAAACAAAAAACCACTCAGGAATTATTGCATTAACATCTGTATTTGTATCCTCTGTTTTAAAAGATGTGAAAATTCTGTTTACATCATTTACACCAATCTTGCCTACAGCAAAATTACGGTCTGCCCAATAAATATCATCATCAGTTACATAACCTGTAAACGAATCA
>JADGEA010000057.1 GCA_016744615.1 Flavobacteriaceae bacterium
AAATAGAACCCCTTTTTCAAAATAACCAAAAAACCCTGTTAACAAACCAAAATATTTGTTCATAACGTAGTCACTTTCCTAAACTGATTAGTTACAAAATATTATTGTAAAGTATTATTATTCAGATGAATAATATTTAATCTATTGTCAATTCTAGCGTAGTCGAGAATGATAAGAGGTCAAATAGAGGTTTCGACTGCACTCAACCTGACAGCTAACCATATTTATAATTAAAAAAACAGCTATCTACTTGGTATCTAAAGGATTTAATTTGTTTACAGATTCTCACCAATCTGCTCAACATGCTGTGATGTATTTTTGCTTTGTAAAGCAAAGTAAATAATATAAAATCTAACGTTTGGTTTAATGATATCTTGAACCGGTAACCGGAATATAAAGGAAATAAAATCGAAAAACTGCTTTTGTATAATTGGGAAATTGATAAAAATTAAGTAGTGTACTTTGCCAAACACTTACACTTAATTGTGGTTTTTGTTTCTTGTTTTTGTATAAAAAATGCCTTATGAAAATTCATAAGGCATTTTTTAATTTATAAGAGCTTAAAATAAACTCAATAAGAATTTCTAACAACCTCCTTCAGCTACTCTTTTTTTCTTTTTAGGTCTTGGTAAAACTTTTTTAGGAGCTGATTTTTTAGTTTCACTCACATTACCTGAAAAACTTTGTGCTTTTGCCATTACTTGAGCATAGTTAACAGAAGGTTTTTCCAGATCATAATTTTTAACTTGAAATTCACTATCTATATATTTAGTTTCTACACTTAGTATTTTCACATTTTCATAACCTAATTGATAAAGTAACATCCAGACACTATCAGCTTCATCAGGATTTTCGCCATAAACAATAATTGTTTTATCCTCATTTTTTAAACTATTTAATAATTTTGTAGTATTATCAGAAAAAATTTGATGAGCAGAAATGTTAATAGCATCTTTTATATGTCCTTTAGCATACTCAAAATTACTCCTAATGTCTATTAAAACATATAGAGCAGGATCTATCGATTTAAAATCATCTAAGGATAAGAAATAATCCTTTTCAATTATTTTTTGGAGTGTAGTAACCGTATCTTTTTCAAAAACATATTTTGGTTTTTTAAATGTTAAAAAACCTATCAATATTACCAATAAAAATAAAACGGCTGATATGGAAACTCTTTTTGTTCTTTCTAATTCTTTCATAATTTAATGTTTCATAAAATGAAATTATAATTTTTAGCAGCCACCTTCTGCTACTCTTTTTTTCTTTTTCTTTACAGGAACCACTTTTTTAGTAGGTTTACTTTTCTTTTCGTTCTTAGGAGCACCTACACCAAAATACATCCCGGCAGCTTTTCTGAAATCATATAATTCAAAAGCTTCTCTAGGCATGGTTTCATCAGGATATTTCGGGTTAATAATAGTGTTAAACCATTCATTTAAACCCCCTTTTAAAACATAAAGATTTTTAAAACCTAGTCGATTTCCTAACATCCAGGCCTGATCTGCATAAAAACTATCATTTGAGAACAGAATTACATCATAAATATCCTGATCAATGTAGCCGATATAATCATCATCCAATAAGTTTTTTAATGGAATATTGATGGCATTTGGTAAAGAAAATTCATTAAATTCTTTTTCCGATCTTGTGTCTATCAATAAAATGGAAGGATCTTCGTTTACCAATTTATCAGCCAATAGATCTGTATGGATATATCGCTCTGAACTTATTGCGTTTTTAACAAATAATTCCGGTATGATACCTTCATTTTTTTGGTATTTTGGTAACAATACCAAACCTGCAGCTAATGAAAGAAGAATTAATGCCAATATTTGGTATTCTCTATTAACAATGAATTTTTTAGTTTTATAACGTTTTGACATAACTTTAATATTTTAATAGAATACTTTTTTAACTTTACTTCTAACCCAGTCAGAAAAAACAAAAGAAATAATTGCTATGATCGTAAAGACTAAAATAATCCAGTATGGAGAGATATTCAAAATATCAACCATGGTGATATGACCTAAATTAGAGCCATTAAAAAGAGGTTCAATAAAATTAAATGCTTCCGCAAATATAAAAATGCCTATGACTAGTCCTAATGTAAATACCATGGCATCTATTTTACCAATTGCCGCTGCACAGAAACTTGTGCCGGGGCAAAACCCACCGGCTAGAAATCCTACTCCCATGATCATCCCACCAATAATTGCAGCCCACAAATACGTTGGTTGAATGTAGAGTTGAGAAATATCTACAAAGTTTAGATAATCCATATAATACAATCCAATAACAGATACTACTGCTGAGGTAAAAAAGACTTTTAATACTACAAAATCATAGCCATAAAATACACCGGCTAACTTTCTGGAAGATGAAAATCCGGAAGCTTCTAATATGTATCCAAAAGCCATTCCAATTAAAATTGCTATTATAAAATTCCATTCTACTGGAATTAGTCCGTTAGGAATTAATGGTCCCATAATTATTTATATTTTTTGTTTATTAAATCCAATTTTTTCTAAAAAAGTATGCAACTATAAAGCCTGTACCAAAGATGGATATCATAGTAATAAATCCACCTACTGATAAAACTGCCATACCGCTTAATGCTGCACCACTCGTACATCCTCTTGCTATTTGAGCACCTAATCCAAACAATAATCCACCCATTAAAGCAAACATCAATCTTCTTCTGCCTGAAATTTTTGGGGAATGTTGCACTTTTAATTTTAATCTACCGGTTAATGCCCCTGATAAAAAAGCTCCTAACAATACCCCAATTGCTTCAAAAACCAACCAGTTATTCATAGGTGATTCACCCTCTTTGATAAACTTACTATAATATGCATTATTTTCTGCATGTGCAGGAGCAACAGTGTTCACCATTGTAACAACAGTACTTTTAACTGCACCGCTGGCTCCTAAGCCTCTGCCAGTGAGATAAAATGTTGCAATTATTAAAAGCCCTAACAAGAACCCTCCAAAATAAGGATTCCAGTAAACATGTCTATTTTTTTGTTTCTTTCCTTTCATAATATTAATATCTTGTTATTTGACCGGCTTCTACCATTACCATTCTAAAAATTAACCCACCCATTAAAATTAATAAAGCAGGAATAACAGAAGGAACTTTAAAGCCCATTAATTCAGCACCTTCTAATGTTGCAGGGAAAATTAATCCCAGTATGACTACAAATACAAAGAACATCACTGTAAATTCACCATTTACTAAAACCTGCATTGCTTCTAATTGTACTGCTGAACCGGCATACATACCCATAAGCATATGAATAATTAAACCGAGTTCAAGAATAATAAGCGCTAGATCAATTTTGGTCATCAGGTGTTTTTCAAAGTGATTCTTTGATAATAGTATTATTGCTGCTGCCCCTGTTGATAACCCGGAAGTTAAAAATAAGGGTCCTAAAATAGGGTTATTCCACAGTGGTCTAGCATTAAATGCAGATAGTAAAATACCTGTGTAAATACCTAAAATAATTGCTAATGGTAGCATTATCATGGCCATTGTTCTTCTGTTTTTTATTAGATAGGCTTGAAATTTTTTAAGCCAATCAAATTTCCAGTCCCATTTAGGGAATATCTCTGTTGAATAACTAAATACCCAAAGAAAAGATAAAATACTTACAATTAATAAAACCCAGGCTCCCCATGACATTGGAGATTCAAGTCTAATGGTTGTGTACAATTGCCAGGCGTAAAGCATATGGGTTAGATCATACATTAAAGCCATTAAACCAATACTTATAGCAATAACAGCAACGACCATAGCTCCTTTTACAGTTGTAGGGAAATCTTTTTCCTTTTTCATTATGGTAAAAAGAGAGGCAAAGAATATAATACCTGCAGCCATTCCTCCTAAAAATAGATAAAGAGATATTGGAAAATGCCAGACTTGTAAAACCGGATCTATATTTGGAATATTTCTTCCGCTTATAAAAATTTCTTCTTGCATGATAATATTTTTACTTGATTAAATAATAAACATTTGGTTTTGTTCCGGCTTCCGGTGCCAATACTTTATGCTTTCTTGATTTTAATAATTGTGAGACTTCACTTGTAGGATCATCAAGATCTCCAAAATACATACATTTTGTTGGGCAAACGGATACGCAGGCAGGTAATTGGCCTTTTTCTAGTCTGTGATGACAAAAAGTACATTTATCAACATGTCCGTCAGGATGTTGGTAACGAGCATCATATGGGCAAGATTCTATACAGGCACCACACCCGATACATTCATTTGCTGTTACTTTAACAATACCACCTTCTACAATATGGCTTGCACCGGTTGGACAACATCTAACACAAGGAGCATTACTACAATGATTACATCGTTCGGATTTTAATTCTAATTCCAAAGTTGGATAGGTACCACTAACGGATTCGGTTATCCAATCTCTACAGTATCCTATAGGGACATTGTTTTCAGTTTGACATGCAACAACGCAGTCGCTGCATCCGACACATTTTAGTGTGTCTATTACCATTGCATATCTCATACTTCAATATCTTTATGTGGATTAGTAGTGATAAACTTCACAAAGTTGCCTCGCATGGCTGAGCCACCCATAATTGGATCTGTAGCTACTTTAGTAATTAACTGCGTATCACAGGCACCTTTACCATAAGCTCTTGTCAATTTTTTATTATGCTGGCCAAAACCGTGATACATATATACAGAGTCCCATCTGATTCGTTCGGTTACCCTGACTTTAATTGGAAATTCAGAAATTACACCATCTTGATTTTTCAACCAAACTTCCTGTTCATTTATTAACCCTTCAATTCTTGCAACTTTAGGATTTACCCAAAGTTTATTTTCATCCATTAGATCATTTAAATTAGGATTGTTTATCGTTCTGCTAAAAGTATGCATAGGTGAACGTCCGTAATTTAATCGGTAAAAACCTTGCTCAGGATGATCATGTGATGTATAAACAGGCATTGGGTCAAAACCTAATTCTTCTAATTCTGCAGAGTAAAATTCAACTTTACCGCTTTGGGTTCCAAACTCATGATGTTCACCTTCTTCTATGAACATAGATCCTGATTTTCTCGGGAATTTTTTAACCCCTATTTTTTTCATTTCTTCTAATGAAGTTCCCAATTCTTTTAATTGCCATTCAATAACTTCTTTTAAGTCATCATATTTAAAATATTCTTCCAAACCTAGGCGTAATCCAATCTCTTTTGCTATCCACCAACCTGGTTTAGAATTGTATTTTGGTTTTACAGCAGGAATTCTAAGCGCAATAGAAGGCTCTCTGTTGGTTGCTGAGCGTAATATATCACAACGTTCCAAATAAGTACATTCCGGCAGAACAACATCAGCATAGCCTGTGATATCCATAGGCATTGTGTCAATTACAACCAGAAATTCCAATGCATCCATTGCTTCTTTTAATAATTTGGTATCAGGAATGGATTGTATTAGGTTTGTTCCGGCAACCATCCATGCTTTGACAGAGTATTTGTTATCTTTATGAGGAATGGAAGCTCTGATCAGCTCAGTTGTGATACCCATTTCGGCTAAAGGATATTTTTTAGCAAGTTCTTTCCATCCCCATTTTGGATGTGGATAGGGTGGATGTGGGAAATCGGGAACTTTGATTTTTTCTTTAAAGTAAAATCCGCCTCGTCTTCCCCAAGAACCTAATAAACCATTTAAAATTGCCATTGCTCTTGCACGTTGCGTGTCATCTCCATACCAAACAACATGTCGACCTGGATGTATAATTACAGCAGGTGAAGCAGCAGCCATTTCTCTGGCGGTTTTACGAATTTGATCAGGTTTGATGGTAGTGATACCATACGCCCATTCAGGGGTGAAATTTTTAACATGCTCTTTCAATTCATCAAACCCTAATCCGTATCTTTCAACGTAATCTTTATCATATATTTCTTCATAAATTAAAACATGCATCCATGCCAGTAATAAAGCAATATCTGTTGAAGGTTTAATTGGTAGCCAATAATCTGATTTACTTGCTGCGGTTGACAATCTTGGATCAACGGTGATGGTGGTAGCACCATTATCTATGGCATCTGACATTTCCTGTACCTGAGAATTGTGCATATTTTCCCCAATATGAGAACCTATCAGCACCAAACATTTGGTATCTCTAATATCTGTTGGTTCTGGTGAACCTACCCATGAACCAAAGGTTAATCCAAAACCGGTTTCACGTGGTCCTCTACATTGTGCATAAGCAGGTTCAGCATCTGTTTCTGAACCAAAAGCTCTAAATAAATGATTAAAATGTGCACCGGGACACCCGTGTTTAAGTAATCCTAAGGATTCTGCACCGTATTCTTTTTTGATAGTTTTGAACTTTGAAGCAATTAAATTTAGTGCTTCATCCCAACTAGCTTCTCTAAATGTTTCTTTGCCGTTTATGGTAGTTCTTATTAATGGAGTCTTAAGTCTGTCTTCGTCATTATACATACCAACACCTCCTGTACCTCTTGGACAAAGCCGACCATTACAATGAGGGTCATTTTCATTACCAATTAGCTTTTTAACATTTCCATCTTCATCTGTATATGCCCAGGCAGCACATTTCCAAAAACAAACTTCACAATAAGTGGCTGTTCTTTTTAGATTTTTTGTGCCCTCTGCAAGTAAATTATCTGACAAAGAATTTTCATTTATTGAACCAAATACTAACGGAGTAAGTGCTACCCCACTTGCTCCTAAAGCAGATATTTTTATAAATGACCTCCGTGATTTAACCATAAGTTTAAATTTTAGGTTTTGATTTTTAGTTTCTCAAATATAATCAAATTTGTTAAAAATCTGTTAAGAATGATAACGCAGCAAAACTATTATACTTATAAGGTTAAAAAGGTGACTTAAATCACATTGTTACGTTAGTCACTAAGTTATGTCATAAAAAATACACAAGAAGACTCGAAATAAAACCACTTGAAAAATAAGGGCTTTTGAAGACATCTTTTAAGAATTACTTTTTACTATCTGTCCCGTCCTAAAAAAAGTTAACACTTATTATAAATATTTTTTTGATAAAATTATTTATAGAGTTAGCTCTTGAATGCCCGTAAACTTCTTCTTTTGATAAGAGTGCGAATCAAAATGATCTTTGATAGGTACAAATTTGACAAGTCATAACTATAAAACATTCAAAAGTATTTGAGGTTTTATAGTTTGTTTGGGCAGTCTTGGTAGCTATCAAGTAAGTGTTAGCTCTGATGGAGCAACCAATAAAAAAGCAAGAATTTTATTTCGTCCTGAAAAGGGATTGAAAAATATGCTAAAATATTTAAAATATAAGTTTAAAATTATCAGATGAATATCTTCTTATTACAATATTCCAATTGTCTATTACCAAATAGTTCGAAAATTTAACTAATATTGGCTTTTAAAATAAGATACCTAAGAAAAATAAATAATTGTAGTTTTGCTTTATAAATATACCCAATGACCCTTTTTAAAAAATCTTTACCTTTTATTGTAATTGCACTGATAATTATTGGTTTTGTCATTCTCCAAAGGGTTGATTTTGGTTCCTATCAAAAAGTGGATGATAAAGGATATTCTTCCATTGAAAATGGCAAGGAATCCTGTTTGAATTGTCATATAAATAATAGAGGGTTTTCAAAGTATCATAACCCCGAAAATATAGGTTGTGTAAGTTGTCATTTAGGAAATCCAAAATCAGGAGATAAGGAAATATCTCATAAGAATATGATATTGATTCCGGGCAATTTATCGGATGCCGATAAAACCTGTGGCAAGTGTCATAAAGATGAATTGTATAAAATAAAGCACTCATTAATGACGACAAACAGTGGTTTGGTTGCTGTTGATAAATTTATTTTTGGAGAGGCTGATACACCAGATGATCATTATCATATTACAGAAATTGGTTACTCAGGCGCCGACAAACATTTACGTGATATGTGTGCAAATTGCCATTTAGGTGCAGAGAAAAGTGAGTTTGGTAAGATTAATCAGTTGAGTAGAGGAGGAGGTTGTAATGCATGTCATTTAAACTATTCCGTTCAAGCGGAAAAAGATCTTGAAAAGTATATTAAATCAGGTAAAAAAATAATTCCTAAAGTACATCCATCTACTGATATTTTTGTTTCCAATGAGCATTGTTTTGGTTGCCATAGTAGATCTAGCAGGATCTCAACAAATTATGAAGGTTGGCACGAAACCTTATTAGATGAAAAAGATGTTGAAGGTAAGAGCGGTTATAGAGTAATGGAAGACCTTCGTGTGTATAGTTACGAAGGAGAAGATGTACATCATGCAAAAGGTCTGCTTTGTGTGGATTGTCATAGCTCACACGAAGTAATGGGTGATGGCAAAGATCATTTGCACGAAGAAAAAGCAGTAACCCTGCAATGTGCAGATTGTCATTTTAAAGATGAACCCAACACGATTGCTTATGAAGATTTAGATATTGAATCTTCTTTGGTCTTTTTGCATAGAGATTATCAACATAAGGATAAAAAAATGATTGCAGTTAAAAAAGACGGACATCCTTTGGTAAACACTTTTGTGGATGAAAATAATGAAGTTTATCTGATAGGGAAAGGAGATAAAAAATTACACTCTATTAAAAAACAAAGCGATGCATGTTCACGTGATCATGCACATAAAAATGTAAGCTGTTCCACCTGCCATGCACAATGGTCTCCAAGATGTATAGGTTGTCATAATGAGTTTGATAAAAATGATAAGGATGGTTATGATCTGTTAGATAAAAAAAAGGTAACTGGTCAGTGGAGTGAAAATGTTTTTGAATTTTATGCGGATATGCCGGCAATGGGAGTTAGAGAAAATGAAGAAGGAAGAGTGATTGAACCGGCAATTCCGGGGATGATCTTAACTATTGACCATAAAAGTTTTGATGCAAACAGTAAGAAAGAAAATTCTTTTCACCGACTTTATGCACCCAATTCACCTCATACCATCTCAAAAGAAGTTAGAGATTGTAAATCATGTCATAGCAATCCGGCAGCGATTGGTTATGGCAATGGAAAATTAATGTATGATGTTTCAGAAGGATATGGCAAATGGAATTTTAAGGCAGATTTTGACAATAATCCAAATGATGGATTGCCGGAAGATGCATGGATTCCGTTTTTAGGGATTTCTCCTCATAAAATAGTATCTACACGTTCTGATTTTAGGCCATTTACCATAGAAGAGCAGAAACAAATTCTTTTAGTTGGTGCCTGTTTACAATGCCATAAAGAGGATTCAAAAGTGATGCAACAATCATTAGAATTTGGATTAGACTCCTTACTTATTAAAATTAGCAAAGCCTGTATTCTACCAAAACACTAGCTTTATTAGGATCTTTATTGTGAGCCATATCACATTAAAAGCTATTTCATATCACCTGTAATTATTTGATTTAATAAAGATTAGGTTGTAAATTATTTGTCTGTCTAGATGATGTCACTAGATTTATTTTAATATTTAAATCTGTTATTATGAGAACTAAAGAATTTTTTATGCGATTGGGTTTTTTATTGCCAATGGCTTTATGGAGCATTTTTATTTTTCTAGTACTTTTTGGAATTGTTGCTAATTCATTTGGTGCTGAAACCTCATTTTTTTGTACAGTATATTGTATAATAGGAATAGCTTTATTTGTAACTGCATTTTTTTCAATAATCTACTGTCAGGCAAAATCTTGCTGGAATTTGGAATAGTTTGATGTTAGCCTTTTTTTGATATAATTTCCAATTGTTCTTTATTTAAAATAGATATTTTCTTACTATTTACCTCAATGATTTTATTATTTGAAAAATCTGAAAGTATCCTTGAGACAGTTTCTCTTGAAGTACAGGTAAGATTTCCCAGTTCGTACCTTGTTAGTGGTAAATTAAAACTCGAATTCTCAAATATTATTTCGGAAAAGTATAATAATGCTTCGGCAATTTTTCCCGGTCCTTGTTTCTGTGCCTGATTGATACATTTCTTATAACTAAATAATTCATTTTTACACAGATCAATGATAATCTCATAAGCAAACTCTCCATTCTGTATAATAAAATCTTTAAAAACCTCAAAATCAATAAAACATGCTGTGGTTTTTGAAATAGCAGTAGCTGAAAATTTATTGGTTTTTGAACCAATCACTGTGGGAATTCCAAGGTAGGAAGGTCCTTTTACTATTTTTAATATTTGCTCTTTTTCAGGCCCGCTGGCATGAATTTTAACTAGTCCTCCTTCTATAAAAACTATATTATGAGACAAGGCATCCTGTATCATAATTCTATCCCCTTTTAGGAATGTTACCTGATTGCAATTATTGCCAAGCTTTTCCAATTCTATTTGATCCAGTTTCTTGGTAGCGAACGATTTTTTATTGCAATATTGGCAAATGTGCATCTCAGATTATTTTTATGATAGGAAAGATAAAGGTATATATAAAATGATTAAGATTTGTAACCTGTTTTAACAAAAACCATATAATAAATATTCAAATAAACTTTTTACTATTAAAAAAACAGTGAAATATATTTTTTAAAGATATATTTGTAATGATAAGTGTTTATTTTTGGAGTTTTGCCTCCAAGTATTTTAAAAATAAAAATCAATGCAATCAAATAGTATATTAAAGGGGTTAACTGCACTATTTTTTGTTGTTTCCATAATTGAAATAACAGGTGTTTATCTGGATAATTCAATGCTTCAAACCATATTTAAACCAATGATTATGTTGAGTTTGATAGCTTTGTATTATTTTTCGGCTGCCAAGAAAAACAATTTGTATATGCTAGCACTTGCCTTTTCTTTTTTGGGAGATGTATTTTTGCTAGACAAAAATAGTATGTTTATTTACGGAATAGCAGCATTTTTACTCACGCAAATTCTTTACATATATATTATTGTAAAACAAATGCAAAAGCCGTCTCATTTTCATAAGTATTTATATGCTTTTTTGTTTGCAAACTATGTAGTTTATTTGATTGTTTTGTTAAAACCGAATTTGGGAGAGATGTTATATCCGGTAATAATTTATGGTGTCACTATTGCTATTTTTGGTTTGGTGGCAACATTAAATTATGTGACCAAAAGGACTACAATTGATTTGATCTTATGGGTTGGTGCAATATTATTTATTGCTTCGGACAGTATGATCGCTTTAAATAAATTTCATGAACCTAGAGCCTTTTATCCTGTTGTAATTATGAGTACTTATATTTTAGCACAGTATTTGATTTTTAGGTTTATGGTTTTTAAAAGGGATGACATAAAAGAATAACAAAAAAGAGAGATCCTTTTGGATCTCTCTTTCAACTTAAATAGTTTGTTTAAAATTATTAGCAAATCTGTGGCTAATAGATTAGTTTAAATTTGCTCAAAGAAGTCATTTCCTTTATCATCAGTGACGATAAAAGCAGGGAAATTCTTCACTTTAATTTTACGAACAGCTTCCATACCATACTCTGGGAAATCTAAAACTTCAATAGAAAGGATGTTCTCCTTAGCCAATAGGGCGGCAGGTCCACCAATAGAGCCTAGATAGAAACCACCATATTTCTGACAAGCTTCTTTTACTTGTGGTGTACGGTTCCCTTTGGCAAGCATTACCATACTTCCACCTTTAGCCTGGAATGATCCAACATAAGGGTCCATTCGGTTTGAAGTGGTTGGTCCAAAACTTCCTGAAGGCATTCCCTTTGGTGTTTTTGCAGGCCCCGCATAATATACAGGATGCTTCTTGAAATATTTAGGCATTTCCTCGCCATTCTCTAGCATTTCCATAATACGAGCATGTGCCATATCACGGGCTACAATTAAAGTACCTGTTAGGCTCAATCGTGTTTTAATTGGATGCTTGGTCAACTCGGCAAGAATATTTTTCATAGGTTGGTCCAAATCAATTTTTACCGCAGGAATTAAATGTGGAGCTGTTTCAGGAAGTAATCGTTTTGGATTCTTTTCCATTTGTTCCACAAAAATTCCATCAGGAGTAATTTTGGCTTTGATATTTCGGTCGGCACTACAACTAACGCCCATTCCAACAGGATTTGAAGCCGCATGGCGGGGGAGACGAATTACACGAACATCGTGAGCAAAATACTTCCCTCCATATTGTGCACCAATACCCAATTCCTGAGTCATTTTCAATACTTTCTCTTCCCACTTCAAATCGCGAAATGCACGTCCACCTTCGTTTCCGGTAGTTGGTAGATTATCTAAATATCCTGCGGATGCATATTTAACTGTTTGTAGATTTTTTTCGGCAGAAGTACCACCAATTACAAAGGCTAAGTGGTAGGGAGGACAAGCTGCAGTTCCAATCTCACGCAATTTTTCCTTTAAAAATTTTTTTAAGTTTTCTTCTGTTAATAATTGTTTAGTTTGCTGATATAGATAAGTTTTGTTTGCAGATCCACCACCTTTGGCAACAAATAAAAACTTATACTGATTTCCTTGAATAGCGTATAAGTCAATCTGTGCAGGTAAGTTTGTTCCTGAATTTTTTTCTTCTAACATACTAAAAGGAACAATTTGCGAATAACGTAAATTCTGTTTATTATAGGTATTATAAACACCTTTTGAAAAGAATTCCGCATCATTTACACCTGTGTAAACATCTTCACCTTTTTTTCCCATGATAATGGCAGTTCCAGTATCCTGACAAGAAGGGAGAACACCTTCGGCTGCAGTTACTGCGTTTTTAAGTAAGGCATAAGCTACGAATTTGTCATTATCCGTTGCTTCAGGATCATCTAGAATTTTGGCAAGCTTCTCTAAATGTGCTTTTCGTAATAAGAATGAAACATCGGTCATAGCTGTCTCAGCTAATAATTCCAATCCTTTAGGGTCTATCTTTAAAATTTTACGACCATCAAATTCAACCTCAGATATATAATCCTTAGTTATTAGTTGGTATTCTGTATCGTCTTTCTCCATAGGGAAAGGCTCTTGATAAAAGAATTCACTCATTTTATTGTGTTTTTACGGGTTCATAGATTGAAATGCTAAGATAAGAAAAATAGGTCTATCAAAATTTGGTGTATCTCTCTTTTTTAAGAATTATGGAGGTTTTTATAATAATAAGAATAAATCACTAACATTTAATATGTTATAAACTAATTTATTAAAATTTTATTTTTTGTTTTTAAATGTAAGTACAGTTATTTAATTTAGGTCAGTTAGTCACATTTTAAAAATGAAGATGGAGAAAGAATAAAAACATATTAATTCTATTGCATTTCTAAAAATATATATTACTTTTGAATTCGAGTATAAATAGTGAAATAAAATTATGGATATTAGTATTTTTTCAGGGTATTTGGTTTTTTTAGCCATTTTTACAATGGGGTTTTGGTTAATGTTATTTTTACTAACATTTGTTGTACCTTATTGGTTATTTGGTAATTTAGTAGAAATTTGGAAACTAAAGAAAGCTGCTAAAAAAGAAAAAGTATAAAAACATATATATAGAATATAAAAAAAGATCGGTTTTAACCGGTCTTTTTTTATTTACTTCAGTTTGTCTTTTATTTCAAAAATATCTCTATTGATATCTTTGGATCTATTGTTTGCATTTCGTTTGCTTGCTTTATTGAAACGGTAGGTAAAAGTTAATAAATATCTTGTTTTAAAAATCACTTCTCTATTTGTAATTGCATCTGCTTCTATTGATGAATATATTGCTTTTCGGGTATGAAAAACATCGCTCATTTTAAAAGTTAGGGTAGCTTTATTATCAAACAGATCCTTACTAGCAGTAAAATTAGTGTATTGGTATTTATTAATTCCTGTTAAGGCAGTTTGGAAAGGGGATTGGTAAGCATAGTTTATCTGAAAACGTAAAGTGTTATTCATTCTGTATGCTAAAGAAGCTTGCCCCCACCACCTAAAATCTTCATAGTCATATTGTTGATCATAAGAATTTAATAGATTCGCATAATACGGACTTATAAAGCCATATAGCCTCAGTTTTTTAGAAGGATTGTAGGTGATAGCTAATTCAATTCCTGCTCGGTTTAAGGTTCCGTTATTTATGGGATAACTGTGATAAATATCAAATTCGTCATCTGTTTGTTTATCTATTTTTTCTAAAATATCTAAAAATATATCTGTTGAGTTTGAGTAATAAGTGGCGGTATTTATATATAATTTATCAAATTCCTGATTGAATTCAATTACGAAAAAGTTAGTATAATTTGGATTTAAAGTTGGATTTCCAGATCGAATAAATTGTTGGTTGACAAAAGAATTAAATGGGTTCAATTGAGAAATACCTGGTCTATCAATAAATCTTGTAAAACTAGTTGAAATATTATTTCCATTTTCAAAGGTATAGGCAATTGTAGCATTTGGTACAAAATCAGTGTAGTTATTCTCAGTATTTTTATTTTGATAATTTTTTATGATTTCTGTATCAGTTGTTTCAGTTCTCAAACCTATTTCAAAACTAAATTTGTTTAATTGTTTAATATAATTAGCATAAAATGAATAAATATTTTCATTGTATTCAATTTTATTGATGTATCCTTCAATTGGAATATTTAATTGGGTTGAAGGATTAAAATTAATTGCTAAAAAATCATTTTGATAGTTTCTGAAGTTTGATTTGTGGCCTACATTTAATTTTGAATTATTTTTAAAGGGATAGGTGTAATCAATTTGAAAAAAATAGTTATCAACTATTTCATCCTTTTTATATTCTTTATTTGTAATACTATTATTTGGGTAAATTTGCTCATCTTTAATGGTAGTATTATTTTCTGAATGATGGTTGTTGTAATTCAGATCAAAGGATAATTGATGTTCTTTATCTTTGAATTTAGTGGTATAACTAATATAAGTTTCCATAAAAGATATGTCACTGTTATCTTTAGCATCTCTGTAGGAAGTATTGGTCAATTGATCAACCGGGTGATAATCATTCGTCACAAATTCAGAGTTGTAATTATTGTTTGAATTAGAAAATAAAAGAGATGCAGTTATCGTATTTTTATCATCGATCAAAAAATCACTACCAATATTAAAAAGAATACTGTTTCTTTGGCGGTAATCGTCTCTTTCCTGATCAAAATTTCCAATTGGTTTTTGGTCGTTATCTAAAAAAGTTTGCTTTATTGTTGTGTTTTTTAAATCTACATGATGGTTAAAACTGGCAGTAGAATATAAATTTATAGTTTTTGATTTGTAATTTAAAAATGTATTGATTCCATTGTTATCCGGATAACCACCATGTATGTCTATGGTTCCGTTATAACCATCTGCTATTCCTTTTTTTAATACAATGTTTATTATTCCACCACCACCTTCAGCATCATATTTTGCAGATCGCGTTAATATTTCAATATTTTTAATAGAATTTGCTGGTATTAAACTCAAAATATCTGCATTAGTTCTTTGACCACCATAAGGTTTGCCATTAACTAAGACCATTGCTGAATTGCCACGAATGGTAATTTTGCCGTCTTCGCTTATTCGTATAGTTGGTGTATTTTCTATTACTGTAATTGCATTGCCTCCTATATTGGCTATATCTTTTGATGCATGATAAACTTTTTTCGAAAATTGATAATCCATCAATTTTGATTTTGCCACAATTTCAACTTCATCTAACTTTTCATAGTTTTGATTAAGTTCTATTCTGCCAACTTCATAATCCTGACACACATCTAATAAATTGATTTTAAAAGGTTTGAAAGATAGAGATTCTACTATACAATTATATTTACCTTTAGGAACATAAAATTCAAATTTTCCATTTTTATTGGTGATTGTACCAAGGATTTCATTTGTAGAAATTTCTTGTAGTGAAATGGTAACAAATTGCAAGGGGATATGTGTCTCTGCATCGTATACAGAGCCAATTACCAAAAATTGATTATCAGTTTTCTGACTGTAAATGCTTAATGACAGAAAACTAAAAATAATAATGCCAAGTAATTTCATTTCGCACAAATGTAATTTAGTAAATATATAATATTCCAAAATAATATAAAATAGTAATTTTCAGGTATTTTTAAAAACACCCGTTTACCACGATATTTGAATTGTATTTATTACAGAATTCAGATATAAAATTAAATTAATGAGGAAATATTTTCGGGTGGACGACCAAGAACAGCTTTGTTATTGTGAATTACGATTGGACGTTCAATTAATTTAGGATTTTCAGCCATTGCTTTGATAATTTGATCACTGCTAAGCTCTTTTCCTTTGTAATTTTCTTTCCAGATGGCTTCATTTTTTCTGACAAGGTCAATAGGTTCAATTTGAAGTTTAGTTAAAATATCTTTGATCTCTTTTTCGGTAGGAGGAGTTTTTAAATATTCAATAATTTCAAAATCTACTTTGGCATCCTTTAAAATGGCCAGTCCTTGTCTGCTTTTGCTACACCTTGGGTTGTGGTATATTTTCATATTCTTTACTTTTGAGTTAATTAAGGTTGCTAATATAAGATTTTTAGAAGGTAGTTTTCCTATTTTTTTAACACAATTATTATAAATTAAGTAACAAAACAATTTTTTGAAAATTATGACTCAAACAGTAAATTTTGTTTGATCTATTTTATATTTGTAAAATGATAATTACAGATACACATGCCCATTTATATAGTGAACAATTTGATGATGACAGAAATGAAATTGTTCAAAAAGCCATAGAAAATGGTGTGAGCAGATTTTTTGTTCCAGCAATTGATTCTACTTATTACAATGCCATGTTTGATCTGGAAAAACAATTTCCTGAAAATATTTTTTTAATGGCAGGTTTACATCCAACACATGTAAAAGAAAATTTTAAAGAAGAGTTAGAAATTGTTAAAAACATGCTGCAAAAAAGAAAATTTTATGCTGTTGGAGAGATAGGTATCGATCTTTATTGGGATAAAAGCTTTTTACAACAACAACAAGATGCTTTTAAATTGCAGATTGAATGGGCCAAAGAACTGAATTTGCCTATTGTAATTCATTGTAGAGATGCTTTTGATGAAATATTTGAAATTTTAGAAGAGGTGAAAGCTGATGGTCTTTACGGAATATTTCATTGTTTTACAGGAAATTTAGAACAGGCAAAGCAGGCTATTTCATATAACATGAAGCTTGGAATAGGAGGAGTTGTAACTTTTAAAAATGGTAAGATAGATCAGTTTTTAAATAAAATTTCGTTAAAACATATTGTTTTAGAAACGGATGCACCATATCTCGCTCCAACACCCTATAGAGGAAAAAGAAATGAAAGTAGTTATATTTTGAATGTAGTTGAAAAACTGCTTGGTATTTATGGTATATCAGTAAATGAAATTGCTAAGATTACGACTAAAAACTCAAAAGATATTTTTGGTATATAACAATTTGAAAGAGAATTTAATGGATATCACTTATTATAAAACACCTATAGGAATAGCTAAAATTGTTGGTGATGACAATGGAATTATTTCTGTTTCGGTAATAGATGAGGGTGTAAATTTTATTGGGCCAATCCCTGAATCTTTACAGGAATGTGTTGATCAGCTTAAAGAGTATTTTCAAAATAGCAGAACAGATTTTGATATCAAATTAAATCTACAGGGAACCGATTTTCAAAAAAAAGTATGGAAAGAACTTCAGGGAATTCCATATGGTAAAACAATAAGTTATAAGGATCAGTCCAATAAAATGAATGCACCAAAAGCGATTCGTGCTATAGCATCAGCAAATGGTAAAAATCCAATTTGGATCATTATTCCCTGCCACAGGGTAATTGGTAGTGATGGTTTATTAACAGGTTATGCAGGAGGAGTTTGGAGGAAAAAATGGTTATTAGAACATGAAAATCCAACACATCAAACCTCTTTATTTTAAAGTAAAAACTTGTACTTTTCTTTACAAAATATTTTGGTTTCTATGTAAATGAATACCTAATAGCTTATGCATCATATTACAAGGAAAATTCAAAATATCAATTGATCTGTCATTCGTGCATTTCCTAATTTATTTCTTCTATTTTTGTTTATTCAACAAGTATCTTTATGAAGTATATTTTAGTAATAATTTGCATTTTGTTTGGGTTGACCATTTATGGTCAGAATAAGCCTAAAAATGTAAGAACTAAAATAATTACAGTAGTATCAGATACTATTCAAATAGATACTTTAAGTATCAGTTCTTTTTATTTTAAAGTGTATGATCCACAAAATGAGGAGGTTGATTTAATATTCTATAAAGTTGATTTTAGTAGATCGGAATTGATATTTAATAAAGATTCTGATTTCAAAGGCAAAGAAATCAAAGTAGAGTATTTGAATTTACCTGATTTTTTAACGCGAAATTATGCTGCATTTGATAAAGAGCTTATCGTTTCAAAAATTACGGATGAGTCAAGATTGTATAGCTACCAAACTAAGAACACAAATAAATCGACAAAACCATTTGATGGTTTGTACACCAGTGGAAGTCTATCCCGAGGGGTCACCATAGGGAATAATCAGGATGCTGTTGTAAATTCTAATTTTAATCTTCAAATAGAAGGGAATCTATCAAAAAATGTTGGAATAAGAGCATCTATTACGGATAATGAGATCCCTTTACAGGAAGGTGGTTATACACAGCGAATTGATGAGTTTGACAAGGTTTTTATCGAATTGTTTAGCAAGAACTGGAAGTTGACAGCGGGTGATATTGATCTGCAAAACAAGGATAGTTATTTTATGCGTTTCTATAAAAAAATATCAGGTGTTGCAGTAAATGCCAAAATCGATCATAATGATGGTGAAACCAACGTTTTTGCTTCAGGAGCGATGGTTAAAGGAAGGTATCATAGTTTTAATTTTACTGGTATTGATGGTAATCAGGGACCTTATAAAATAATGGGTCCTAATAATGAACAGTTTATTTTAATGGTTTCAGGAAGTGAACGGGTTTATGCTAATGGAGTTTTATTGAAAAGAGGAGAAAATTTTGATTATACTATAGATTATAATACTTCTGAAATTATATTTACAACTATTTACGCTATTAATTCTAATTTACGGATCACAATTGAATATCAAATTGCAGATAGAAATTATACACGTTTTTTAACCTTTGATGGTGCAGAGTATAAATCGGATAAATTAAAAATTGGCATAAAGTATTTTAATGAATCCGATTCAAAAAATATAACAATTCATCAGGATCTTACCGATGAGCAAAAGCAAATTTTGGCAAATGCGGGAGATGATAAAACTAAGATGGTAGCCTCTTCCGAAATTCCAGTTGCTTATGCTGAAAATAAGATTTTGTACAAAAAAATGATAATCAATAATCAGGAAGTTTTTGTCTTTTCTAATGATCCTAATGATGATTTGTATCAGGTAAGTTTCACATATGTTGGCGAAAACAGGGGAGATTATTTTATTGAAACTACGTTGGCATCAGGTAGAGTTTATGCTTATGTTCCGGAAGTAAATCAGGTCAAAAAAGGTTCGTATTTACCGGTAATTCAGTTAGTTGCACCTGAAAAATTGCAAATGTTCACGATAGATCTAAAATACAATCCCAGCAAGAGAACAAATTTAACTTCTGAAATTGCCCTAAGTGATAATGACCAGAATCTTTTTTCAAATTTAGATAATGATAATAATAAAGGTTTGGCATCTAAACTCTCATGGCAGCAATTGATATTAGATAAAAAATGGAAACTAAAAAGCAATCTTGATTATGAATACATTGATGATAATTTCAAAACAGTAGAAAGATTCAGGAATATAGAGTTTTCTCGAGACTGGAATATTAAATATGTAGGGGATCAAACCTTACAAAAACAACAATTTTTACGAGGTGGTTTTTCATTTTTGAATGATAGTATAGGATTTGTAAACTATAATTATGAAAATTTGATTTTTGGTGATAATTACAAAGGTAGTAAGCATAGTCTAGGGTCAAATCTATATTATAAAAATACCAGAATGTTAATTGATTTTAGTGTTTTAAATAGTGATGACCAAATAGATAAAACAGTTTTTTATAGATTGTATAGTGGTGCGATACATGAGTTTAATAAGAGTTGGGTAGGTGTAAAATTTAACATGGAGAATAATAATATTATAAATAAATTATCTGAAAGATCGAGTATTCTTAGTCATAGTTATATAGAAGTGGAGGGCTATTATGGCATTGGTGATTCTACAAAAATATTTGCTGAAGTTGGTTATAATTTCCGTTCGACCGATAGTGTACGTATTGGGACATTAGAGAATGTAAGCAAAGCGAATACCTTTTTTATTAAATCTAAATTAATTCAAAATAAAAATACAGATTTAGGTTTGTTTGTGAATTACAGAACAGTTAAAAATGTAAATATAGATGATGAGAGATCTTTAAATTCAAGAGTTAATTACCGACAAAGGTTTTGGCATAATATGGTTGTTTTACAAACTTTATATGAAACACAGGCAGGAAATTTACCACAACAGGAGTTTATTTATATTGAGGTAGAACCTGGGAAAGGTTTTTATGAATGGATAGATTTTAATGGAAATGAAATACAGGAATTAGATGAATTTGTAATTGCAAAATTTCAGGATCAGGCAAAATATGTACGGGTATTATTACCTCAGGTTAAGTTTATCAAAACCAATCAGAATAAGTTTACGCAATCCATTAACCTGAATGCTATGCGTTGGCAAAAAGCATCGGGTGTAAAAAAGACACTCTCGCATTTTAGTGATCAGGCGTATTTTTTAATTAATTCAAAAACTAAAAGAGAAGGATCTAAATTGAATTTGAATCCCTTTGCTTATGATGATGAGAATTTATTATCATTAGATCTTAATTTCAAGAATAGTTTATTCTTTAACAGGGGGTTGCAACATTATAGTATGGTTTACACTTACATAAATTCCAGAAAAAGATCCATTTTTGTCTTTGGAGATCAGGATGTTAATTTTTTAACCCATCAATTTCAAATGATCCATAAATTTGGGAAATTTTGGTTATTGGATTTTAGAGGTGGAAATAATAAAAGCATAAGTGAATCGATGACTTATTCCAATAGAAATTATGAAATTATGGATTATAATTTTTATCCAAAAATTTCTTATTTGTACAGTAAGAATTCGCGGATG
>JADGEA010000533.1 GCA_016744615.1 Flavobacteriaceae bacterium
GATGCTAACATTTTCTCCAGTTACGGTGTTATTAAATAAAATGGGAGTTACTTGGTTTTTTATGAGTGCATTGAAGGGCTTGTGAAAATTACTTAACTCTTGTCCAATTATTGAAATTACAGAAACATCATCGATCACACTAATCTTGTTGATGTCTTGAAAATAAAAATCGTTTTCAAATTCTTGTTCTAAAGCAACAACAGCTTTTGAAGCTTTTTCAGCATCGATCACCAATCCAATACCTCGCTCCGAAGATCCTTGAGATATAATACTCACACTAATATTTTGAATACTTAATGCTTTAAATATCCTTGCATCTACTCCTACTTTACCTAACAATCCCCTTCCTTCAATATTTACTAAAGCAACATTATCTAAAACAGATAAGGAGCGTATTCCTTTAGCATTATTTTGTGAAGTAATTAATGTACCCTTATCACCTGGATTGAATGTATTAAGTATTCGCAATGGAATATTTTTTTCTAATAAAGGGATAATGGTCTTTGCATGTAAAATGGTAGTTCCGAAGTTGGCTAATTCATTTGCTTCTGTAAATGATAATTTTTCAATTTTTTTAGCATCTTTAACCAAGTCAGGATTTGCAGTATAAATACCATTAACATGAGTGTAATTTTGCAACTCTTCTGCATCCAAATAATTTGCTAATAAGGAAGCTGTATAATTACTACCATTTCTTCCTAAAGTGGTCGTTTTATTATCTTTATTTGAAGCTATAAAACCGGTTACAACATTTACGGTCGAACCATTGTTTTGTTTAAAATACTCAATTACATTTTTTTTAGATAATGCCTCGTTAGGTTTTGCATTTCCATAGGAATCATCTGTTTTAATCAGAGTTCTCGCATCTGTTGCTTTTGCATTTACTCCTTTACTTTTTAATAAAGAAGTTATCAATTTTGCTGAAATAAGTTCACCTTGAGCCAATACCTCATCCTTAATTTTCTGGCTGTAATCTCCTAATAATTGAACTCCTTCAAACAAACTATCCAACCTTGAAAACTCTTTTGAAAAATCTGTGGTTGCTACTTTGTTTTGGTACTCTTTAAAAGCTTTTAACTGATCTTGATAACTTTCATTTTCTACTGCTTTTTCTAAAATTGACTCCAGTTCGTCG
>JADGEA010000534.1 GCA_016744615.1 Flavobacteriaceae bacterium
AAACATGTTTATAACCATTAACATCTATATGATCTGGAGAATTCATTTTTTAGAATTTTTTATAAAATTAAACAGGCTCTAATTTAGGAAAAAGAAGGGAGATTAATAATACCGGTTTTGTTTAAAAGTCATTAACTGTTAAAGTTACTGTTTTAGGTTGAATTTTTAACCAGAAAATTCAGCCGTTATTGCTTTTATATGTTATTGGAAGCCGTTTTATTTTTATATAATATTTTTTTAATTAAGAATAAATTTATAATTAATGATATAATTATCATACCAAGCTCAAAATAACCTTTACCAAAACCCATCAGTCCACTATCCGCTGAGAAGTATATTTTGTCATTTACAGCTAATGAAAAACTTCTAATTTTGGCATCAAAAACGTAAAGTTGATCTATTTCTTCTTTTGCAATGTGAAAAGTGATTGAGTCATTATATTTCGCAGATTTATAAAGATCCTTACCATCATAAGGGAAATAACTTGGATGAAATTTTGAAGTATATTCATTCAAGTAAAAATGATATGTCGAATCACCCTCAGTTTTTTTAATTCTGTTAGTGTAAACTGAAACTTGTTCAATATGGTCAAGTGTTCCATTTATTTTCGTTAAATCAGTTATAGTTGAAACACTAGGACGTACACAATAAAGATATATACCTCCTAAGGTTGTTATAGCAAAAAAAAAGACAAGTTTGCCATTTTTGGAGCTCCATATTTCTTTAAGAATCTTGGTCATTTTTGAATTGCTGCCAACTAACAATTATAAGTTATTAATTTTAATACTATTTCTGTTGAGTTCAATTTTACCTTGGTTTTCAAGTTTCTTTAAAAGTCTTGATATTACTACTCTTGAGGTATGTAATTCGTAAGCAATTTCTTGATGAGTGCTATAAATGATGTCATCTTTTGTTATTTTAGATTTATCTCTAAGATACTTTAAAAGACGTTCGTCCATTTTTAAAAATGCAATGGAATCGATAGTTTCCAACATTTCCATTAATCTATTATGGTAACTTTCGAAAACAAAATTTCTCCAGGATTTATATTTTCCTGTCCATTCTTCCATTTTTTCGATTGGAATCATTATGAGCTTTGTTGGTAACTCTGCTACTGCTCTTATTTCACTT
>JADGEA010000535.1 GCA_016744615.1 Flavobacteriaceae bacterium
TACAACCTAAAGTGTAAAATGCGACTTTTTTTCTAAGATTCATTCTTGTATTTTTGACAAAACCCATTTATTTTTGGGATTGCAAAAATACAAACTAAATTTGGTTTCAAAAAAGCAGATGAACTTCAAATTAAACAATCTAATATATTTAATTACAGCAAGTTGCTGCTTGTCTATATTTATTTCTTGTAATTCTGAAAGCAATTCCAGCAAAGATCATCTTGTGTTTAGATACAACGAACATGGCAATATTGCTACTTTAGACCCCGCTTTTGCAAGTAATCCGCAATTAATTTGGCCAACGAATCAACTTTTTAATAGTTTGGTTCAATTAGATGATCAGTTAAATATACAACCTGATATTGCTGAAAACTGGCATTATAATGACAGTACCTTAACCTTTACTTTTAATTTAAGGAATGATGTGTTTTTTCATAAAAGTGAAGTTTTTTTAGAAAGCCATAAAGATTCTACTCGACGAGTTACGGCACACGATTTTGAATATAGTTTTAATAGATTATTAGACGAAAAAGTTGCTGCTCGTGGTCGTTGGGTCTTAAAGAATGTGGAACGGTTTTATGCAGCGAATGATGATACTTTTATTATTGAATTAAACAAACCATTCCCGGCATTTTTAGGTTTATTATCGATGCGTTTTTGCTCTGTAGTACCAAAGGAAGCCATAGATTTTTATGGAAATGAATTTAGATCCAACCCAGTAGGAACAGGTCCTTTTAAGTTTAAATTATGGGAAGAAAATGTAAAGTTAGTTCTTCGTAAAAACCTAGATTATTTTGAAAAAGACGAACAAGGAAATCAATTACCCTACCTAGAAGCAGTTGCCATCACCTTTTTACCAGACAAACAAAGTGAGTTTTTGCAATTTGTTCAAGGTAAATTAGATTTTGTTTCTGGTTTGGACAATTCCTATAAAGATGAAATAGTAACCACTGAGGGGAAACTTCAAGAAAAATATAAAGACCAAATAAACTTGATAACCAGCCCCTTTTTAAATACTGAATATCTTGGTTTTTTTATGGGTTCTTCAACTTCAGAAATTGAATCAAAAGAATTACGGCAAGCAATTAATTATGGTTTTGACCGTGTAAAAATGATTACCTATTTAAGA
>JADGEA010000058.1 GCA_016744615.1 Flavobacteriaceae bacterium
ATATCCTATCTGTAAAAAAATAAAATATTAAAAAATATATTATAGTAAGTTATTAACAATTAATACTTTAAATCGTTTTCTTAACTAAACGACATTGAATTATCTATTGATATATTGTTTGTATAAAAGTATATGAACTGTAACATCATTAAAAAAATAAAACACACTTTTGTTTATATTAATTTTATTATCATCTTGTTGGTCTGAAAATTTATACTTTTCAAGTATTTATAAATATTTTTACTAAAAAATGTTTCAAACCTTAAAATTCAAATATACTTGGAGAAATTACCAAGCAGAATTACTAAAGAATTTTTCTTTACATATTGCAGATAATCACTTTCATGTAATAGCTCCTCCAGGTTCTGGGAAGACTTTGTTGGGTCTTGAAATAGTGAAAAAAATAAATAAAAAAGCTTTAGTATTATCACCAACATTGATTATTAGAAATCAATGGAAAAATAGATTGCAAACCTTTTTTACAGATGACCTTATTTATGAAGACGTCTCTTTTGATATTAAAAAACCAAGCAACATAACTTTTTCTACATATCAATCTTTCCATGCATTTTATAAACGGTTTGAAAATAAAGATGATTTTGTAGCTTTTTTTAAAAAGCAAAAAATTGAAGTCTTAGTAGTTGATGAAGCACATCATTTAAAAAATACGTGGTGGAATAGCTTAAATGAATTAAAAAAACATTCTAATTTAACCATTGTAGCATTAACAGCAACACCTCCTTACGATAGTTCTAAATCTGAAATTTCAAAGTATTTTGAATTGTGTGGTGAAATTGATGATGAAATTGCCATTCCCAATTTGGTTAAAGAAGGAGATTTAGCGCCTCATCAAGATTTTGTATATCTGTCAAAGCCTGAAGGTGCAGAAATTGATTTTATAGTAAAT
This sequence comes from Flavobacteriaceae bacterium, assembly GCA_016744615.1. Lineage (GTDB taxonomy): Bacteria > Bacteroidota > Bacteroidia > Flavobacteriales > Flavobacteriaceae > Lutimonas. The sequence continues at coordinate 908 of JADGEA010000058.1, forward strand.
TATCGAAAAAAAATAGGCGCTTTTATTCAGGGTTTAAAAACAGATACCGAGCTTATTTCTTTTATAAAATTGCATCGTTTTTATAGTAAAACAGAATCTAATTTAGAAGAATTATATGCTAATCCAGAATATTTTTCAGCAATATTGGTGTTTTTGCATGCAACAGGAGAGATCATTTCAAAGAATAAATTGAGTGTTTTAGGATTTAATAAGGGAGAAAAAATAGAATTCCCACAATTAAATTATGAATGGGTTGAGATTTTATTCCAAAACTTATTGGTAGATGATAGAGATAATTTAATTGCTGATGAAAGTTATTTATTTAATTTAGAAAAAAAATTAAAGCAACTTCATATTCTATCTAATAAGAAAGTAAACCTTGTTGGTAACGATGTTATTTACAAATCGCTTTCGCAAAACCCTAGTAAATTAACCAGTATTGTTTCGATAATTAAATCCGAGCAAAAAAAAATGGGGACAGCATTGCGAGCAGTAATTTTAACCGATTATATTAGAAAAGAATTTATAAATACAAGTAAAGAGCATTTGGCATTAGTGAATAAGTTAGGTGTTTTGCCAATTTTTCAACATTTAAGAATTCATTTATCCAATAAAAAATCTATTGCCGTTTTAACGGGAAGTTTGGTTATTATACATAATTCTATTTTAGATAAATTTAAGCAACTCCATAAAGTAAATGAAGATATAGGAAAACTTTTAGAAGTAGATAATGAGTTTGTTATTTTACCAAAATCTTCTAATTTAGTAGAAACAATTACAAAACTATTTGAAGATGGATATATTAAAATTTTAATAGGAACAAAGTCTTTATTAGGTGAAGGTTGGGATGCACCATCTATTAATAGTTTGATATTAGCTTCGTTTGTTGGTTCGTTTGTTACTTCTAACCAAATGCGAGGAAGAGCCATTAGAAAAGATCAAAGCAGACCAAATAAAACAGGAAATATTTGGCATTTGGCATGTATAGATCCTACGGTTGATGATGGCGGAAAAGACATTGAAACATTAAATAGACGTTTTGATGCTTTTATGGGTATTTCTAATTATAGGTTTGTTATTTCAAGCGGAATGAACCGTTTAGGATTACCAGATGTTTATAAAGTAGAAGATATTGATAGTATAAATAAAGCTACCATTGAAGATTCTGAAAGTAGAACCGATACCATTTTAAAATGGAATAAATCTATTTCTCAAGGAAAGCGATTAACTAAAGAGTTAAACTATTTTCATCATGGAAAAAACACATTTCCCAAACAAAAAAAGATATATTTAAAGGATACTGTAAAGTTTTTTATAGTAGAGTTGTTTTTTGGAACATCCTTATTTTTAGTCAAATTTGTTTTGAATAATTTATCGGTAGTTTTAAGTAAAGGAATTTTATATTTTACCTATGCTTTGTTATCTACGTTTGTACTTAATTTTGGATTAAAAACTTATGATGCTTTACGAATTTATATTCAGTATGGTTTAATCCATAAAAAAATAGAAAAGATGGGTGAAGTAATTTTAGATACTTTATTCGAACTAGGTTATATGACTTCTCACAGAGAGAATATTACCATACAATCAGAACTATTATCCAAAGGGGATGTTACTTGTACGGTAATTGGAACAACACAATATGAAAGTACACTTTTTGTGAATGCTTTAGAAGAAGTGGTTCAACCAATTAAAAATCCACGTTATTTAATAATTGTGAAGAGCTTTTTTAGACGTACGTTGAAACTGGAAAATTATTATGCTGTACCAACTATTTTTGGTTCTCATAAAAAAGACGTCTTGGTATTTCAAAAGTATTGGAATAAAGGTATGGGAAGGTCAAAAATATTTTATACACGACATTTTGAAGGTAGAAAATTATTACTAAAAGCACGATTATATCATGTTAGTAATGCCTTTAAAAAAGTTACTAAGAACTCGGTTGTTTGGAAATAATTGAAAATTAGTTGAGTATGTCAAACCCTTTAAATTAATTTTTGGTGGTTTTTTTTATTTATATTATATTTATCAAAAAAAAGTTAAATTCATAAAACAATAATGCTTTTATCAAACAATAAAATAAAGGAATTAGTCAAAAAATATTTTCCTCATTTAGAAGATGAAGTAATAGATATATTCTTGTCAATAACAAAATATAACACTTCTAACAATAAAGAAATAATACTGAAAAAAGGGAAAACAGATAAGAATTTAATATTTATATTAAAGGGAGTAGCCCGTGCTTATAGTATTAACGAAAAAGGACAAGAGTTAAATAATTTTATAAGAGCCGAAGGGCATTTAATGGGAGATGCAAATGTTTTTTGCGATAAAGTTCAAGTGCTTGATATAGAATCTATTGGTGAGGTCCATTTTTTAAAAATTGATATGAGTGAATTAGAAACTTTAGGATATGAAAACCCAAAAGTTATGAAATTTTATGTGAATTTTTTAAAAGAAATTATTGTTACACTATCTTATCGTTTAAACACATTTATAACAATGACTCCTGAAGAAAGATATATAGACTTAATAAGCTGGAATCCTATATTAATTGAATCTACTTTTGATAAACACCTAGCTAGTTTTTTAGGTATTAGCCCTTTAACAATACATAGAATTAAAAAAAAACAAAAACCTATCAAATGATATTTTTTTAAATTTTAAATATTACTAATTTTGCGAGCAAACTATAAAAACTAATTAATGAAAAATCAAAAATTATTTTTGATCCTAAAATTTATTGTTTTAGGATTATTTTTTACAACAATAATCAGTTGTAATCAAAGCACAAAAGAAGGAACTACTTCCAAAAGTAGCACTCCCAAATTTAAAGGAAAAATCGCATTAGATGTTCGTGATTCTGAATCAGATTGGGCTGCTTACACTCCAAAAACAGCTCCAGAAGGAGCACCAAACATTCTCTTTATATTATATGACGATACTGGCTTAGGCGCTTGGTCTCCATATGGCGGAGGAATTAATATGCCAACTATGGATAAATTGGCAGCTAATGGCTTAACCTATACGCAGTGGCATACTACCGCTTTATGTTCTCCTACCCGTTCAACAATTCAAACAGGTAGAAATCACCATTTAAATGGGATGGCTGCTATTACTGAAACAGCCGATGGTTTTCCTGGGGCTAATGGTAGAATAGGTGCAGAAGTAACCCCTTTATCTAAAGTGTTACAAGATAATGGTTATAGTACTTTTTGGATAGGTAAAAACCATAATGTGCCCGAGCAAGATGTAGCTTCTGGAGCCAGTAAAAAACAATGGCCATTACAAATGGGATGGGACAGGTTTTACGGATTTATTGGAGGAGAAACCAACCAATGGTATCCCGATTTAATTGAAGATAATCATTTTGTGGAAAAAGAATTTGAAGAGGGGTATCACCTTTCAAAAGATTTAGCCGACCACGCTTTAGGAATGCTACGTGACCAACAAGCAACTAATCCATCAAAACCTTGGTATATGTGGTATAACCCAGGAGCTAATCACGCACCTCACCACGCACCAAAAGAGTATATTGCTAAATATAAAGGTAAATTTGATGAAGGCTATGATGCCTACAGAGGTTGGGTTACCAAACGTATGACTGAAAAAGGAATTTTACCAAAAGGAACGGTAAATACCCCTATGAATCCGATGCGAGAAGATATGGCAGAAGCTCTTGATATGGTTCGCCCTTGGGATTCTTTAAATGAAGATGAGAAAAAATTATTTTCACGAATGGCAGAAGTTTATGCAGGTTTTTCTGAATACACCGATGCACAAGTTGGTAGAGTAATTGACTATTTAGAGGAAAGTGGACAATTAGAAAACACCATAGTATTGTATGCAGCAGATAATGGAGCATCTGGTGAGGGTAGTCCAAACGGGTCGGTTAATGAAAATAAATTCTTTAATGGGTATCCAGATGAATTGTCAGAAAACATGAAATATCTTGATGTATTAGGCGGCCCCGACACCTATGAACATTACCCAACAGGTTGGGCATCTGCCTTTTCTGCTCCTTTTAAAATGTTTAAACGATACTCTCAATATGCTGGTGGTACAAATGACCCGTTGGTTATTTCTTGGCCAAAAGGAATTAAAGCCAAAGGTGAAATTAGACACCAATACCATCATTCAGTAGATATTGTTCCAACATTACTTGAATTAATTGGACTTGAAATGCCAGAGGTTTATAACGGAGTACAACAAGTACCGCTTTCAGGGGTTTCAATGGCATATACTTTTGATGCCAAACCATATGACAAAACTCAAAAAGAGGTTCAATATTTTGCAATGTTAGGTTCACGTGGAATATGGAAAGATGGTTGGAAAGCTGCGGCTATTCACGCTCCACTTTCTGGAAGAGGAAATTTTGACAAAGATGATTGGGAATTGTATCACGTAGATGTAGATAGATCTGAATCAAAGGATTTGGCCAAAGAAAACCCTGAAAAATTGAAAGAATTAATAGATGCTTGGTTTGTTGAAGCAGAGAAAAACAATGTCTTACCACTTGATGATAGAAGCGTTGCTAAAATTATTGGTATAGAAAGACCTTCATCTGAACCTGCCCGAGATAGATATATTTATTATCCTTTTGCCGCACCTGTGCCAGAAGGCAATGCCGTAAATGTAAGGGGTCGGTCTTATAAAATATTAGCGAATGTAGAAATAACAGAAAACACATCAGGTATATTATTTGCACACGGTTCACGATTTGGAGGCCATTCTTTATTTATTAAAAACAATAAACTCTATTACGTATATAATTTCTTAGGAATTAGTCCTGAACAAGTGTTTGAATCATCAATAAAACTTACTCCTGGTAAACATACGCTGGGTATGGAATTCACGCGAGAAAAAACAGGTGAGAAAGGAGAATCCATTGGAACTACAAAGCTCTACATTGACGAACAATTAGTGGCTGAAGGTTCTATGAGAACGCAACCTGCTAAATTTACTCTATCAGGAGATGGTTTATGTGTTGGATATGACGGTGGAGATGCGGTGAGTGGATTATACCCATCGCCAAGTAAATTTAACAATGGTACAATTGACTTTGTAGGTGTGACAGTTGAAGGTACGCCTTATGTAAATTTAGAGGCAGAAGCTAAAAGAGCAATGATGGGGCATTAAAGTAAAAAAAACAATAGAATTTAAGATTAAATAGAATCCGTCAAGATTAATTTCTTGGCGGATTTTTTTATAGATAAAATAGTTTGTCTTAAACTTTTAAAAAAGTATTTTTGATACGGTTAAATTTAATAGTGGAGTCCAGATACCAATTTAAAAACGGGGAGAGTTCAAAAATCCATAAGAGTAAGAACTACAAATTTTATTAATACATGAAATTAATATTATTAGCAATTATTTTTAGTGCATTTACAGTAAATTTTACAAAAAGTTATTAACTAAGTGTTATTGTTAATCTTTATAACGGTTTAAATGTTAACTTTGTGACATGCAGATTATTAAGCATAAAACTCTTTATTATGAAAAAAACTATTTTCCTTTTTCTTTCTTTTATATTTATTGCTTGTGGTGGATCAGATGAAGAGATTCCTGAAGAATCTGCCAAAGGATTAGAAGAACTACTAATTGAAAACAGCCCGTTAGCTTACAGGTATGGAGAATTCGAACAATTCAAGTATAATGGTAGTAATCTGGTTTCGTTTGCGACTGGAAAAATAGATTGTAATGCAGAAGGAAATATTTTTTATAAATTCGAAGAGCATTCTATCGTTTACAAAAGATATAGTGGCTTTGATTATAAAATGAAAACCTACCAATTGAAAGGGGATATTTTTCAATTGCAATCTTATATAGTTGGTGGAGATTTTTTTTCTTTAGATAAAGAAGACTGTCAAACTTATATACATCTTCCTACCGATGGCTATGATAGAACATATAAACTTCACTTTGAAGGAGCTATTGCTATTTTTGAAAAAGAAATAGATTTTAGTTATGGTGGGGAGAAATATCGATTTAAATTAAAATATTATTTTGATTAATTCTTTCCGAAAATTGTAAAACTTGGTACACTTTTGAGTATATCTGGTCTTGTAATTCATTGCTCCTAGTGTGGTAAAATGGGATTGATTTATTTACTTTGGAATTTATCTAGATAGTCTTTACTAAACATTTGAGTAATTGCTTTCTTAAATTTTTCTGATAATTTATCTTTTAAAGTAATTCTAAACTCAGTAGATACTTTTAGAAAGGTTGTGAGTTCTAATACCTTAGCCATCCAATCTAGTGTTAAAATTATTATAGCTATTCAAATAATTATAAATCCAATGTATTTCATTTTTTAGGTTGTTGAATTGTAACTGTTCTTTATGATTTAATGAATAGTACGTGTCGTAATACTCTTTTTCTAGAAATCTTGCGAATTACCTGTTTGTCATTTCTAAAAACAACATTTTTTCTGATTTTTTCATTATTCATTCAAGATACAGAAGTACCCATTATAAAAGATGAAGCAGGTAAATTATATTATAAAGAAACTCAAAAAAATTATTTGAAAGATGAAAAACATTTTGAAACTTTTATTTTAAGCAAAACCGCAGCAGATTCTTTAAATATTAAACAATCTTATACGGCTTTGGTAAATCCTTCCGTTGTGGATTCTATTGCTACCAAAAAATCAAAACTATTGCTCCTTAATATTGAAACATATTTAAAGACAGCGAGAGATTCTACGCAAATAAAAATTATTATTTCAGATCCCAAAGAGCCTGAAAATATAGGGTCAAAGCCTATTTTAAAAATTGAATTTTCTATGCAAGAGGATGTATAAAGTAATGGATCCGTAGAAATGGTAGTAGTTTAAATTCAATAAAAATGAATCAATAGTTTTGATATATTGGTAAACCTTACTTATAAAAACAATAATTTATATTTGATTAAACCAAATGGCTAAGATTAATTTATTAGCGGTTTTTTTTGTTTTAAAATGGTATCTTTGGTAAGACATATAAACAATTAATTAAGTTTATTTTGTAGTTAGAGCCTATTTGAATGAACAACTCCGAACTAAATAATAAAATTTTTGATTTAGTTTCCTTTGTGACTGAAGAATTGGAATCACCAAAACCTAAAGAAAATCAAAATGAAGATTTAGTCGGAATTCCTGTTTTATTCAATTTGGGAGAAGTTAAAAACATTAAAACTTCAAGACCAGATGGATATGGAAACACCATAGAAGCTTACAAAAATAATTTTGGGTTGGATATTCAAAATTATCGAAAACTACGTGATGTTGCTAACAAAATTATTGAGATTGAACCTTATGCTAGTTTTGCGACTGTAACTTTTATTGAAGAGCATCTATTTGACTGGATTATTGAGACTCATAATGAGAACAAAGCAAAAATAGAGCCGTTAAACTATTTGCAAGATGCTTTTGAGAATGACCTAAAAGAATATAGATTTTATTTTAGAATACACGCATTAGGAATTAATTCTACATTCAAAATCGGACAAGTAGAATTTACCTTTTTTACTGATGAGGAGCTTTTAGATTATTCTAAAAAATTTAAAGAGCAATTTCCAGAAAAACCAAAAAAAGAATGTGAATTAATCTTTAAAGATTATGTGTCAAAGCCAATTGCAAAAGTAAGTTCTAAAGGAATACAAAGTAAGGCCAAACAGAATGCACAAAAACAAGTAAATATAGCAGTTGACTCACTGAAATGCTTTTTGGTTGAAGAATCAGTAAATTCTTCAACCAAAATTATGGATGCAGAATACAGGTTTACTGATACATTTCCAAACTCTTTCATTTATGACACAAAATCTGATAAATTTGACTTCAACCTTCAATTTGAAAGAGCAGATGGAATAGCACCTATTTCACTGAACTCTGAAAAAATTAAAGAGCTCTTTGATTCAGGTTTAGGTGAGGTTTCTGAATTTATTACTAATAAGCCATCAAATGAATTATCAAGAATAATTTTAAACACAATTTCAAGCATAGGAAAATATTCTTCAGAGAGAAATTTACACGAAAGAGTAGTGAAAATAATTTCTATTTATGAGTCCATCTTTATTCCTTTAAAAAAAGGCAAAGGTAAAGGACAAACAATAGTAAAATCAAAAGTATTAAAGAAAATAATTGGTGCGAATGAACTACCTATGGTTGTAAAAATATTTAATGAATTTTATGATATTAGAGATAAATATTTACATAATGGTTTAGAAAAACATATAGACATTGACGACCTTTTCAAAGCACAAAAAATTACAACGTTTCTATTAAAAAGATTGATTCAGCTAAATAAAAAAATTACTAGCTTAAAAGAATTACTAGAGCATTTTGAAATAAAATAAACTGGCTCTAACAAAGACGTGTATAATTCATTGCTAGTTCTAGCTTGCTTACGAAAATCCACGCAGATTTTCTATTCAGTTTTTATTTACTAAATTAGTTGCTTAAACACATAACGAAATCATAGCCAAACACGTTGTAGGGTATTATGGAGATGAAATTTATATTGTATAAAATAAATATACTTTTGCATGAAATTGACTAAAATTTTTACATTACTATTATTAACGTACTGTTCAAATTCGTTTGCTCAAACTGTGATTAAGGAACTGGAGTTTTGGAAATTTTTTAAAGGAGATAACACTTCCGCCTCATATATAGATTTTGATGATTCTGACTGGAATTCAGTAAAAATACCGCATGATTGGGCAATTTATGGCCCATTTGACAAAGAAGTTGATAAACAAATCATAAAAATAGAACAGAATAATGAAAATAAAGCCTCTGAGAAGACAGGACGAACAGGTGCTTTACCATTCGTTGGAGTTGGTTGGTATCGAACTACCTTAAACCTGCCTGAATATACAAATAAAAAACAGATATTAATAACGTTTGACGGAGCCATGAGCAATGCCGAAGTTTTTGTTAATGGTAAAAAAGTAGGTACAAGACCTTATGGTTACAGTTACTTTTATTTCGATATTTCTAATGTAATTCTTAAGAATAAAGAGAATGTTATTGCAGTTCGCCTGGAGAATCAACCATTTTCTTCCCGATGGTATCCTGGTGCTGGTTTATATCGAAAAGTCAGAGTAATTGTAAAAAATCAAGTGAATTTTAAACATTGGGGACATTTCATCACAACGCCATTTGTTTCTGAAAATCTTGCTAAAGTAAACATCCGTTCTCAGGTACAGGGTGATTCTGTTAGGATAACCACCAGTATAAAAGATGCAGATGGAAAAGTGATTGTGAAAAACAAAGCATCTCAAAGATTTTCCGACCAAATTGAACAAAACATTGCAATTAGTAATCCAAAGTTGTGGAGTCCGGAAAAGCCTTACTTATATACAGCCGAAATAAAACTTTATCAGGGTGATGTTTTAAAAGATGCTAATGTTATACGTTTTGGAATACGTGAAATCAAATACACAGCATCTAATGGATTTGAACTAAATGGGAAAGTGACAAAATTTAAAGGCGTTTGTTTACATCACGATATGGGACCTATTGGTACAGCTGTCAACAAAGCTGCTCTAAAACGGCAATTAACCATCTTAAAAGATTTGGATTGCAATGCTATTCGTTCTTCACATAATATGCCCTCAATTGAACAATTGGAATTATGCGACGAAATGGGATTTCTATTTTTGGCAGAAAGCTTTGATGAATGGAAAAAACCAAAAGTTAAAAATGGTTATAACCTGTATTTTGATGAATGGGCAGAAAAAGATGTAGTGAATTTGGTACGTGCCACACGAAATCATCCTTGTATTGTGATGTGGAGTGCAGGTAACGAAGTTCCAGACCAATGGGGCAGTGAGGGAGTAAAGAGATTAAGATGGCTTCAAAATATATTTCATAGAGAAGATCCAACCAGACCTGTTACTGTTGGAATGGATCAGGTAAAGGCAGTAATGGAAAGTGGCTTTGGAGCTATATTGGATATTCCTGGATTAAATTATCGTGTACAATTATACGAAGAAGCTTATGAAAAGTTTCCTCAAGGTATTCTTCTTGGATCAGAAACTGCATCAACAGTTAGCTCTAGGGGTGTGTATAAATTTCCAGTTGTCAGCAGCTATGATAAAACCTACAACGATCTACAGTGTTCGTCATATGATCTTGAATATTGCAATTGGTCAAACATTCCTGATGATGATTTTGCACTACAAGATGACAAACCATGGGTAATAGGAGAGTTTGTTTGGACAGGATTTGACTATTTAGGAGAACCCACACCATACGACGAATTTTGGCCTTCAAGAAGTTCTTACTTTGGAATTTGTGATTTAGCAGGATTACCTAAGGACAGGTATTATCTGTATCGTAGCCGCTGGAATACAAATGAGGAGACCTTGCATATTCTTCCTCATTGGAATTGGGAAGGTCGTGAAGGCGAAACCACTCCAGTATTTGTATATACAAACTACAACAGTGCCGAACTATTTGTTAATAACAAAAGTCAAGGTGTACAAAAGAAAAGCAAAAAATCAAATTTAAACCGATATCGGTTAATGTGGATGGATGTAAAATATGAGCCAGGTACATTAAAAGTAATTGCGTATGATGAGTATGGAAGAAAAGTTAATGAAAAAACGGTGATAACTGCAGGCAAACCACATCATATTAAACTAGAAACTGATAGAGATACCATCACGGCAAACGGAAAGGACTTAAGTTTTATTACTGCAACCATTGTTGATATAAAAGGGAACCCTTGTCCTACGGCTTCCAATAGATTATATTTTAAAGTAAAAGGTAACGGTACATACAGAGCTGCTTGTAATGGAGATGCAACTTCTCTGGAAGTATTTCATAAACCTACGATGGCAACGTTTAGTGGTAAATTGGTTATTTTAATTCAATCATCAACCAAAGCAGGAGATATTGATTTAACAGTTACAAGTGATGGACTTAAAAATGGAAAAATAAAAATATCATCAATAAAATAATAACACCCATAATAAATAGCCTTCATACAAGTTCTAAAACTAAATTTGAAATTTTAAAAAATTGCTTAGAATTAAGCAATATAGAAGTTGTACTATTACATTCTTTAAATATAGCTTTAATTTATAGTAGTTGGGAAAAGTTTAAATAAAACTCATCTATTAAAAGAGTAATTTGGACTTTTGTTGGCGGATTTATATTCATAATTGGTGCAAGAATGGTTGGAAGGTACACAAGCGGATCTATACTTTCGGGAGGAATGCAGATTACAGTTAGTATTTTAGTTTTTACAGCTTTTATATTTGTTGGCCTTTTAGCTATAGGAAAGTTTTTTATATGAAACGCCTTTAAATGAAACAATTCATTTTTATAAAAATATGGCATAAATAATCTGTCATATTTTTTTGATATAATGCCCCAAAATCAAACAGTTTAAAATTTAGAAAATGATTAATTCTAAATAAGTATATTTATTAAGGTTTATTCTAAATGATACAATGATAATCATAAGATTTAATAGATTGAAATCTAATTTGAATTAAAAGTGAATCAATTATTGCTTTACTTATCATATTTTATTTTTTTAAGTCTACTTTTACATTTCAAAATATTTTTATGGATCTGTCAATTGTTAAACTAGTAGTTACCGATATGGATGGTACACTCTTGAATTCTAAAGGAAAGGTAAGTGATTCCTTTTTCGAGTTATTTCCTCAATTACAAAGATCAGGAATTCACTTTGTAGCAGCCAGTGGTCGCCAGTTTTATAGTATTTCCAATAAGTTGTCAAGTATTCGTAATGATATCTCCATTATTGCTGAGAACGGGGGAATGATAAAATTTAAAGATCAGGGGATGATGTTCAATGCTTTGGATACTGAAATCATCAGGAAACTGATTCCTTCCTTAAGAGAGATCAAGGGTGCTTATATTGTGCTTTGCGGTGAAAAAGGCGCCTATATTGAAACTGAAAATCCAAATTTTATAGAAATGTTTAAAGAGTATTATCCGGAGTATTTTTATCTGAAAGATCTGGAAAAGATAGAGGATGATGTTTTCTTTAAGATCGCACTCTATCATGAAATAGATTCTGAAAAACATATATATCCTAGCGTAAGACATCTTGAAAATGAATTACAGGTAAAAGTTTCAGGGCAGCATTGGGTTGATATTGCTCATCCTAATGCAAACAAAGGAAATGCACTGAAAAATTTACAAAAAGACCTTGGAATATCAGAAGTAGAAACTATGGCTTTTGGTGATTTTAATAATGATCTTGAAATGCTGCATCATTCCTATTTTAGTTATGCCATGGAAAATGCACACCCGAATATTAAAAAGGCAGCCAGATTCTTTACTAAAAGTAATGATGAGGAGGGCGTTGAAGTTATTTTACATCAGCTATTACAAGCTAAGAATAAAGTTGGTTAAAAAATATTATTACACCTAAAAAGAACATGGCGAACTTTAATTTTGCAGTACTTATTGACGGTGATATCATTCCGTCAGCTTATGTAAATGAAATGATGGAAGAAATTGCCAAATATGGATATCCTACTCTCAAAATAGAAGAATTATAAAAAAGTGCTTAAAATTGATCCCTGATTGAAGTTGCCTTTTTATCTTTAAAATAAAATATTTTTCTTATTCTTGTAAATAAAATTTTGACAAGTGCCAACTCCTTATAAACTTTTTTTGATTTTTGCTTTTTTGATTTTTGGAAAGGTAAATGCTCAAGATTCCCTCCGAACCGTTGTTGCAAAAAATGGAGATGGTATTTATTCTATGCTCAAAAAATATGATCTGGATTCATATAAAAATTACAAGGAATTCATCAATCTAAACAAAAAGAATATCCGTGGTAAAGAAGGGTTATACAAAGGAAGAGCCTATTATTTACCTACTATAGCTTTAGATTCAGCAAAACAAGTAAAAGCTGCTCCTGTTAAAGAAAAAACCTCAGAAAACAAAAAAACAAAACCTTTTCCCAAAAATAATATCTACCCTATTTTCGGCAAAAAACACGAAAAAGTAATTATAAAAAGCAATAAATTAAAAGGAACAATTTATTATCTGGTTGCTGGTCATGGCGGTCCTGATCCAGGTGCTTTGGGAAAATATAACGGTAAATTAATTGCCGAAGATGAATACGCCTATGATGTTACTTTGCGTTTGGCAAAAGAACTGATCTCTCATGGATCAAAAGTTTACATCATTATTAAAGATTTAAATGATGGGATTCGCGATCAAAAAGTTTTAAAAATTGATGATGATGAAGTGAATTATCCAAACAGAACTATTCCTTTAAATCAAGTTGCAAGATTAAGACAAAGGGTGGAAACTGTGAATCATCTTTACTTAAAAAATAAAGGAAAATATCAAAGACTGATTGTTATACATGTAGATAGCCGAAGCAAAGGTAAAAATATTGACGTATTTTTTTATCACCATAAAAAAAGCAAAAGCGGACTGAGATTAGCCAAAAGTATACATGAAACTTTTAAAAAGAAATACAAAAGATACCAGCCCAATCGTACCTATACTGGATCCTTTTCTTATAGAAATCTTTATCTTGTGAATTTTACTTTACCCCCTATGGCTTTTATAGAAATTGGGAATATCCAGAATGAAAAAGATCAAAAAAGAATTGTTGTTCCCGAGAACAGACAGGCGCTTGCCAAATGGATCTCAGAAGGAGCTATTTTGGATTATAAACAAAGGAAATAATAAACAACTTTATTTATTAGATCTTACAGATTATCCAATGAATTTAGCTGGAAACTTACAAAAGATCAAAGACTTATAAAAAACTTACACTTTTTTTACACCAAAGAGATTGCCACATCACCTGGTATCTCGTGATTCGCAAAGACGTTGTAAAATTAATTTTGGATTTCCCCTTTCAAACTTGACTTTAGACTTTATACCTTCAACTTCACCGTTTTCACTTCAAGATATAAGCTCTTTTGATATAATCCAATTTAGGATACTTCCTTTTTAAATAATCATTTCCATATTTTTGAATAGAATCCTGATCAGGAACATTATCTTCTGTACTATAAAACTGATGCACATTTTCCATTCCTTTAGTGATCTTTGCGATTACTGGAAACCCTCTAACTTCATTATAATTAACAGTATCTAAACGATGATTATTTTTTAAGTTGATAAATATTTGTGTGGTTCGTGAATCTACTCCATCTCTGGCAAAAGAAATTGCCATGGAATCATTTTTTTGCAATACAGGTTCATCTTTTATTTTATATTTTTTCCAAGAATTGTTCAACACTGAATCATTTTGAATACCAAACTGAACCACAAATTTTGGAATTACTCTAAAAAGTGCAATATCTGTATAAAAGTCACTTTTGATCAATTGGTACAACCTATCCACTCCTTGTGGTGACCATTCCCTTTTTGCAATAATATCAAAATCGCCTTGTGTTGTTTCAAAACGAGCTGTAAACTGTGGTGGAGATTGCTTTTTAGTCCATTTTTGATTAAATTTTGAAGAATTACAGGAGATTGCAATAAGTACAAGAAACAAAAAGAATAGTTTTTTCATAATTATATTTAATGAGGATTAATTGTTTAAAAGTAATACTAATTAAAAATATTGCAAAGAAGTATTTTGAAGTCCTTACAATTAAAATTGCCATATCTTTGCATAACAAATCTAATCCTATTTTATGCAGTTCAGAGATTTACAATTAAACAAACCTATTTTAAAAGCAATTACCGAAAGTAATTATCAAAACCCAACAGAAGTTCAAGAACAGGTAATTCCTTTGGTTTTAGAAAAAAAAGACATCATTGTATCTGCACAAACCGGAACCGGTAAAACCGCTGCATTTGCTTTGCCAATTCTGAAACTGCTTTTTGACAAACAAGATGCTCCAAAAAAAGGAAAAAAAATAAGAAGTTTGATTATTTGTCCAACTCGTGAACTCGCAATTCAAATAAACGAAAGCTTTAAAACTTATGGTAAATATTATAATTTAAAAACAACAGTTGTATACGGCGGCGCATCTATTGAACCTCAAAAAGAGGTACTCAAAAAAGGTATTGATATTTTGATAGCTACACCTGGTAGACTACTGGATTTACACAAACAGGATGTGGTTCATTTAGATTTTATTGAAACACTTGTTTTGGATGAAGCAGATCTAATGCTTGACATGGGGTTTATTGATGATATAAAAAAAATTGAAAGACTTTGCCCCGTCAATAAACAAATACTTTTATTTTCGGCAACTATGCCACTTAAAATACAACAGCTGGCTAAATCAAGTTTAAATGACCCTGTTAAAATAGAAGTTTCTCCAGTTTCTTCTGCAGCTAAAAGTGTAGATTCTGTTTTGTATTACGTTCCCAAACCAAAAAAAATTGAACTGTGTTTGCATTTACTTAGAAACAATATCAAAGGCAGTATTCTAATATTCAGACGTACTAAATTTGGTGTAGATAAACTGGAAAAAACCTTGTTAAATAACAATTATTATGCAGTAAGTATTCATGGCGATAAAACACAGATTGCCAGAGAAGAAGCACTAAATAAATTTAAAAATAAGGAGGCTAATATTTTGATTGCTACCGATGTCGCTTCTCGCGGAATTGATATCAGTAATCTGGATGTTGTTATCAATTTCGACATACCTAACATTCCTGAGACCTATGTACACAGAATAGGCAGAACCGGTAGAGCAGGTGAAATTGGTAATGCTTATTCTTTCTGCTCTGCAGATGAAAAAAACTATATTATTGAAATTCAAAAACTGATCAATACTGTAATTTCTGTTGAAGATGACCATCCTTATCCATTAGATCCAAAAGCAAAACCTGAAGTTCATAAAAAGAAGGGAAGTAAGTATAAAAAAGGTAGAAAATCTGCTGCTGCAAAAAAGAAAAAGAAACGCTGGTATTGATCATAATTTAATAAATAGTCTGACATTTTAATATTATTTTCAATTTGTAAACAAAATTTTCAATAATAATTCTATTCCATTTCAATAATTCTGATTTTAGTTTTATTTTTGCGGATGCAAAACAAAGTCCTTATTTTAGATTTCGGTTCTCAGGTTACACAACTCATCGCCAGAAGGGTTAGAGAATTAAATATTTACTGTGAAATACATCCTTTTAACCATGTGAAAGTTGATGTAAATGATTATCAAGCTGTTATTTTATCCGGTAGTCCTTATTCCGTTAGAAGCGAAGAAGCGCCTCAACCTGATCTTTCAAAAATAAAAGGCAAAAAACCATTACTGGGAATTTGTTATGGAGCACAGTATTTGTCACATTTTTATGGAGGAAAAGTTGGAGCTTCCAACTCAAGAGAATATGGCAGAGCAAACCTCTCAAATATTGACCCATCATGTAAACTTTTTAATGGTATTAAAAATGGATCACAGGTATGGATGAGCCATAGTGATACCATCATTAACATGCCCGATACTTATAAAGTTATTGCTAGCACAGATGATGTAGTAAATGCAGCATATAAAATTGAAGATGAAGATACATACGCCATTCAATTCCATCCTGAGGTATATCATACCAAAGATGGAACAAAATTATTGGAAAACTTTTTGGTCAATATAGCCAAAGTACAACAGGATTGGACACCTAATTCGTTTGTAGAGACTACAGTAGAAGCAATTCAGAAAAAAGTTGGTAAAGGTAAAGTAATATTAGGATTATCAGGTGGTGTTGATTCAACCGTTGCAGCCGTTTTACTTGATAAAGCTATTGGCAAGAATTTGTATTGCATATTTGTAAATAATGGTTTATTGAGAAAAAATGAATTTGAAAGTGTTTTAGATCAGTATAAACACATGGGTTTAAATGTAAAAGGAGTTGATGCTACTGATCGTTTTTTAGATAAACTAAAAGGAATTACGGATCCGGAACTTAAACGAAAAGCTATTGGTAACGCTTTTATTGATGTTTTTGATGACGAGGCGCATTTGATCAGAGATGTAAAATGGCTCGCTCAAGGAACCATTTACCCTGATGTTATTGAGTCAGTATCTGTTTCCGGTGGTCCTTCTGCAACCATAAAATCTCATCATAATGTTGGCGGTTTACCCGATTATATGAAATTAAAAATTGTGGAACCTTTACGGATGATCTTTAAGGATGAAGTACGCAGAGTTGGAAAAAGTATGGGAATTGACCCTGAATTATTAGGTCGTCACCCATTTCCAGGACCAGGATTGGGAATCAGAATTTTGGGTGATATTACTGCTGAAAAAGTAAGAATGCTACAGGAAGTAGATGCTATTTTTATCAATGGATTAAAAAAATGGAAGTTATATGATGATGTTTGGCAGGCGGGTGCCATGTTGCTACCTGTAAATTCTGTTGGTGTAATGGGAGATGAAAGAACTTATGAAAAAGCAGTGGTTTTACGCGCTGTGGAATCAACAGATGGAATGACAGCAGATTGGGTAGATCTGCCATATAAATTTTTACAAGAAACATCAAATAAGATCATTAATGGTGTGAAAGGGGTTAACCGTGTTGTATATGACATTAGTTCCAAACCTCCTGCTACTATTGAGTGGGAATAGATAAGCGTTTGCATATCACAATATTAACTAATTTACACAAATAAAAGCTTTTTTGTATTTTTGGAATCTATTATTACTAAAAACAACCTGATAATTTAAAGTGCCATAACCTAACATCTACATGAAAATATATATATTCTTTTTGATCCTGTTCATTTCAGGAATATTTACATCTTTTTCACAGCAAAAGAAACACAAAACTTATAAGGTCAACAAAGGGGAAACCATTGAAATTATTGCTAAAAAGCTATCCATCACGCCTTATGATCTTCTAAAGCTAAATCCTGATGTCAGAAATAATGTGGTTGAAAATGATATCATTGTTATTCCAAACAAAGAAATCAACAATTCAAACCAAAAGGTTGAAAAAATTAGTTTAGACTACCTTACGGATAAAGACATTATTGTAGACAACTACATTTATCACGAAATTCAAAAAAAAGAAACCTTATACAGCATTCTTAAAAAGTATAAAACAGAAATTAATGTATTGAATAAACTAAACCCTCTGTTACTTCAAAAGGGACTACAATTTGGAGAAGTCTTAAAGATTCCTCTTCAACAAGAAGATTTGGCAGAAATATCAAGAATATCTGAACAGAAAAAATACACCCAGCCATACATAGTAAAAGCGAAAGAAACAAAATTTGGAATTGCCAAGGAGCATGGTATTTCAATTGCCTATTTAGAAGAGTTGAACCCTAAAATAAAGAATGATGGACTGCAGGTTGATGATGTTATTATGGTACCCAGACATATTGTTGATCAAAGCCAATCTAAATATGCAATACATACGGTAAAAAAAATGGAAACATTTTATAGCCTTAGTAATATGTACGGAGTGTCAAAAGAGGAATTGATCGTGGCAAATCCAGAATTAAAAGACGGAGTTAAAGAAGGTATGCTGTTAAAAATACCCAAGGTGATCAATGAGAATGATGCTGTATTTGCGGATAGGATCTATGAGAATAAAAAGTTAAACATTGCCATGATGCTCCCTTTTAGGAAGAAAAATGACACTTTAGATTTTGAAAATGACAGATTACTAAAAATTACTACTGATTTTTATCTGGGTTCACTAATTGCCATAGATTCTTTAAAAAAACAAGGTTTATCTATTCACTTAAAAGTTTATGATACAGAGAATAGTGCATATGTAAGTGACTTAATTTCTAAAAAAAGTGAGTTTAATAATTATGATGCTGTTATTGGACCACTTTTTTTAAAAAATGTAGCAGCTGTTTCAAAAAATATAAAATTTAAAAAACCTTTGATCATTTCTCCCATTTCAGCTCAGGATCATTCAAAAATCGACAATAATAATCTGGTACAGAGTAAAGCAACTAATGAGGATTTGACTAAAGGAATGATTAACTTTTTAAAGTCAAAATATGATAATCAGAATTTAATTATTATTGAAGATGAAGAAAGTAAACTAAGTCAGAATGAAAAATCCTTAATAAATAGTATTCATTCACTTGATTCTTTAAAAAATAGTTCAGTTTTAAAGCCCAAAAAAGGTTATATTAAATTGGACATAATTAAAACTAAATTAGATTCTTTAAATAAGAATTGGATAGTTTTAGTAGGAGAAGATGATGTATTGATCGCTGATGTAATTCACAATCTTGGAGTAATACCTAAAAAATATGATCTTACATTATTCGTTTTAAACAAACCAAAAGGTTTAGATAAAATCGATAATAATTTTTTAGCAAGAGTTAATTTTCATTATCCAACCTCTACTTATTTTGATGAACATTCAGCTTTGTTAAAACAATTTGATAATAAGTATAAGAAAAAGTATTATACATATCCTTCAAAACATGCTACTGAAGGGTTTGATACAACCTATGATATCTTGATGAGACTTGCTACTGATAGTAATCTAATCGATCAAGGAATTTCCCATAGATTGGTAACAAAATTTAGTTATATCCATAATACCTCAGGGAGCATTTTAAACCACGGAATATTTATTGTAAAATATGAAGGATTAGAGTTGAAAATTACAGAATAAAACCTCATTCTACTATAATTATTGCACGATTATTTTCTTTATAAATAAGTCGAAAATATGGCTTAATTAGTGTAACAAAAATCAATAATCTGCGTCTATTAGTCATTGGTCCTATTATTCATTTAAAAACCCATTCATTTGTTCGATCTCGATACTTGGCAAGAGATATTTGATACCATACGTAAGAACAAATTACGTACTTTCTTAACCGGACTTTCCGTTGCTTCAGGTATATTCATTTTGGTAATATTGCTTGGTTTTGGAAGAGGGATGGAAAATGGCATTCGTAAACAGTTTGAACAGGATGCTGCCAATCGAATTTGGGTATGGACACAGGTAACAACCAAGGAGTATAAAGGTTTGAATCCGGGAAGACGCATCAGGCTTCAAAACTCAAACTTCGAATATATTGAGAAAGCTTATCAGGATCAAATTGAA
>JADGEA010000536.1 GCA_016744615.1 Flavobacteriaceae bacterium
AAATGAATGTGCTAACGTTAATCTTTGGTAAGGAAAAAAGCAACTTAAATACCAAGAAAGCTCTGTTACTTGTGGCACATCACTTTGACGGTAAAAAACTGTTCTATCAACATCCAATCCAAATGCTAACCAAGCTGCTGCCGTACTATACGTATTATCTCGCAAGGTACTTGCGTCTTTAATCTGAGTTAAAGAATGTAAATCTGCAATAAATAAAAAGGATTCGTTTTTTGGGTTATTAGCCATTTCAATAGCTGGTAAAATAGCCCCTAAAAGATTCCCTAAATGTGGAGTTCCTGTACTTTGTATTCCTGTTAATATTCTTGACATAGTTTTCCTATGGAAGTAATTCCGAAGTTTGGAATAAATGTTAAACTTAATTTTTCACAAAGATAATTTTTTTAAACCTTTTGATAATCTTCAATTTGTTATTTTTGACAACCTATCAAATATATAAAGAACATAGCGATTCTGTTTTACCGAATATGGTTTTATATTCTCATGTTTGTTTATATTTTAGTTTTTCTTCCCATATTAATTATAAGTATTGTTAAGGAAGAATGGTATCCTTTGTTTTTTAGATTGGCACGTGGATGGGCTACTTTTATTTTATATGGGATGGGCTTTATACCCATAGTAAAACGTGATGTCTCTTATAAAAAGGGACAAAGTTATATGTTTGTTGCTAATCATACTTCCATGATAGACATAATGTTGATGCTTTATGTATCTAAAGATCCTTTTGTGTTTGTTGGAAAAAAAGAACTTAGTAAAATTCCTTTATTTGGTTTTATCTATAAACGTACTTGTATTTTGGTTGATAGAAATAATCCAAAAAGTAGAAGAGCTGTTTTTAATAGTGCTCAAGAAAAAATAAATCAAGGCTATAGTGTCTGTATTTTCCCTGAAGGAGGTGTCCCAGATGACGAAAGTATTGTTTTAGACAGTTTTAAAGATGGCGCTTTTCGTTTGGCAATAGAGCATTCTCTTCCCATTGCACCAATGACATTTCATGATAATAAAAAATTATTTTCTTATACTTTTTTTAGCGGTGGACCAGGAAAAATGAGAGTAATGGTACATCAATTAATAGAAACTACGGGCTATACTATTGATATGAAAAGACAA
>JADGEA010000537.1 GCA_016744615.1 Flavobacteriaceae bacterium
CGATGATTGAAAATAACTTCCTCTTGGGATCAATAATGATTTTTGTGCTTTTGAAAGCTCTAATCTAACTTGTAATGATTGGCCAATAGTCACCGATTCAGGAGCTTCTTCAACAAAAACAAGCTCTATTTCAAAACGCCTGTTAACTACCTCAGGGAGTACTTTTTTTACTTTTAAATCGATAAGGTTTCCATCGAAAGAAAATTGAGCTAATTGTCCTGGTTTCACCATACTTAAATAATATTCGTCTACTTGTCCTTTTATTTTAAATCCAGACTGAACATCAATTTTTGCTACGGTTTGATTTTGAATATAAGATTCTCCAATAACGGGATCGAAAGAAGACAGCATACCAGAAACTGGAGCACGGACTAACATTTTTTCAATGTTTTCATGAATGAATTCTAAATTTCGTTGCATCAATGAAATAGAAGTGTTGATTTGTTGAATTTGAGTTCTATTGTCTTTTGCACTTTTATTCACGTTATTTTCCATAAAATCACGTTTGTTCTGCAAATATTTATAAGACTCTTGTCTATCGATATAATCATTTTTTGCAATGATAGCTTTAGTATATAAAACCGAATCTACCTTATAAGAACGCTCTACATCAGCCAAACTATTTTCACTATCGATTAGTGATTCATTTAAATCTCTTTGGTCTTTTTCTAAAGAAAGTTTTAAACTTCTTAAATTGTTTATTTGTTCAATAATTGCGGTTTCCTGATTCATATAACTTAAGGTTACTGCAGGATTACTTAGAAGTAATATAGGGGTGCCTTTCTCAACAAAAACGCCATCTTCTATAAAGATTTCTTCTACAATTCCTCCTTCTAAAGTATTTACCAATACCAAATTTATAGGTTCAACATCTCCGTCGATAAGGATTACATCCTGAAAATCACCTGCAGTTACTTTTTTTACCGTAATTCTCGACTGATCTACTTTATAAATTTTTCTATTCATGGTTTTAAAACCAAAAAAAGCAAGTATAATAAATACAATTATTCCTGCTAGATATAGAGTTTTAGTTCGATCCCATTTCTTTTTTTCTATTCTTTTGTCCATTCCCAGTTGTTTCATGGTGATATTTTAGATGCTTGTTATTGTGTCCTATTTCTTAATT
>JADGEA010000272.1 GCA_016744615.1 Flavobacteriaceae bacterium
TTGAAAACCCATAAACAATAATTAGTGTTAATCAACCGGGATGTAGTTCAACATCTGCTTCATACTTGGCTTTACAAGCCGTATGAAGGCTATTTATTGCCACCAGTTATTTTTTTCAGTTCAACAATGTTTTCATATTCTCCATTAACATTACTTTACGTTTGTCAAAATATTCCTCAAAATTTTCTAATTCCAAATCCACGTCTGGAATTAAGTGAGAGTTCAAAAACTGTGTTCGATTAGTTTCGTTTGTTTCTTTATTTACCCAATCAATTAAATTCAAGTCGTTTTTTGACATATTTTCGTTAGCATCTAACATTTGCAAGTTATAAATCGAGTTAAATGTATGCCAACCATATTTTTCTTTGTTTTCCGAACTCAATTTGTCAAATGTTGAAGCTGGATGAGTATGGTCTTTGTGAAAGTTATTGTTTTTATAATCTAAATGAGGATATAAAAGCGACAAAATTGAAAAAGCATATTGATTGTCCTTTTGTGTATAAAGTATTTCTTCTAAAAATTCTTCTCCAACGCTCGTGTCTTTTCTGATGTGCTTAAATATTGATTCATTAGGAAATTTAACGATTTCAGGTTTGATTTTTGTTTCGAGGACATTATCTGTAAATGTTCTTCTCATTTGAGAAAGGACATTATCTGAAGTTCCTCCAAAAAGTCTTTTGATTAGTACAATATGAAGCCATTTTTTAATATTCTCTCTATCTTCTTTAAATTCCACTTTGTTAGAAAAGTCTCGATAAATACCTTTATGATATAAATAGTAAATAATTGGAATTACTGCGTTTTTAGAAGTTAAAGTAAAATCTGTAAATCCGAATGATTTTATTAAATCAAATGTCGATAAAATGGCATCTCTAATTTGTTCCCATTCTGTTTCAAAATCCTTTGCGTTGTCTTTGGAAAAATTAGTAACTCTAAATTTAATGTCTTTACTATGTAAATAGAGGAATGATTTAAGGACTAAATCTTTAGAAATTGAAAATCCTTTATCTCGAACACTATCGACAAGTTTGTGGATTTCTTTTCGAGCATCTTTTTTTGTCCAATTTGCTACCGCAATTGACATTAAAAGGTCTGAAAAATTTAAAGGTTCACCACCACTATTAATTCTAATAAATATATTTAGAGCCTTATCAAGACTTTGCTCTTTTTCAAGGAAATAATTTATTATTGGTTTCTCAACTATTGTTCTCCTTAATTGTCTAATTGCTTTTCGAGAAAAACTGTTTTCAAATTCCTCAACAAAATCGTCAAATTTTTCGTCATCTGAATAATTTAATATTGCTCCAACTTTAAACCAGTTTTTGTCTTCCGTTTTGTAGATTTCTGTTTCTTGAGTAAGACTATTTTCTAAAAAGCTAAATTCATAAATTCTGCCATCTTCTTCATCTTTCAAATCATTCGTTATGTTAAGATATAAATGTCTTGTTGGAACACTCCATTCAGTATCTTCCCATTTGCGTCTATACTCTTTGTAAGCAAAACTTCCTTTTAGTCCAAGATATAAAGAAGTCAAACGCTGTTGTCCGTCTAAAACTGCGTTAAAAGAAGTAATTCCGTTTGTTGATATTTCTTCATTATGTGTTTTGTATCGTTCTCGATATTCGTTAATGAACTTATAAAATCTATAACTTTTTGAAGTGCTTTCCTCAACATTCCAAAATAGGAAAGAACTAATTGGATAATTTCTCATAATTGAGTCAAAAAGCCATTCAATTTTCGAATGTGACCAAATGAACTCTCTTTGGATAGCTGGAAGTAAAAATTGATTCGATTCGATTCTTTCAATCGCATCAGAAATGGTAATCGGTGTTTGAAATGACATATTATGTTTCTGGGTTTTTCTTTAATTGGTGGCAACGTGATTGTATAAGATTAGTTGCGTGATTTAAGCACTAAAGTTAGCAAATAAATCACAGATAGAAAGTCCGCAAGGACTTTCGTAAATAGGCTAGAACAAGCAATTAATTTTATACGGTGTTGCCAACCGTTATTTATTTCAATTCAAGTTTGTCAATTCTATTTCCGACTGTAAATTCTTTCATTTCATTTTCAAGTTTATCAAAATCTACTTGTGCTACTTTCTTTATAATTTCTCCGTTTTTCATTAAGTAAATTTCATCACAAGTTTCCGCTAAAGTTGAAAATATATGGGATGAAATAATTACTGTTTTCTCTAATTTTTTAAATCTTCTTATTATTTCAGTTATGATTAAATTACTTTGTATATCAACTCCATTAAAAGGCTCGTCCAGAATAAATACATCATTTTCCTGTAAAAGAATAGCAGTTAAAGCCAATTTCTTTTTCATTCCAGTAGAGTAGGTTGAAGCATATTGATTTAATGGTAAATCAAATATGTTTTTGTCCTCAATATTGGTTAGTTCAGTTTGTCTTGCGTTGGCAAGTAGTCGTATATATTCTTTTCCAGTAATTTTAGAGAAAAAGAAAGGTTCTGTTAATAAAAGTCCTAAATGGTCTTTTAATTTAGTATAGTCAGATATGATATTTCCTCTGTAGTTTTCGAGTCCAGATATACACCTGAATAGAGTTGTTTTTCCTGCTCCATTTTCTCCAACGATTCCATATATTTTCCCTTTCTTAAATTCTAAATCTATTGAATTTAGAACTTGTTTTTTACCATAAAATTTTGATAATTTCTCTATTTTAATCATTTAAAATGGTATTTAGTTTTTTAATAGATTGTGAATAAAAAAGAGGAATAAATATTAAAAGGATTGGCGGAAACATTAAACTTATTGCAATTAAAATTCCTTGAGACATATTCATTTCGTTAGGAAAAGACGAATATTTAGCAAATATTATTGTCGTTAGATAAGCATAGCACAAAAGAAAAAATACAATTAAAATATCTATTTCATTGAAAAAACAAATAGCTAAAGTAATTATAATTGGTAAGCTTAAAAGTGAAAAATACATTAAACAAGTTTTCGTTTTTTCTAATAAAAATTCTTTCGATGACAAATTGTAATTCCAAACAAAATATTCATTTTCTATTTTTGAATAATAAGAAAAACAAGTTATTCCAATTAATAGCATAGAAAAAACACCAAGGTTAAAATTTCCAACTGATATTGAAATATAAGTTAAGAAATAAGCAATTGGAAAAACATAAAATGTCTTTCTAAAACCAACTGTAAATTCGAAAGGTTTTTTACTGAATGGTGTTGGAATTGTTACATTTAGACTTGTGCTGAAGTTGAATAAAGTAATTATAATCACAAATATGTTTAATATTATAGAAAACGCAAACTGGTTTTTATAAATTAAAAAAAGAGTAAAAGGTAAACAATAAATAAGATTTTCTATTGCTCTTAACTTTTTGTAATTGACCTTATTAAATATAGATTTTAAAAAATCATTTCTTTTAGGTTCACTTAATTTTGAAACGAAACTTAATGCAAACAATCCATAAACATAATTAGCAAACTCTGTCTTTTCAAATAAGTAATTAGACAGCAAAATAAAAACAATTGGTAAAAGTGTATATCCAATCAAAAGGGGAATTCCGAAGTCAATCATTTTCCTGTTTAGTATTTTAAATTGAAGTTGGAAATATTCTTTCATTCGCAATTTTTGTCTAATGGTTGGCAACGGTTTGGCTAAGATTTGTAGCGGCTAAACTAAGCTCTTATTTTCCGCTATTAAATTACTTTTATAAATATACAAACCCCTTTGGTTTAAGCCAAAATTAGCTATAAATTTTTAGCCGTTGTTAGCAACTGTTCAAATTTTCACAGTTCTATTTTCGGTTATAAACTGAATTTTTGGTGTTTCCGATAAGCTAGTAAATAAGCTCTTAAATAGTTTTGAAAATTCTTTTCCGTTTCAATTACGTTCAGTTTTTCCCTTATAGTTGCTAACGGTTTAGCTATGACCAGTAAGGTCTTAGTTTTGATTTTATTTTCGGTTATAAAATTAGCCAAATATTTGGTTTTGACCATTTTATTTTTCTGTTATTTTGCCAAATCCAAAGATTTGGCGGAGTTAGTAAATAAAGAAGCAAGTAAGACTAAATCAACAACCCCTTATTGGTTATAGCTTTTGTTGAACTAAATCCCTACCGGGATAGCTTATTTACCAAATATTTCTTAACATAATACTGAAACGGAATCTCAACATCCCGTTAGATTAATAATAAC
>JADGEA010000538.1 GCA_016744615.1 Flavobacteriaceae bacterium
CCTAAAGTGTAAAATGCGACTTTTTTTCTAAGATTCATTCTTGTATTTTTGACAAAACCCATTTATTTTTGGGATTGCAAAAATACAAACTAAAATTGGTTTCAAAAAAGCAGATGAACTTCAAATTAAACAATCTAATTTATTTAATTACAGCAAGTTGCTGCTTGTCTATATTTATTTCTTGTAATTCTGAAATCAATTCCAGCAAAGATCATCTTGTGTTTAGATACAATGAACATGGCAATATTGCTACTTTAGACCCCGCTTTTGCAAGTAATCCGCAATTAATATGGCCAACGAATCAACTTTTTAATAGCTTGGTTCAATTAGATGATCAATTAAATATACAAGCCGATATTGCTGAAAACTGGCACTATAATGACAGTACCTTAACCTTTACTTTTAATTTAAGGAATGATGTGTTTTTTCATAAAAGTGAAGTTTTTTTAGAAAACCATAAAGATTCTACTCGCCGAGTTACGGCACACGATTTTGAATATAGCTTTAATAGATTATTAGATGAAAAAGTTGCCGCTCGTGGTCGTTGGGTTTTAAAGAATGTGGAACGGTTTTATGCTGAAGATAACGATACTTTTATTATTGAATTGAATAAACCATTCCCAGCATTTTTAGGCTTATTATCGATGCGTTTTTGCTCTGTAGTACCTAAAGAAGCCATAGATTTTTATGGAAACGAATTTAGATCCAATCCAGTAGGAACAGGTCCATTTAAGTTTAAATTGTGGGAAGAAAATGTAAAGTTAGTTCTTCGTAAAAACCCAGATTATTTTGAAAAAGACGAACAAGGAAATCAATTACCCTATCTAGAAGCTGTTGCCATCACCTTTTTACCAGATAAGCAAAGTGAATTTTTACAATTTGTTCAAGGTAAATTAGATTTTGTTTCTGGTTTGGACAATTCCTATAAAGACGAAATAGTAACTACTCAAGGGAAACTTCAAGAAAAATATAAAGACAAAATAAACTTGATAACCAGTCCCTTTTTAAACACTGAATATCTTGGCTTTTTTATGGGTTCTTCAACTTCAGAAATTGAATCAAAAGAATTACGGCAAGCAATTAATTATGGTTTTGACCGTGTAAAAATGATTACCTATTTAAGA
>JADGEA010000539.1 GCA_016744615.1 Flavobacteriaceae bacterium
AAAGAAGGGTTCTATAGAAATTGGAAACCATAAATCTCACGATGTACATTACAAAACTAAAAGTGGAAATGAAGTGATTTATGATATAAAAGACGAGCATGGCAATGTAAGTACCTGGACTTCTAAAGATGGAAAAACAACAAAAACAGGAAAAGGACATTATGTTATTCACGAAAGTCACAATGATGGTGAGGGAAATCATGAAGTAAGAGTCATCTCTGGTTCTGGTGGAGAAACAAATGTATGGGTTACAGACGAAGGGAATGTATCAAAAAAAGTTACTAAAACCATTATTATTGAAAGTGATGGAGAACATGAAGATGAAAATATATTTATTATAGATTCAGACGAACATAATGAAGATTCCATTTTTGTGGTAAACGGTGATGAAGACCATATTTTTATTTCTAACGATGGAGATAAAAAACCATTAATTTATATTGATGGCAAAAAGTCTAATAGTAGAAAAATGGAAAAATTAGGAGGAAATGCTATTGAGAAAGTAGAAGTGATTAAAGGGGATCAAGCGATTGAAAAATATGGTGAAAAAGCAAAAGATGGTGTTATTCTAATTACAACAAAAAAGAATTAATACAACCAACCAATAAAAATACCCATTCTATAATTATAGAATGGGTATTTTTTATTTGTATTTTTAAAAAATGAAAACGTTTTATAAATCTTTAGCCAAAATTAATAAGGTGATACTGCCTAGTTTCACTAAACAACGTTTGGATTTAGCAAAAGCAAAGAAATGGCAAATGGCTTTATTTGGTTATCGCATTTGGGTGACTAAGAGAGCTTTGGACGATTGATTTATTATTATTAAACATTCAGTATTTCAATTAATCATTTATTATTAGTTTCGCCCCATAAAATTCAACTCAAAAACCATGAAAAACATTCTAATACTTATTATAGCAATTATCCTTATAGGGTGTAAACAAAAAGAAGAAGATTCAATTAAAACTGAAGACTCAACACAAATTAATAATTCAAATAATGAGGAGAGTTCAACTACCTATAAAAATTCAAATAGTATCCTTGAATATAATTCAAATGATAATTCTATCAATTTGAGCGAAACAATAAGTATTAATAATAAAACATATAAAAAAT
>JADGEA010000273.1 GCA_016744615.1 Flavobacteriaceae bacterium
TTATTCCTTTTCTCTCTTAGGTTTAATCGCTGGCTGTTCGGTACTAACCAATTCACCATCTACATAATTTTCCCAGGTACCAACTCTTAAATCATCTTTATACGGGCCTTTCTTTATCAAATCACCCGTTTTCCTGCTATAATAGCTCGCCATACCATTTAACATACCATTAGCATAATTAAAATCCTGATACAAAAATCCTTTGATAGAATACTTTTTATAGTTACCATGTTGTAAACCATTTTTATAATTGGTGATTTCTGTGGGTTCTCCTATAGCATAAAAAGTTCTGTATGGTCCATCTAATTTTCCGTCTTTATAATTCTCTTCACTCATAACCTTTTTACCATCCGCATGATAAAACAACCATTTACCTTCTCTTTTCTTACCTCGCATCATTCCTTCGCTTTCTAGTACCCCGGAAGTCGTAAAGAATTGTACATCAGCAAGATCATCACTTGTATGATATTTTTTAACTATGATTGGGTTGTCAGAATTAGAAGCCGAAAAATATTTAAATACACCAACTTCTTTACCATGATCAAATTGACCTACATAGCGAACTCTGCTATTGCTGTAATACTTTTTCCAAACCCCATCTCGATTTCCATCAATATCCATTTGATTGATATTATTTTGTGCATTTACAGATAAAATACCTGCTACAAAAAAAACAAATAGATAAATTTTATTTATACTTTTATACATCATAATTAAATAACTTCAAAAATTGGTTTTTGTTGTTTGAAATTAGAGAAGTAAAAATATAAATATTTTTTAATTTTGGCACTTAATAAAATAAAATATGCGTGATTCAAATTTTTGGTACTATACCATAATGATTTTGGTAATCGGACACATTATCGTTGGCTTTGTTTATTTAATGATCAAATTATCGCCTAAAAAAAAGGATAAGGATGAAAATAATGAACAAAAAGGATCTGATCTTTGAATTAAACTCATGGCAAACTGCCGAAAGAATTCATAGAGACAAATCAGCAAAATTCGTATCTGATCATTTGGAAACAGTAACTTATTTGGTCGAAATTGTATTTGAATATCAAAAAAGAATGAACATCAAAGCTGCATGGATACTCGAAATAGTATGCTTTAAGAATGTTTGTTCCATCGCACCTTTTCTTGATCACTTTACACAAAACCTAGCCAAAATAAAAGATGAAAGTGCATTAAGACCTATTGCTAAAGTATGTTCTTTTATAGCCCGCTCATATTATTCCACTCCAAAAAATGAAATAAATAATAAATTAACAAAAAACAACATCGAACTTATAGTGGAAAGCAATTTTGACTGGCTTATTGAAGATCATAAAGTAGCATGCAAAGTTTATGCTATGGACACTTTGCTCTTATTTGGCAGAGAATTTGACTGGGTACATGATGAGTTAAAATTAACCTTAGAAAAAAATATGATGAGCGGAAGTGCAGGATACAAATCTCATACAAGAAAAATATTGAAAGAGTTAAACTCTTAACAAAATCAAAAATATTTTAAACTTTAAGTTTTAAATTCATTTATCTTTACGGCTTATTTAAAAAACCCTAAAAATGAGTTTAACTTACTTAAATGCCATCTCTCCTATTGATGGCAGATATAGAAATAAAATTGAATCGCTATCTCCTTTTTTCTCTGAAGAAGCGCTTATAAAATATAGAGTTCAAGTTGAAATTGAATATTTTATTGCACTTTGCAAAATTCCTTTACCCCAATTAAAAGGTTTTGACACATCTCTGTTTGATGATCTTAGAAATATTTATTTAAATTTTACAGAAAAAGATGCACAAAGAACAAAGGATATTGAAAGCATTACCAACCATGATGTAAAAGCAGTAGAATATTTTATCAAAGAAAAGTTTGATGATCTTGGATTACAAAAGCACAAGGAATTTATTCATTTTGGACTAACCTCACAAGACATCAACAATACAGCATTTCCTCTGTCATTAAAAGAGGCCTACATAGCAGTTTACGTTCCTGAATTAAATAAATTGATCAACCGTTTAGAAGAATTATCTAAAGACTGGGCTAATATTTCAATGCTTGCCAGAACGCACGGACAACCAGCATCTCCTACCCGATTAGGTAAAGAGATCTATGTTTTTGTAGAACGTATCAAACAACAGGTTAGTTTATTAAATACTGTTCCGTTTGCGGCTAAATTTGGTGGAGCTACTGGTAATTTCAATGCGCATAAAGTTGCATACCCAAATATGGACTGGAAAGAATTTGGACATAATTTTGTAGAAAAAACTTTAGGCTTAAAACACTCATTTCCTACAACCCAAATTGAACATTATGATCATTTGGCTGCTTTTTTTGACGCTTTAAAAAGGATCAATACTATTATAATAGACTTAGACAGAGATATCTGGCAGTATATTTCTTCAAATTATTTCAAACAAAAAATCAAGAAAGGTGAAGTTGGATCATCGGCAATGCCACATAAAGTAAACCCAATTGATTTTGAAAATAGCGAAGGAAATTTAGGCATGGCTAATGCTATTTTTGAACATTTATCAGCTAAACTTCCTATTTCAAGATTGCAACGAGATCTTACAGATTCTACAGTTCTTAGAAATGTTGGCGTTCCATTTGGGCATACCATTATCGCTTTTACTTCAACGCTTAAAGGTTTAAACAAACTTTTGTTGAATAAAGAAGCCTTTGCAAAAGATCTGGAAAATAACTGGGCTGTTGTTGCTGAAGCAATTCAAACCATATTGAGACGCGAAGCTTATCCTAATCCGTATGAAGCCTTAAAAGGTTTGACCAGAACCAATGAGAAAATATCACAGCAATCTATTGCAAATTTTATTGATACTTTAGAAGTAAGTGATGAGATCAAAGAAGAATTAAAAGCTATCACTCCAGAAAATTATACCGGAATTTAGCAAATCAAAACACTAGACCTCGGAGAGTGTGTAACACCTCCGAGAGTCCGCAAAGTTCTTCATGATACAGTTTATATAAAAGTTGAACTAAATCAGCTGACACCTTTTAGTCGAGTTTTGATCTCTAATAATTTTACTATTACCTATTTTAAACAATTGGCTATATTTGTTTTATGAAGTACGTAACCCTAATTATTTTATTTATTATTATTTCCTCTTGTCAGCAAAAAACACAAACCAATGTTAATTCATTTAAAAAAGGTAAATTTAAAACCATTTTAGAAGATAGTAAAACGGTTTCCTTTGCTACCAGAAATGATTCTTTACAATTTGAAACCTTCAATAATAAAGTTGATACCTTTAAAATCAATTGGATCAATAGCTTTGAATATGTATTGGTAAAGAATAACCCAAAAATTTTATTAGACAGCACTCCTTTTTATGTAAAAATCACTTCAATCAAAGGTAATTCTTACGATTTTACAGCTCACTATAAAGGGTCAAATTTCAAGCAAAAAGGAACTGCTTTTAAATTAGAATAATCTATCAAATTATACCTGACTTTATAATTAAACTACTACCAACTTCAAGCCAAGTAGATTTGATTCCGCTTAAAGGCAGAGCCTCGAGGAATTCTTTTCGAATAAAAATAAAAGTTAGAAAAAATAAATAACTCCCTTTTCTATTGTATAATCTATAAAATTATACCTGTTTTAAAAAGATAAAACTATGATAAATATCATATTTTTATCTTTTATTTTTTTATAATAAAATACTAAATACTGTTTATCAGCATTTTAAATAAAATTACGTTTTTAGGCTTACATATTATAAATTGATTTTGTGTAGTACAGGTCACTTAGTTAAATAACATATCGCACTAGTTTTGCACAAAATTTAATAAAATGACTACTAACAAATTTATTAGAGCTTTTAAAAGCTTTTTTATTGGTTTTATAATTCTATCTATTTCCTCTAATTTGTATGCTCAAACTACAAAAGAAATAAGTTTAGATGAAGCAAAATCAAAAGCTAAAACAAACAATACCAATCTTAAAATTTCAGAACAAGATTATGCTATAGCAAAGGCAAATTATGAACAATCAAGAGCAGTAATATTACCAAATCTTAATGTTTCTAATACTAGCACTTTTACTAATAATCCTCTGAATGCATTTGGTTTTAAACTTTTGCAAGAATCGGTATCTGCACCTGATTTCAATCCAGATCTTTTAAATGA
>JADGEA010000059.1 GCA_016744615.1 Flavobacteriaceae bacterium
GGTTGATAAGTTAGAAGAGTTTGCTACATTTAATGATAGTCTTGAAGAAGTTTTTGAAAATAAAGAACAGATTGAAGTTTCTCGTTTTTATGAGCGTTTGCCAAAACCAACTGCTATTGCAGTTAAAGAATGGTTAAATGGTGAGATTTATTATAGAACTCCTGAAGAAAATAACGAAACACTAGGTTAGATATGTCTGTTTTAAGCGGTAAAAACGTACTTCTCGGTGTGTCTGCCGGAATTGCTGCTTATAAAACAGCTGGTCTGGTAAGACTCTTTATTAAAGCAGGAGCTAATGTGCAAGTTGTAATGACTCCTGCTTCAAAAGATTTTGTAACTCCACTTACTTTATCAACACTTTCTCAAAAGCCAGTTTATTCTACTTTTTATGATAAAAAGGATGACAGTGGTTTATGGAATAGTCATGTAGGTCTTGCCTTACAGGCGGATTTAATGCTTATTGCACCAGCTACAGCAAATACAATGGCTAAAATGGCTGATGGTAATGTTGATAATTTATTACTTGCAACTTATTTATCGGCAAAATCAAAGGTTTATTTTGCACCTGCAATGGATCTGGATATGTACCAGCATCCTACTACAAAGAAAAATATTGAAAAATTACAAGGTTACGGCAATATATTTATTCCTCCTGATAGTGGATTTTTAGCCAGTGGTTTGACAGGTGAAGGAAGAATGGCTGAGCCTGAAGATATCATTACATTTATTGAAAATGATATGGCTCAAAACCTTCCCTTAAAGGGAAAAAAAGTAATGATCACAGCAGGCCCAACCTATGAAGCTATTGATCCTGTGCGATTTATAGGTAATCATTCTTCAGGAAAAATGGGATTTGCTCTTGCCGAACATGCTGCGGATCTTGGTGCTGAAGTTGTATTGATTGCAGGGCCTTCCAATGAAAAAATCAGCTCTTCTTTAGTGAACAGAATTGATGTGGTTAGTGCGGAGCAGATGTATAATGTGGTACATCAGCATGTAAAAGATATGGATGTTGCTCTTTTTGCAGCAGCTGTTGCAGATTACTCTCCGAAAAATGTAGCAGTTCAAAAAATAAAGAAAAAAGATGCACCCTTGCATATTGATATAAAGCCTACTAAAGATATTTTAGCCTCAGTTGGAAAAATTAAAAAAGATCAATTTTTGGTTGGTTTTGCATTGGAAACAAACGATGAACTGCAAAATGCAAAAGGTAAATTAAAACGTAAGAATTTAGATTTGATCGTTTTAAATTCTTTACAAGATAAAGGTGCTGGATTTAAAGTAGATACCAATAAGATCACTTTGATTGATAAGGATGAAAATATCACTACATTTGATGTCAAAGCAAAAAAAGAGGTTGCCTCAGATATATTTAAAGAAATAATAAAAAAATTAAATGTATAAGTACATCGTATTATTATTGTTCATTTTTGGTGTGAGATCCAGTGCACAGGAATTGAATTGTGTTGTAAAGATCAATTCATCTGAAATTGGAGTTTCTAATAAACAGGTTTTTGTAACCATGCAAAGTGCTATTTTTGAATATTTGAATAATACAAAATGGACAAATATTCCGTATCAGGAAAACGAAAAGATCAACTGTTCATTAACGATCAATATCATTGATAATCCTTCAACCAATCAATACAAAGGGAGTTTGCAATTACAGGTTTCACGACCGGTATACAATGCAACCTATACTACATCAGTATTAAATTTTAATGATAATGATGTAAACTTTAGTTATGAAGAGTATCAGCCACTTGTTTATAACGAGAATAGTTTTGATTCAAATTTAGTTTCTATTTTAACTTTTTATGCTTATACCATATTGGGTTTTGAGGCAGATACTTTTGGATACAAAGGAGGAGAAGAGTTTCATCAACTGGCTGAGAATGTGGTAAATGTTGCACAACAGGGAGGAGCAAAAGGCTGGAAAAAAATTGACGGTAACAATACAAGATATCAATTAAATGAAAATTTATTATCTCCTGTATATGAGCAATATAGAAAAACATTTTATGCATATCATTTACAAGGGCTAGATAGGTTGGTAGATGATAAAAAAGGAGGAAAGGAAAATATTGCCCAATCTATTATTGATTTACAGAAATTATACAATGACAGACCAAATACTTTTTTGATCAGGGTATTTATGGATACAAAAAGTGATGAAATTGTTGATATTTTTTCCGATGGGCCAAAGATCAATATTACAGAATTAAGGGAAGTGCTCTCGAGAATATTTCCATCATTTGATGAAAAATGGAGTGATATTAAGATATAAATTTAATTGCTCTATTTTTTATTTTGTTTAATCTACTTATTTTTCAATTGTAATTTAATACATGCTTACTACACTCTCTATAAAAAATTATGCTTTAATTGAAAATTTGAACGTTTCATTCCATAATGGGTTTTCTACCATTACAGGTGAAACAGGTGCAGGTAAATCAATTCTTTTAGGTGGTTTGTCACTTGTGTTAGGCAAAAGAGCAGATGCTTCCTTGGTTTATAACAAAGAGAAAAAGTGTATTATTGAAGCTGATTTTGATATTGAAAATTATAATTTAAATTCTTTTTTTGAGAAGGAAGATCTTGATTATGACTCTGTAACTACCATTAGAAGAGAAATTATTCCCAATGGTAAATCAAGAGCATTTATTAACGATACACCTGTTGTCTTAACAGTTTTAACTGCTTTGAGCGAACAATTGATCGATATTCATTCACAACATGAAACATTGCAACTGGCCGATCATGATTTTCAATTTCAGATTATAGATGCACTTGCAAAAAATGAGCGTTTATTAGCATCTTATTCTAAACAAAGAATCTTACATAAAGATCTGTTAAACGAAATGGAGATTTTGCTTCAGGATCAAAAAAAAGCAAGGGAAGCATATGATTATAATATGTTTTTGTTGAATGAATTGGAAGATGCAAAGTTAAAAGAGACTCGTCAGGCTGAACTGGAGGAGAAATTAGATAAATTATCTCATGTTGAAGAGATCAAGCAAAGTATTACAGAATCCATTCAAATTGCAGATGAAGAACAAATTGGATTGAAAGATTTATTTTTTCGTTTGAATTCAAGTATCAGTAAAATTGCAACTTATGCAGATCAATACCAGCAATTGTTTAACCGATTGCAAAGTATTTCTATTGAGTTAAGTGATATTGTGGATGAACTTGAAACTGAAAATGAAAATCTAGAATTCAACCCTTTTGAGCTGGAAAAAATAAATGAAAAATTACAGGTTATTTACAGTTTGCAAAAAAAACATGCTGTTGAATCTATAGATGACCTGCTTGAAATTAAAAATGAATTACAGGCAAAAGTAAACGTTGTTGAAAGCGCTTCTGATGCGATGCATGCAAAAAAGGAAGAAATTAAGAAAGTAGAAGGAGAGTTGAACCAATTATCTCTTAAAATTCATAATGGCAGAAAAAAAGCAATTCCTATTTTTGTTAAAAAATTAGAAACTATTTTAACTAGACTGGAAATGAAAAACACCCGATTTTCTGTTGATCTAGTAAAAACAGATGAGTTTTTGTACAATGGAAAAGATGTCATGTCCTTTAAGATTTCAGCAGATAAGGGAAGAACATTTGAGAGTTTAAAAAAAGCAGCATCTGGAGGTGAAATGTCGCGTATTATGCTGGCAGTAAAAACGATCATGTCTAAATATACAAAGTTACCTGCCATTGTTTTTGATGAAATTGATACAGGAGTTTCAGGAGAAGTTTCTAATAAAATAGCAGAATTAATGATGGAAATGTGTGTTAATATGCAGGTAATCTCTATAACACACTTACCTCAAATTGCAGCAAAAGGGAATCAGCATTATAAAGTTTTTAAAGAAGAGAAGAACAATACCATTAGTTCAAATATTAAGCTACTAAATGAAAATGAGAGAATTAATGAACTCGCAGAAATGCTGGGTGGAAAAAGTATAAGTAAGACAGCAATTGAGCATGCAAAACAATTGTTACATTAATTACTATATTTGCAAACAATTAGAATAAAAATTATAAAAAAATAAGAATATATGTATAATCTACTAAAAGGTAAAAAAGGTATTATTTTTGGAGCTTTAGACTCAAAGTCTATCGCATGGAAAGTTGCAGAAAGAGCTCATGAAGAGGGTGCAACATTTGTATTGACAAATGCTCCAGTTGCTTTAAGACTTGGAACAATTTCTGAATTGGCCGAAAAAACAGGGTCTCAAGTAATACCTGCTGATGCTACATCTATTATGGATCTGGAAAATTTAGTTGACCAGGCTATGGAAGTATTAGGCGGTAAAATTGATTTTGTTTTGCATTCTATTGGTATGTCGGTTAACGTACGAAGAGGAAATCATTATACAAATCAGGATTACAATTTCACCAAGACCGGTTGGGATGTATCAGCCTTGTCTTTTCACAGAGTGATGAGTGTTTTATATAAAAAAGATGCTATGAAAGAATGGGGTAGTATTGTTGCGTTGACCTATATGGCTGCACAGCGTGTATTTCCTGATTATAATGATATGGCAGATAACAAAGCATATTTAGAATCGGTTGCTCGTAGTTTTGGATATTTTTTTGGTAGAGATAAAAATGTAAGGGTTAATACAATTTCGCAATCACCAACTCCTACAACAGCTGGTAGTGGTGTAAAAGGTTTTGATGGTTTTGTCGCTTACGCGGAAAAAATGTCTCCTCTTGGAAATGCGACTGCTTTAGAATGCGCAGATTATACAATTAGTTTATTCTCTGATCTTACCAAAAAAGTAACACTTCAAAATTTATTCCACGATGGCGGATTTTCAAATATGGGAATCAGTTCAGCAATCATGGAAGACTTTATGAAAGATTTTGAAGTAAAAGAAGAGAAACCTAAAAGAAAGATAAAAAATAAGTAATTTTTATTTTATAATTTAAAAGAGGTGATTGTAAAGATCACCTCTTTTTTTGTTTACTAATATATTAATGAGTAATGTCACTTAGGATTAAATTATTGTAAGCATGTCTGTCATAGCTATTGGTGTTTTTGATTTGTTTTGGAGTTTATGCTGAGCAAGGTCAAAGTATTACAAATAAATAAAAATGAGATATACTATTCTACGAGCTTCGATTATCTTTTAGGTAAGATATTTAATCTAGAATTTTTTATATGTCCTAAGTTTTTATAAACATTTTAAATATTTTTAGAAGTATGAGCATTGTCACATTTTTTGTTATTTAAATAATATACTTTTGTGCACCTTAAAAAATAAAAATCATTTTATGAGACCACTAAAAATTATTGTACTGGCAAAACAGGTTCCTGATACCCGAAATGTTGGTACAGATGCAATGAAACCTGATGGTACGGTTAATAGAGGAAAGCTTCCGGTTATTTTTAATCCGGATGACTTGCATGCTTTAGAATTGGCATTGAATATCAAAGATAGGATTCCGGGAACGGAAGTAACTATCTTGACTATGGGGCCAAAAAGAGCAGCTGATATTATAAGAGAAGGTTATTATCGTGGAGCTGATCATGGTATCATGATTTCTGATAAAAGATTTGGTGGTGCAGATACTTTAGCAACCAGCTACACATTGGTAAA
Source organism: Flavobacteriaceae bacterium (assembly GCA_016744615.1). Taxonomy (GTDB): domain Bacteria; phylum Bacteroidota; class Bacteroidia; order Flavobacteriales; family Flavobacteriaceae; genus Lutimonas. Next base: position 5,601 of record JADGEA010000059.1, read on the forward strand.
AGGAATTCAAAAGTTATCCCCATATGATCTCATTCTTGGTGGGCGACAAGCAATTGATGGTGATACTGCTCAGGTTGGACCGCAATGTGCTGATAAACTGAAAATTCCACAAATTACTTATGTGGAAGAAATCATTTCGTTTTCTGATAATGAAGTTATTGCAAAAAGACGATTGGAAAAAGGTGTAGAAACAGTTTCATCACCATTTCCATGTTTGATGACGGTTCATGAGTCTTCTCCTGTTTGCAGATCAAGACATGCCAAGAAGGTGATGAAATTTAAATATGCTAGAACCGGTACAGAATTGAAATCCAAATCTGTAGAAGAGTTAATTCATACTTTACATAAAAAAAGACCTTATTTAACAATTCCGGAATGGGGAGTAGAAGATATTGATGCCGAAATGAAAAAAATTGGATTAGCAGGTTCTCCTACCAAAGTTAAATCGGTAGAAAGTATTGTGTTAACATCCGATGAAAATAAAATATTAAGTGATTCAGATCAGGATATTGAAATGATGATCAAGGAGTTAATTGAAAACCATACGATTGGTTAATTAAAACTTTAGAAAGTTAAAAGAAGATTACATTTAAGAATAAAAATATGAAAAGTGTATTTGTTTATTGTGAAGTAGAGAATCAGAAAGTAGCAGAAATTAGTGAGGAATTACTTTCAGCAGGAAAACGTTTGGCAGAAAAATTAGGATGCCCAATGGAAGCGATGGTTTTTGGATCTAATTTAAAAGGTATTGAATACCAGATCGCTCCTTTTGGTGTCGATAAGATCCATGTTGCTGATGATGCTCGTTTAGAACCTTTTAGAACGCTTCCTCATGCTGCTCTTGCTACTGATATATTAAAGAAAGAAGATCCTCAAATAGTTTTATTTGGAGCAACATCTGTTGGTAGAGATCTTGCACCAAGACTGGCTTCTGTTTTAAACTGCGGACTTACAGCTGATTGCACTATTCTTGATATAGGTGATCACTTTGTAAAGAAAGAAAAGAAAGAATATAAAGATCTTTTATATGCTATTCGTCCTGCCTTTGGTGGTAGTATCATGGCAAATATTATCAATTGGGATATGCATCCTCAAATGGCTACGGTTAGAGAAGGAGTGATGAAAAAGGAGATCTTTGATAAAAATTATAAAACAGAAGTAATTCCTGTAAAAGTAAATGAGATTGTTCAGGAAGAAGATTTTATTGTAAAGATCATTGAACGTCATATTGAAGAATCAGATGTAAATCTAAAAGAAGCACCGATCATCGTTGCCGGAGGATATGGAGTTGGATCGAAAGAAAGTTTTAAGTCTTTAGAACAATTGGCTGATCTTTTAGGAGGTGAAGTAGGAGGGTCTAGAGCTGCAGTTGATGCCGGATTTATTGATCACAACAGACAAATAGGTCAAACGGGAGTTACTGTTCGTCCGAAATTATATATAGCTGCCGGTATTTCAGGAGCGATTCAGCACACTGCAGGAATGCAGGATGCATCTTTAATTATTTCCATTAACAATGACCCTGATGCTACCATGAACAAATTGGCAGATTATGTTATTATTGGAGATGTGCAAGATGTTGTATTAAAAATGATCAAATACTATAAAAAGAATGCTAAGTAATTCCTCTAGAGAGGAATTAAGGGGGAGTGTTTTAAAATATACTTCATAATTAATTAGCAAAAATAAACTTATAACAAAAATCATAAAATGGATAATTTTTTTAAAGATACACCAGATTTTAAATTCCATTTGGAACATCCAATCGTACAAAAGATCGTACAATTAAAAGAAAGAGATTTTACAGATGCAGAGAAATATGATTATGCACCATCCAATTTTAAAGATGCCATTGATTCTTATGAAAAGGTATTGGATATTGTAGGAGATATTTGTCATGATACAATTGCTCCAAATGCTGAATCTGTTGATTTGGAAGGTCCGCATATTGAAAATAATGAAGTAGTTTACGCAAAAGGAACTTTAGAAAATTATGCAGCTTTACATGAAGCAGGTTTGATAGGTATGTCGTTACCCAGAAAATACGGAGGTTTAAATTTTCCTTTGCTTCCTTACGTAATGGCTGGTGAAATGATTGCTAGGTCAGATGCAGGATTTGCAAATATCTGGGGATTACAGGATTGTGCGGAAACTATCCATGAATTTGGATCGGAAGAACAAAAAGATCGGTTTTTACCAAGATTTAATCGTGATGGAGTAACTGCTGCGATGGTTTTAACTGAACCGGATGCAGGTTCTGATCTGCAATCCGTAAAATTAAGAGCTACTTTTGATAAAGAGAATAAGACCTGGAAATTAAACGGTGTAAAAAGGTTTATTACCAACGGTGATGCGGATATTTCATTGGTTTTAGCAAGATCAGAAGAAAATACGGCTGATGCCAGAGGCTTATCCATGTTTATATATGACCGTAAGCATCATGCCCTAGAAGTACGACATTTAGAAAAAAAATTAGGTATCAAAGGTTCACCAACTTGTGAACTTGTTTTTAAAGATGCACCAGCTGAATTAGTTGGAAATGAGCGATTTGGATTGATAAAATACGTGATGGCTTTGATGAATTCTGCTCGTTTAGGTGTTGGAGCTCAGTCAGTTGGAATTGCAGATGCAGCTTATCGTGAAGCTATAAAATATGCTGAAGAAAGAGCTCAGTTTGGAAAAGAGATCATTCATTTTCCTGCTGTTTATGAGATGTTAACCAATATGAAAGTTAAAATTGATGCTTTACGTTCTCTTCTATATGAAACAACTATGTTTGTGGATATCACTAAAGTTTATGAAGAAGTGAAGCAAGAAAGATCTTTGCTTAAAGAAGAACGAATGGAGATGAAGAATTACGCAAAATTGGCGAATGTATTTACACCATTGATTAAATTGGTTGCCAGTGAAGCCTCTAATATTATAGCCTATGATTCCTTACAAATTCATGGAGGAACCGGTTTTATGAAAGATTTCCCGATTGAAAGAATATACAGAGATGCAAGGATTACTTCCATTTATGAAGGGACAACACAATTACAAGCTGTTGCAGCGATTAAAGGTGTAACTACAAATGTTTTCTTAGATCAGATCAAAAAATATGATGATGAGGTTACAGGCAATGAAACATTGAAAGGATATCTTCAGGAAATGACCAAAGATTACGAGATGATCACTCAAAAGGTTGTTGGTATAGATTACCCTGATTATCAGGATTTTCATGCCAGGAGATTGGTTGAAATGGCAGGAAATATCATCATGGGGTATTTATTACTTCTAAATAGTCAACGTAATGAGAAATTTAGCAGATCGGCAAAATTGTTTATCTCACTGGTTCGGTCAGAAAACAAAGAAAAATTTGATTATATCCAAAATTTTGAAGTTGAAAATTTAGAATTGTATAAAGGTTGTGTGGATTTAACTTCAACAGGAAAGTCTGAATAATGAGCGAAAATAAATAGAGGGATTATAATAAAGGTCTGATCAAAACATGATCAGGCCTTTTATTTTTATTCAAAACAAATTCTTCACCGATTTCATATAAAAAAGTTTAACTTTGAAATTGTAAAAAAATTCAATCTGTGGAGTTACATTTTTCTGTAATCATACCAATTTATAATCGTCCCGAAGAACTTTTAGAACTTTTAGATAGTTTGTCAAAACAACAATTTGATAAACCTTTTGAAATTATTGTTGTAGAAGACGGATCTCAATTAAGATCTGATAAAATTATAAAGCAGTTTAATAAAGTATTAAACATTAAATACTTTTTTAAGGAAAATTCAGGGCCTGGTGATAGCAGGAATTTTGGAATGAAAAAGGCTACAGGTAATTACTTTATCATTTTAGATTCCGATTGTATTTTACCGGATTTTTATTTGAAAGAAGTTGATTATGCCTTGCAAAATAGTTTTACAGATGCCTATGGAGGGGCAGATGCTGCACATGAATCGTTTACTATCATTCAAAAAGCAATCAATTTTAGTATGACCTCCCTGCTTACTACCGGTGGTTTAAGGGGTAGTGATAAAGTAAAAAGTAAATTCCAGCCTCGTAGTTTTAATATGGGGATCTCTAAAAAAGCATTTATTCAAACACAAGGATTTTCAAAACAACACTTTGGAGAAGATATTGACCTTACATTTAAACTCTGGGAGCTAGATTTTGATACACAATTTATACCAAAAGCATTTGTTTATCATAAACGCCGTACTTCCTGGAAACAGTTTATTAAACAAACATTTAATTTTGGTGCAGCCCGCCCTATTTTAAACAAGATGCACCCTGGGTCAGCAAAGATAACCTATTGGTTCCCTTCTCTTTTTATATTGGGTTTGTTACTGGCTTTCTGCTTATTTATTTTTAGGAATGATTTATTATTGAAGTTTTATGGCGTTTATTTTATCTTAATTTTTATAGATGCTATGTATAGAAACTGGTGTGAGGGCAGGGCTTGTATAAAATCTTTTATTATTGGTGTATATGCCGTTATTGCAACTTTAGTACAGTTTTTTGGTTACGGATCTGGTTTTTTACGATCATTTTTACGATTACAGATATTAAAGAGAACCAAAGAAGAGGTTTTTCCTAAAATGTTCAGATAATTTTCACTAGAGATTAATTAGTGTATTTTTGTCTTAAATAAAAACCAAACTATTATGAAAAAATATATATCTATTTTTTTATTAGTGCTATTTCTTTTTTCTTGTAGTACAGTTCCGATTACAGGAAGAAAACAAATATCATTGGTTACAACCGATCAGGTATTACCAGCAAGCTTGGCAAGGTATTCTAAAGAATTAAAAGAAATCCCTTTATCAAGAGATGCTAAAAAAACTGCAATGGTTAAAAATATAGGTAACAACCTCGCTGCTGCTGTTGATAAATTTCTTAGAGAAAATGGTAAATCAGCAGAAGCAGATGTGTACCAGTGGGAGTTTAATTTATTTGAAAAAAATGAGGAAAATGCCTGGTGTTTACCTGGTGGTAAAGTAGCTGTTTATACCGGTTTACTTCCTATTTGTAAAAATGAAGATGGTTTGGCAGCAGTTATGGGGCATGAGATTGCTCACGCATTTGCACATCATGGTGAAGAGAGAATGTCAGAAGCAATGTTGGCTCAAATTGGAGGTATTGCTGTTGCAGTTGGAACATCTAATGATAAAAATGCACAAATTTATAATATTGCATATGGTTTAGGTTCAAGTTTGGGAATGCTGGCATTTAGCCGAACACATGAAACAGAAGCAGATAAATTAGGTATGGTTTTTATGATCATGGCAGGATATGACCCTGAAGAAGCAGTTCACGTTTGGGAAAGAATGGCTGCCAGGGGCAAAGCTAGCCCTCCGGCAATATTAGCAACACACCCGTCTGATCAACAGAGGGTTAATGCACTAAAAGTATTTTTGCCTCAGGCAAAAGAATATGCTAGGAAATACATGTAAACAGATTGGTATTTAAGATTAAAAAACTTTTTTAACCTCATTTTTAAGATAGGAAAGAGCAACCTGCGTAGGGTTGTCATTTTTGATACTTTCCTTTAATATCTTTTCTCTTAATTCTTCCGCAGTGTTTACTTCGTTATTTGCCGCAGCAGTTCTGATCATTTGTGCAATAGCATTTTTTGAAGTCACAATAGCGTTCCAGCAATCATCTGTTATATAGATCTGTTGGGCAAGATTATGTTCGTATTCCTGTTCAACATTCAATATCAGTTTGTTCAGGTAACTGATTGAATTATTACCAGAAGGTTTTATTCTGATCAAAAGTTTTTCGGGAGAAATTCTCTCTAAAAATAATGCCAGTCTTTCGTATGCTTGTAAACGAATAGGCAATGCCAGATTTTGTTTATCTTTTCGTAATAAGAAATTACGTCGTTTTTCTTCATTACGCATATGGTATTTAAAAAAATACAATGCTACCAAACCAGTTACAACAGAAGGTAACGTATAGGCAAGGATTTCTAAAATTTTATCGATATTCATAAAAATAATTTAATAAGATTCAAAAATATGCTATGTTTTTTAGAGTTGCAATAAAAATTTCATCAAAAATGATAATTATCATTAAAACCTTCTTTTGATGGTTGTATTTTTGCTAAGACAAATAAAGTTAATAATTCATATAGATTGTAAAAAATGTTACATATTGGAGTAATATATATTATGGGAAAAATGAATTTTTATTAGAAAATTTTACTCACTTAAAAATTAACTATTATGCTTAACAAATTATCTAAATTAGTATTTTTATTATTTACTTCGGTTGCCATTGCGCAAACGGGGCATTTAATGCAGGGCGTTGGCGCTGTAAACATGTCCATGGGTGGAGCTGCTACAGCGCAACCATTGGATATTAGTGGTGCAATGCACTGGAATCCTGCAGCACTTTCAGTGTTTGACGGAGCTAGATTTAAATTAGATGTGGGTATGTTTAAAGGAACACCTACATTGTATTCGACAATAGAAGCGGGAGCTATGGGACCTGGAAATCCTCCAATGACCTTAGATGGTTCTACAGAAAGTGAATTAGGTTATATGCCTATGCCAGCCATGGCTTTTGCTTGGGGAAAAGCAGATAGTAAACATACCTTTGGTGTGTCTGTTTTTGGAGTAAGTGGATTTGGAGTTGATTTTCCAGAAGAAACTAATCTGCCAGGGTCTGGAGGTTTTGATCCAAGTAAACCAACAAACCCAATAAATTACCCTCAAAATATGGGTGGTTTTGGTCATGTAGAATCTAATTATATGCTTATGCAGGTTGGTTTTACCTGGGCTTATAGTTTTACAGATAAATTTTCTATTGGTGTTCAGCCAACCTTTAATTATCATTCACTAGAATTAGCTCCAAATCCGTTGGCAAATCCAAGTCAAACTGCAAGATATTCAAAAACAGATGGTGCTGCTTCCGCAATTGGGTATGGAGGACAAATTGGTTTATTCTATGATTCGCAAAAAGGAATTAAGTTAGGTGCTTCTTATAAAACGCCACAGTTTATGAATGAGTTTGAGTTTGATAACATATATTTAGATGGCAGTACAGGAAACAATAAATTCACAATGGATTTTCCTGCGATTTATTCAGTAGGTCTAGGATATTCTAAAGGAATTGTTGATTTTGCCTTAGATTATCGCTATGTAGATTATGCTGGTACAGAAGGTTTTGAAAAAACAGGATGGACACAATATGGTTCAGTTCAGGGATTTGGATGGGAAAGTATGTCAGTTGTTTCTGCAGGATTACAATTAAAAGCGATTAAAAAAGTGCCTTTGCGTTTTGGATATACTTATAGTACTAATCCAATTAATGAAGAATTAACATTTTATTCAATACCAGCAACTGCAATTATAGCACATGCTTTTCAATTTGGTTTTAGTTATGAACTAAGTGATGCTTTTGTTTTTGATGCAGTTTATCATTATGGTATAAGTGATGGGAAAACAGAAGGGAAAATGTTAAACCCAATGATGGCACCAGTTAACCCTCCTTATGGAGCTGTTGATAATACACGAGTTGCTTACGATATGAACACACAAATGTTTATGATTGGTCTTCAATTTAAATTAGGAGGTAAAGATACAGATGGTGATGGTGTAAAAGATAAAAATGATACTTGTCCGGAAGTTGCTGGTTTAGAGCAATTTAATGGTTGTCCTGATACAGATGGTGATGGTATTAAGGATTCTGAAGATAAATGTCCAGATGTTGCTGGTTTAGCAAAATTTAATGGTTGCGCTGATACCGATGGAGATGGTTTCCCAGACAATGAAGACCTTTGTCCTACAGTTGCCGGTTTAGAACAATTCAATGGTTGCCCAGATACCGATGGTGATGGTGTAATGGATTCTATGGATAAATGCCCTAATGAAGTTGGTACTATAGATAATGAAGGTTGCCCTGTTCTTGATACGGATGGAGATGGTATTGCAGATTCTATAGATAATTGTCCGAATATTTCCGGAGTAGCTTCAAATAATGGTTGCCCAATGGTGACAGAAGAAGTTCAAAAGCAAATTACTGATCTTGCCAGAGCAATATATTTTAAAACAGGTAAATTTACTTTTACTGATGAAACTGAAGTAAGATTAGATAAAATCAATACTATTTTAAGCGACTATCATGCTACAAATTTTGTTGTAGAAGGCCATACAGATAGCTCAGGTAGTAATGCAATAAATAAAAAATTATCACAACAACGTTCAGACGCTGTTATGCAAGCTCTTGTACAAGCAGGTTTCCCTGCAAGTATGATTAAATCTATTGGATATGGAGAAGAAAAACCAATAGGAGATAATAAAACTAAAAAAGGGAAACAAGAAAACAGAAGAGTTGAGATTCGTGCTCAAAAATAAATTTCTTTTTATCAGAATTTTAAAACCGCCTTTCGGCGGTTTTTTTAGTAAAACTCATCTCAAAGGATTTGTTATTTTAACAAATTCTTTGAGATTTCAGTTGAACTATTTTTGTTTTTTCTAGCGGAATATTAGTTAATATCTCAACTATGGATCGATTTCTATTATTAGGCTCAGGAATTGCAATGAGATTTGCTGCTTTTTTGATAAGATATCAAAAAAGTTAATGAAATCTTTTTTATTTTAAAATTGTCAATAACTTTTATTGCTCCAATTGATAAAGCATTGTATTTTTGAATTATCAAAATTGAAATGTGGATACTTACCTTAATCAGTTAAACGAAGCCCAAAAACAGGCGGTTCTTCAAAAAGAAGGACCAATGATCATTATTGCCGGTGCAGGATCGGGAAAAACCCGAGTATTGACCTATCGTATTGCTCATTTGATGAAAAATGGAATTGATCCATTTAATATTTTGTCACTAACATTTACCAATAAAGCAGCCCGTGAGATGAAAAACAGGATTGCTCAGGTGGTTGGTCAAAGTGAGGCAAAGAATTTATGGATGGGTACTTTTCATAGTGTATTTGCAAGAATTTTAAGAAGTGAAGGTGAAAAATTAGGTTTTCCCTCTAATTTTACCATTTATGATACACAGGATTCTGTGAGGTTGATATCTTCTATCATAAAAGAAATGCAACTCGAAAAAGAAAAGTACAAACCAAAACAAGTTTTAGGTAGAATATCACAATTAAAAAATAGTTTAATTACGGTTAGAGCTTATTATCAAAATCCAGAATTGATGGAGTCAGATAAAATGACTGGTCGCCCTAAAATGGGTTCTATTTATAAAGAATATGTTGATAGATGCTTTAAGGCGGGTGCCATGGATTTTGATGATCTTTTATTGAGAACCAATGAACTACTTACCCGTTTTCCGGAAGTGTTAGCAAAATATCAAGATCGGTTCCGTTATATTTTAGTAGATGAGTACCAGGATACCAATCATTCGCAATATTTAATTGTTCGTGCTTTGGCAGACAGATTTCAAAATATTTGCGTTGTGGGTGATGATAGTCAGAGTATCTATGCTTTTCGTGGAGCAAATATTAAAAATATTTTAAATTTTCAGAAAGATTACAGTGGTGTAAAAATATTCAAACTGGAACAAAATTACCGTTCTTCTAAAAATATAGTTGAAGCAGCTAATAGTGTTATTGATAAGAATAAGACTAAATTAGAGAAAGAGATCTGGACTTCTAATGAAGAAGGAGGATTGATCAAAGTAATGCGTACATTTTCTGAGGGAGATGAAGGACGTTTTGTGGCAAACTCTATTTTTGAGAATATGATGCAAAACCAACTAGGTAATGAAGATTTTACAATTTTATATAGAACCAATGCACAATCCAGAGCAATTGAAGATGCTTTGCGAAAAAAAGATATTAAGCATAGAATATATGGCGGAGTATCATTTTATCAAAGAAAAGAGATCAAAGATATTTTGGCATATTTACGATTGTTAATTAATTCCAATGATGAAGAAGCGTTAAAACGTGTAATCAATTATCCCGCAAGGGGAATAGGTCAAACAACCATTGATAAATTAATTCTGGCAGCAAATCAATATAAAAAATCTATTTTTGAAATATTACTCCATTTAAATAAAGTAGACCTCAAAATTAATTCAGGAACAAAGAATAAATTGCAAAACTTTGTAAATATGATACGAAGTTTTCAAATTGAGTCGCAAACTAAAAATGCTTTGGAAGTTGCTGAATTAGTTTTAAGACAAACTAGAATGGTCAAAGATATTGAAAGTGAAGGAACTCCTGAAGCGATTAGTAGGGTTGAAAATGTTCAGGAACTATTGAATGGAATTAAAGATTTTATTGAAGAACAAAATCAAAAAGAAGAAGATGCATCACTCGCATTTTTTTTGGAAGATGTTGCCTTAGCTACTGATTTTGATAATGAAAAAGATGATATTCCTAGAGTATCTTTAATGACCATTCATCTGGCAAAAGGTTTGGAATTTCCTTATGTTTATATTGTTGGTTTGGAAGAGAATCTATTTCCATCAGCTATGAGTATGAATACACGCAGCGAAATTGAAGAAGAAAGAAGGTTGTTTTATGTTGCGTTAACTAGGGCAGAAAAACAGGTTTATCTGTCTTATGCACAATCTCGTTATCGCTGGGGTAAATTAATTGATTGTGAGCCTAGTAGATTTTTGGAAGAAGTAGATGAAAAATATTTAGACTATATAACTCCTAAAAAAGTTGAATCTCAAGTTAATAGATTTATTGAAAAAGATATTTTTGGAGAAACTCCTAAAACGAAGATCAGGTTTAAAAAACCAGTACTAAGAAAATCAGAAAAAAGGCCAAAGCAAGAAAAAGTCGTAAAAATTGTACCACCTAAAAATCTGAAAAAAATCAGCAATATTGATAGAAATAAAACCAATTTATTTGATAATAAACTGGTAGTTGGAAATATTGTGGTTCATACAAAGTTTGGAAAAGGAAAAGTGATCCATATGGAAGGAACTGGAAATAACAGGAAAGCTGAAATTAAATTTGAATCAGGTTCTTCAAAAAAATTGCTTCTGCAATTTGCTAGACTTAAAGTCATAGGATAAATTTTTTACTTTAATTCATGTTAAAAACCTAAATATAATCGTTACTTTGCATGGTATAAGTAAATAAAATTGAATAAAAAGAAATACGTAGATGGATCTAGAATATAACTCAGAAAGAGAACACTTAATCATTCCTGAATATGGTAGACATATTCAAAAATTAATAAATCATTGTATTGCTATAGAAGAAGATGCTGAAAGAAATAAAATGGCCAAATCCATTGTAAAAGTGATGGGAAATTTACAACCACATTTGCGTGATGTACCTGATTTTCAGCATAAATTGTGGGATCAACTTTTTATCATGTCTGATTATAAATTAAATGTTGAATCACCTTACCCTATAATTGAGCAAGAAGTTTTACAGGCTAAACCAGACGCATTGCCTTATCCTAATTCACCTTCAAAATACAGGTTTTATGGTAATAATATCCAAACAATGATAGATACAGCATTGACTTGGGATGAAGGAGATATGAAAGAAGCATTGGTTTATACAATTGCAAACCATATGAAAAAATGTTATTTAAACTGGAATAAAGATACGGTAGATGATGCTGTTATTTTTAAACATTTATTTGAACTTTCTGATGGAAAACTGGATTTGACAGAAGGGAAAGAAGAATTGTCCCCTTCTAGAAATTTATTACGAAAAAAACCAAATAAGAACTATCAAAAAGGTCAACAAAAACAAGGTAAATCAAATTACCGAAAAAGATAATCATATTTTATCCTGAAATCCTAAAGTCATGTCTATATTTAAAATAGAAGGAGGACATCGTTTGCAAGGTGAAATTATTCCTCAAGGTGCAAAGAATGAAGCATTACAAGTAATTTGTGCAGTTTTACTGACTCCTGAAAAGGTAACCATCAGCAATGTTCCTGATATTAGAGATGTAAATAAGTTGATTTTTATTTTGGGAGAATTAGGTGTTAAGGTTGAAAAGGTTGCCGATAATACTTTTACATTTCAGGCAGATGAAATTGATCTGGATTATTTAGAATCTGCAAAGTTTAAAAAAGACGGAAGTTCCTTAAGAGGTTCTATCATGATTGTTGGGCCGCTATTGACCCGTTTTGGAAGAGGGTATATTCCCAGGCCTGGAGGGGATAAGATAGGAAGGCGTAAATTAGATACTCATTTTGAAGGTTTTATCAATCTTGGAGCAAAATTCAGATATAATAAAGACGAATATTTTTATGGAGTTGAGGCTGGTGCAGAAGGATTAAAAGGTGCTTATATGCTCTTAGATGAAGCATCAGTAACCGGAACAGCAAATATTTTAATGGCATCTGTTTTGGCTAAAGGTACAACAACAATTTACAATGCAGCATGCGAACCTTATATACAGCAATTGTCAAAAATGCTGGTGAAAATGGGTGCTGATATTAGTGGAATTGGTTCTAATAAATTGATTATTGAAGGTGTAAAATCTCTAAAAGGTTGTAATCACAGAGTTTTACCAGATATGATCGAAATTGGTAGCTGGATAGGGATGGCGGTGATGACCAGATCAGAGATTACCATAAAAGATGTAAGTTGGGATAATCTGGGTCAGATTCCATCTGTTTTTAGAAAATTGGGTATTATATTAGAAAGAAAAGGAGATGATATTCATATTCCAACTCAGGAAACCTATGAAATACAAGGGTTTTTAGATGATTCTATTTTAACGGTTTCTGATGCTCCATGGCCAGGATTTACACCTGATTTGTTAAGTATTGTTTTGGTAATTGCAACTCAAGCTAAAGGAAGTGTGTTGATCCATCAAAAAATGTTTGAAAGTCGTTTGTTTTTTGTGGATAAACTTATTGATATGGGAGCTAAGGTAATACTTTGTGATCCACATAGAGCAACAGTTATTGGATTAAATCATGAATCAAGTCTACGTGCAACAACCATGAGCTCTCCTGATATTAGAGCTGGAATTTCATTATTGATTGCGGCACTATCTGCAACAGGAACCAGTACTATTCATAATATTGAACAAATTGATAGAGGTTATGAACGAATTGATGAAAGGTTAAGGTCTATCGGTGCTAAAATTGAAAGAATAGAAGATTCTTTTTGAAAATAATAGACAGTCTTATCATAAAATAAAAAAACATAGATTTTAGTTGAAATATTTGTGACAAATTGACACGAATAAACACTTGGCAAGTAATTTGCTTAAGATGGTGTAATAGGATAAATATGAAATAATTATGAGCAATCAAGAAAATAAAAAACCCGAATTTGAAAATGATTTTCAGGATCAGGAAATAGAAAGTGAAAACTTTGAAAATCAGGAAGAAGTATCTGATAATCAGGAGGAAGATAATATTGTTGAGAAGTTGCAATCAGAATTAGATAAAGAAAAAAATAATTTCTTACGACTGTTTGCTGAATTTGAAAACTATAAAAAGAGAACTTCTAAAGAGCGAATAGAACTTTTTAGTACTGCAAACAGAGAATTAATGGCAGTTTTATTGCCAATATTGGATGATTTTGATAGAGGATTGAATGAGATCAAAAAATCAAATGACAATGCCATGTTAGAAGGTATGGAATTGATCTATAATAAATTCAAAAATACTTTGACTCAAAAAGGTTTAAAAGAAATGGAAGTTGGAGAGGGAGATGTATTTGATGCTGAAATTCATGAAGCAATTTCTCAGGTCCCTGCACCTTCTAAAAAACTAAAGGGAAAAATTATTGATGTAGTTGAAAAAGGATATAAACTTGGAGAAACTATTATTCGTTTCCCTAAAGTTGTTTTAGGCAATTAATTTAAAGGGAATGAAGAAAGATTATTACGAAATACTTGGGGTTAGTAAGAATGCAACAGCAAGTGAGATAAAAAAAGCATATCGTAAAAAGGCAGTTCAAAATCATCCTGATAAAAATCCGGGTGACAAAGCTGCTGAAGAGCGTTTTAAAGAAGCAGCTGAGGCGTATGAGATTTTAAGTAATTCCGATAAGAAAGCCAAATACGACCAATATGGTCATGCTGCATTTGAAAATGGCGGTGGCGGAGGAGGTTACGGCCATATGAATATGGACGATATTTTTAGCCAGTTTGGCGATGTCTTTGGGGGTCATTTTGGTGGCGGAGGCTTTAGTGGGTTTGGCGGAGGCTCTCGTACTACAAGAGTTAAAGGTAGTAATCTTAGAATTAGGGTAAAACTTGAATTAAAAGACATACTAAATGGCGTTACTAAAAAGGTAAAAGTAAAGCGTTTAGTGAAAGCAGACGGGGTAACGTATAAAACCTGTAATTCATGTAATGGCCAGGGTAGCGTTACCAGAATTACCAATACCATTTTAGGAAGAATGCAAACTGCAACTACTTGTCCTACTTGTCAGGGAGCAGGAAAAACAGTTGATAATCGACCAAAAGGAGCTGATTCTCACGGTTTAGTTTATAAGGAGGAAACCGTTGAGATTAATATTCCTGCCGGAGTTACTGATGGAGTACAGCTAAAAGTTGGAGGAAAAGGAAATGAAGCACCTGGTGATGGTATTCCTGGAGATATTCATGTTATTATTCAGGAAGTTCCTCATGATAAACTGAAAAGAGAAGGCAATAATTTGCATTATGATTTATATGTTAGTTATCCAGATGCAGCTTTAGGAATAAATAAAGAAATTGATACTTTAACTGGAAAAGTTAGAATAAAAATTGATGAAGGAACACAATCAGGTAAGATTTTGCGCCTTCGCGGAAAAGGATTGGAGAGTTTAGATAGATATGGTAAAGGAGATTTACTTGTTCATATCAATGTTTGGACACCAAGAAAATTATCAAAGGAACAAAAGAACTTTTTCGAAAAAAATAGATTTGATGATAATTTTGCTCCTAAACCAACCAATTCAGAGAAGTCATTTTTTGAAAAAGTGAAGGATATGTTTTCGTAACAAAGCAAGTATCAAATATTTATAAAACTTATAATTTATAAAAGATAAGATTTTATGTAAATAATTTATTATATTTGTTTTGCTGAATT
>JADGEA010000540.1 GCA_016744615.1 Flavobacteriaceae bacterium
TCGTTTGTGAAGCTAGCTTCCGTTACAACTTCGTTTTCGTCTACACCTAATTTGTCTACGATAATAGCTTTTACTCTTGATGCAATGTCTGACATAATTCTTGTTTTTAAATTTTAATTATAATTTGCAAAAATAAAATATTTTAAATTAAAACAACACTTTAATGTTAAAATGTGAATCTAAAATTAAACATTTTAGCTGAGGAAATCCACATTTCACGTATTTTTGTGAAATAATTATGGGTTTTAATCCCTTTTTAAATGAATTCTTATTATGAAAAGAATGGTGATATTTGCTTCTGGAAGTGGTACTAATGCTGAGAATATTATAAAATATTTTCAAAAAACGAGCCTTGCTGAAGTGACTTTAGTACTGACAAATAAAAAGGATGCAAAAGTTTTAGATAGGGCAATAAAATTATCTATTCCTGCCCAAAGTTTCACAAAAAATGAATTTGTTAATTCTGATGAAATATTAACGATTCTAAAAGATGAAAAGCCTGATTTAATAGTGCTTGCAGGCTTTTTATTGAAATTTCCAGAATTTATATTGAAAGAGTTTCCAAATAAGGTGATTAATATTCACCCAGCTTTATTACCTAAATATGGCGGAAAAGGGATGTATGGAATGCATGTTCATGAATCTGTTGTGAAAAATAAGGAAGCTGAAACTGGAATTACGATTCATCATGTAAATGAAAATTACGACGAAGGAGCAATTATATTTCAGGAAAGTTTTAATCTTTCGGAAAATGAAACCGCAGAAACAGTAGCTAGTAAAATACACCTATTAGAATATGAACATTTTCCGAAAGTAATTGAAGAGTTGTTGAGTTCAGAAGAAAAATAATAAGAAGACTTGTTTTCAAGATTATTATATGGCAAAAAAGAAAAAGTATTATGTAGTATGGTTTGGAAATCCAGCAGGAATATTTGAAAGCTGGAAAGAGTGTCAGCTTTCAATAAAGAATGTACAAGGAGCACAATACAAATCATTTTTAACTTTTGATGAAGCCAAAAAAGCTTTTAGTAAGGAGTACAAAGATTATGTAGGGGTCAACACAAAAAAGAAAAAATTAACTAAAGAAGAATTAATAAAAATAGGAGATCCTAATT
>JADGEA010000060.1 GCA_016744615.1 Flavobacteriaceae bacterium
AGATATGCACCTCCTGTGGTTCATATCGATTCAAAATTTTACACCAAAGAATTGTCTAAAATGTTAAAAGATAATAATTCCAGAGTCTGGATCAATGCCTTGGGAGAATCGGATGCCTATATTCGTTATGGAAAAGGAGAAGAAGCACTGGAAACATTATTGGGAAATGGAGCAAATATAATCCAAACCGATGAACCCGAAATGTTATTACAATTACTAAGATATAAAGGGCTACATAAATAAAAACACAATAAGAGAATGAAGGTTATAAAGCAAATTTTAGTATTAGGTACAATTTTCCTATTGATATTAGGATGCGCAAAAAATGTTGATAACAACTCAGATACGGGTATAGTTAAATCGAATTTAGATCATGTAGATCAAAATATTGGAGCAGTTGGCTATTTGTTACACCCTATGAGGCCAAACATTCAGCTTCCTAATCAGCCTATTAGAATGCATCCTTATCGGAAAGATTATTTGGATGATCAGATTGCTTTTTTCACACTTTCTATGGTTTCTCATCGTGAAGGTGAACTTTTTGGAGTGTTGCCTGGAGTTTTAAAAGATAAAAAGGATACTTGGAGTAACAAACAAACCTGGGATCACGATCAGGAGATATTAAAACCGAATTATTATTCTACTTATTTTGTAGACTCTGAGATTAAAACAGAATATGTTCCTGGAAAAAAAGCAGGATTTTTTAAATTTCATTTCCCTGAAAAGGGTATAAAAAAACTAAAGTTTAATGTAACTCATGATGGTTCATGGAAACAAGGTAAAGGAAACTCTTTAGAAGGTGTTGAAGTTTTTCAAGGAATGAAGGCTTATATGTATGGGGAGTTTAATACAAAAGTTACGATTGGTTTTGATAAAGAAACTATTGTAAATAAAAGGCGAAAAACAAGCAGAGTTCAGCCAAATGCCTGGGTGAATTTTCCTGAAAATCCAAAAGATCCAATTGAGTTTAAATATGCAATTTCTTATATAAGTGCGGGGCAGGCAAAAATAAATTTGAGTAACGAAATTCCACAATGGGGTTTTGATGCTTTAAAAAAGCAAGCAACTTCTGTTTGGAATGATAAACTGGGGCAAATTAAAGTAGAAGGTGGAACTCAAGCACAAAGAAATGTATTCTATACTTCACTTTTTCGTTATTATGAGCGAATGGTAAATATTACTGAAGAAGGTAAATATTTTAGTGCTTATGATCATACAGTTCATGAGGATAAAAGAGATTTTTATACGGATGACTGGGTTTGGGATACCTATTTGGCGCAGCATCCATTGCGAATGATCCTCTCACCTGATTTGGAGGGAGATATGTTGCAATCCTATGTTAGAATGTATAAAGAAGGAGGCTGGATGCCACAATTTCCAATACTTTATAAGGATAAACCTGCTATGCACGGGTTTCATTCAACCATTGTTTTTTTAGATGCTTATCGTAAGGGTATTCGCAATTTTGATATAGAAAAAGCTTATGAAGGAATGAAGAAAAATGCTACCGATGCTACAATGATTCCTTGGGTAAATGGAGAAAAAACAGAATTGGATAATTTTTACAGAGAAAAAGGTTATTTCCCTTCTCTTAAACCTGATGAGAAAGAATTTGTGGATAGAGTTCACTGGTTTGAAAAAAGACAAAGTGTTGCCATAACTTTAGCACATAGTTATGATGACTGGGCTTTAGGTCAAGTGGCTTTAGAGTTGGATAAAAGAGAAGATTTTGAGTACTACAATACTCAGTCAATTAATTACAGAAACCTTTATCAACCCAAAAATGGTTTGATGATGCCAAAAGATGCTGATGGTAATTGGATAGATATTGATCCGAAATTTGATGGAGGTCCCGGCGGACGTGATTATTATGATGAAAATAATGGTTACACCTATGCATGGCAGGGTCAGCATGATATTCATGGTTTAATCAATTTAATGGGAGGTAGAGAACAATTTACGGCAAATTTAGATCAATTGTTTAGAGAAGCTTTGGGTAGAACAAAGTATCAATTTTATGCTTTATTTGCAGATTCAAGTGGTATGGTGGGGCAATTTTCAATGGGAAATGAACCTAGTTTTCATATTCCTTACCTGTATAATTATGCTGGTGCACCATGGAAAACACAAAAGCGAATACGTTTCTTATTAGATGCCTGGTTTCAGGATAGTATTTTTGGAATACCTGGTGATGAAGATGGTGGAGCCATGACTTCTTTTGTTGTATTTTCTTCAATGGGTTTTTATCCGGTTACTCCAGGTTTGCCTATATATAATATTGGTAGTCCGTTATTTGAGAAAACAAGTATTGAACTCGACAATGGAAAAATCTTTACGATCGTAGCTAATAATGCCTCTAAAAAGAATAAGTACATACAATCGGCTAAATTGAATGGAGAGGTGTATAATAAGGTTTGGTTTACACATGAGGATATTTTAAATGGATCAACTCTGGAATTAGAAATGGGAGAATATCCAAATAAGGAATGGGGAGCCGATCCGGAATCTGCCCCAGAATCTAGGGTTGATTTAGAAGGATAATACCTTTTTACAATATCATATCTTTATAAGCGATTACAGTATGAAAGCCCTTACTTTTAAAATAAGCAGGGGTTTTCTTATTTCCGGTAGCAAGAATAAAATCACCGCCCCAGGCGCCTAAACTTTTGGTTTGTCCAAAATAATCAGAAAAAAGCACCTTTTGAATAGGTTTTTCTTTGATTACATTTGAAATGATTCCTTCGTGTTGTAACATAGCACTTTCAAATATTTTGATATCTTTTGCTGTCAAAAACATTTCAGTTAATACTGATATTTCATCAGCAATTTCCTGAATAGATTCATTAAAATTTCGATATTTTTTTATTCCGTCCCGGCTATTTTGTTTTTTATTCAGATGTACAAAATAGAGTTGTTCTTTAAAGGAAGGATTGAATTCAACAGATTCAATAATTGGTTTTTTATTATTTAACCGAAAGAGGATCGGAGTATTGTTTTCCGCGCAAGCGATATCATACCCACTACCTCCAAAACTATTTTTTAGCAACTCGAAAGAGTTGACTTTTAACCATTTTGCAATATTATTTATTAAAGTGGAGGAGGTTCCTAAACCCCAATTTCTCGAAAATGTAAGATTTGTATTTATTTTAATTCCATTTTTAGTTGATAAAAAGTCTTCTCTGTTTTCTTTTGAAGATAATTTAAATGCTTCTTTTAATATTTTTTGGAGTGTTTTTGTTGCAGGAAGATCATTGTCCGGTTTTATAATTTCAAATCCATTCAAATCAAATTCAGCATCAAACCAAGTATTATTATTTTCATCAAAACTTTTCCAGATCAATTTAGGAGAGTTTAATTCTTCAACTACAAGATCCTGTCCAAATTTGGTGGGTAAAGCCAACGCTTTTGCTCCATCAAGAACTAGATATTCTGCTGTAAGTAATAGTTTTCCGTTGCTGTAGTATTGTTTCATAAAACAAAGTTATTATTTATCAAAAAAATAACAGAGGTTAAACTTTTTCTTTATTGTAAATAGGGAGTAGTATAAAGGATAGTCCTCCAAATACAATTACCATTAGTGTTTGAGCTGTCCATACAATCCATCCAAAAGCAAGAGCAGGATTTTGATCAACTCCGTAAAGAGTAATAGCACTGGCAACAAAAACCGGATAAGTACCTAAACCTCCATTGGTAAGTGCCATGCTTAAGCCGCCAACAACAAACCCTACAATAATAGCGCCTAATGGAAGGTTATGTGTTTCTGGAAGGGCTAAAGTTACCACATAGAACATCAAGACATACATTGCCCAAATAAATATAGTGTGGAAAATAAATGGCCACTTTTTTTTCATTCTAAAAATACTGATCACTCCCTGTATCAATCCCTGGACAAAATTTTGAATTTTTTGGATAAATGGATTTGTTGATTTTTTGATTAGCCGGTAAATTAAAAATGCTGCTACTACCAAGCCAAACAGACTGTAATACAGAATATTTGAATTTGAATCAGATTCTTTAAACAGGTAAGAAGATAACAATTTGGTTTGTAAAAAAAATGCGGTTCCTATGATGCTTAATAACATGATAACATCTGCTATTCTTTCGGAAACAATGGTTCCAAAAGCTTTTTCAAAAGGAATATTTTCATATTTTGAAATAGTTGTTGCTCTTGCAATCTCACCTGCTCTGGGGATGGTAAGGTTTATCAGATAACCCACAAGAACAGCCATAATATTATTAGCAAATCTCGGTTTGTAACCCAGTGGAGTCAGTAAATATTGCCATCGGTATGCGCGGGAAATATGACTTAAAACACCTAATACTACAGAAAAACCAACCCACCAGTAATTTGCCGATGCAAAAGATTCTTTGATTACTTTTATATCATCATCTGTTAGTTTTGCTACAGAATACCAAATCAAAATAACTCCAAGTGAAATTGGCAGAATTGTAAAAATAGTTTTTTTGAGTTTTTTATTCAAAGATCAGGTTAAAGAATTATCATTCTCATTAGGGAAAATAATAGAGGGTTTAAATTTTTTAGCTTCTTCAAAATCCATGGTTGCATACGATATGATAATGATAATATCCCCTTTTACAACTTTTCTGGCAGCCGGGCCATTCAAAATGATATCGCCACTTTTCCTATTCCCTTTTATGGTATATGTACTAAACCTCTCACCGTTATTTATATTTACAATATAAACTTTTTCACCTTCAATTATATTTGAAGCATCCATAAGATCCTCATCAATAGTAATACTTCCGATGTAGTTTAAATTAGAATTGGTAATTTTTACACGGTGTATTTTTGATTTTATAACTTCAACATTCATTATTATGGTTTAATAATTTTTTGCAAAGTTAATTAATTTAGAGCTAGATTGTCAATTAATCTAACCTTTCCGGCAAAAACAGCAATAAAAGCCCTATAACTAGTATTTGGAAGTTTATTATTTGTTGATAGTAAAGTATTTGTATCTGCTATTTCAAAATATTCAAGTTCAAGTATAGTATTTGATTTGAATATGTCTTCAACCATTTTTTGGATATACTTAATATCCTTTTCAGAGAATATTTTTTTGACATTTAGAAGAGTTTGGTGAATCAACGGAGCTTCTTTCCGTTGTGCTTCACTCAACCTCGTATTACGCGAACTCATTGCAAGTCCGTCATTTTCTCGATAAATTTCACAGGGAACAATTTGTACAGGTATTTTACCCTTTTCCACCATCTTATTGATGATCTGTAGTTGTTGGAAATCTTTTTCTCCAAAATATGCCCTCGTGGGTTTAACAATTTCAAAAAGTCGTTTAACAACAGTTCCAACGCCATCAAAATGACCATCTCTAAATGCGCCTTCCATTACTTTGTCTAAACCATCAAAGTCAAAATTACTTGATTGTACATTTCCGGGGTAAACATCCTCTACAGCAGGGATAAAAACAATATCGCAATGAGTTTCTTTTAAAAGCTTTAGATCATTATCAATGGTTACAGGATACGATTTTAAATCGTCTGCCTTATCAAATTGAGTTGGGTTAACAAAAATACTAACGACCACAAGATCATTTTCTTTTTTTGCTTTTTTTACGATAGATAAATGCCCTTTATGTAGGGCTCCCATAGTTGGCACAAAACCTATTGATCTGTTTTTATCAATTAACATTAGGTTTTTTTGTAATAATTCAACTGTTTTAAAAACGTTCATTTTGCTGTTAAATATTGTTAATAAGCAATCAAACTTAAGATTTTAAATCGAATTAATCATATAATTTCGTAATTTTGCAGCATTCCAAAATAGAATGATAAATGAAAGATAAGAGAATACTATTTGTATCATCCGAACAGATACCCTATTTGCCAGAAAATAATGTATCAAAAATGGCATTTGAAGTGCCAAAAGAAATGCATCACCAAGGAGTACAAATTAGGATGTTCATGCCTAGATTTGGAGTGATAAATGAAAGAAGACATCAATTACATGAGGTAATCCGATTATCAGGTATGAATTTGATTATCAATGATATGGATATGCCTTTAATTATTAAAGTAGCTTCAGTTCCCAAAGAAAGAATGCAGGTTTATTTTATTGATAATGAAGAGTATTTTAAAAGAAAAGCCATTTTTACAGATGAAGAAGGGAAGCTTTTTGAAGACAATGATGAAAGAGCAATATTTTTTGCAAAAGGAGTGATTGAAACTGTAAAAAAACTAAAATGGGCTCCAGACATTATTCATGTTCATGGATGGATGGCTTCCTTGTTACCACTGTATTTGAGAGAATATTATAAAAATGATCCTTTATTTGCCGATAGTAAAATAGTGACATCTGTGTTTGAGTATGGTACCAATGGCGTGTTGAGCAATGAAGAGTTGGTAAATAAGATCAAATTTGATTCTATTCCTGATGAAAAATTAAAATCTTTTCAAATAGATGATGAAAATGGTTTTATGCGAATAGCAATTGAAAATTCTGATGCTGTGATTAAAGGATGTGACAATTTAAATGAAAAAACTACTAAATTAATAGATGATCTTGATATTCCTGTTCTAGATTATCATCCGTTGGAAGATTTCAAAGAAGCCTACTCTAACTTTTACCTTAATGAAGTTTTATAATACATTAAAAAAAATCAAAAAAATATTTATGTCTAATAAAAATGTAACCATTTTTAAAAATATTGGTTTAGGATTAGTATTCTTTTTTGGTATAATATCTTGTGAAAAAGATTTTGAAGATATTGCGGTTAACCTGATTGATAATAAAGCATTTTCAGTTGGAGATACCTTGCTGGAAATCATTTCTTATAATAAAAATGTCATGTCATCAAGGGTTGATAATAATGAAGCTGGTAAAGTTCCTTTATCTCTGTTGGGTGTTTATCAGGACAATGATTTTGGTTATATGAGAAGTGCGCTGATCTCTCAGTTAAAATTACCTATTCTTGGAGTTAATTTTGGGGATAATGCTGTTATTGATCTTGTTGTTGTTGATATGCCTTATTTATTGAAAGATACTTTGGTTATTAAAGAAATAACAGAAGATAAGGATACAATTTATGAGAGAGTAAAATCATTGGATTTTATTTATGGAAATAGAAAAATGGAGTATAATATTACGGTAAATGAATTGGGTACTTTTTTAAACACTTTAGATCCGTTGGATCCTTCAAAGGGAATGAAGTACTATTCTGATAAAGATTATTTGATAAAAGATTTACTTCATACAGGTAGTTTTAAGCCGAATGTGAATGATACTGTGCTTTATGTTGAAAGAAAATATTTAGATGATGACCCTGGTACTGTTGATGATATCGATACGATAAAGGCGGAAGATGTTTCACCTTCAATAAAATTTATTTTAAATAGTGATTTCTTTAAAAATAGATTTGTGGATCATCAGGATTCACCTGATTTTGATGATAATTTGAGCTTCAATCATTATTTTAGAGGTTTGTATATTGATGCTGATGGTGTTGATGGTTCAATTATGAATCTTGCAACCACCAAGGCTAAAATGACTATTTATTATACCAATGATATTAAAGGAAAAGATGATGTGGTTGTTAAAACAAAACAAACCATGCATTTTAGTTTTGGCGGAGTAAAAACCGGAAAGTATATAAAAGATTATAACCAACCAGAAATTAGAGAAGCACTTGATTTTCCTAATGTAGATGATGGCGAACAGAAGTTGTTTATTCAAGGAGCATCAGGTTCAGAAGCTATTATTGACCTTTTTCCTGATGAGTTTGAATTAGAAGATCTAAGAGAAAAGGATTGGTTGATTAATGAAGCAAATCTTACAATTTATATTCGTGGTGATCAAAAGGAGGTTCCTAGTAAATTATTTTTATATAACTATGAGTATGGATCTATGATCTCTGATAATTATTCATTTAAATTTGGACCTGAAGTTTTTGGAGGCGTGTTAGAATATGATAATAATGGTGAGCCCGAAAAATATAAGTTCAGAATAACCAAATATATCAAAGATATATTGGATAAAGAAGATCCGAAAGCCCCTTCTATTTTGGCACTTAAGAATTTTGTGAATACAGATGGTTTTGACCCGAAGGCAATAGATACTATTATACGTGATTATAATTGGATACCTAAAGGAGTTGTCTTAAAGGGAAACTTGCCGGAAACGGATAAAGAAAGGATTAAACTTGAAATTTACTACTCAAAGAGCAAGCTTAAATAAGAAAATACTATATTTAGCACATTATTAAGTTCTGATAATTTACAGGAATTCTCAACCTATATACGATATAGTCTGAATTTTCGTTTTACAATTAACTAAACTCAAATAAAATATGTGTGGAATTACAGGATATATTGGATATCGCGATGCTTTTCCAATAATCATCAACGGACTTAAACGGCTTGAATATCGAGGTTATGATAGTGCAGGAGTTGTGCTTTACGACGGAAATCAAATCAATTTATCGAAAACAAAAGGAAAAGTTAGTGACTTATTAAAAAAGTTTGATTCAGATACTTCTAAGGTGGGAAACCTTGGTATTGGTCATACACGTTGGGCAACACATGGTGAGCCTAATGATATCAATTCACATCCTCATACTTCTCAATCTGGCAATCTTGTTTTGGTTCATAATGGTATTATTGAAAATTACAACTCAATTAAACAAGAACTAATAGGCAGAGGTTACAGTTTTCAAAGTGATACGGATACTGAAGTTTTGGTTAATTTTATTGAGGAAATTAAGATACAGAATAACGTTAAGTTGGGTAAAGCTGTTCAAATAGCTTTAAATCAGGTTGTGGGTGCATATGCAATAGCGGTTTTTGATATTGATAAACCTGATGAAATTATAGTTGCTAAATTAGGCAGCCCAATTGCAATTGGAGTAGGAAAGGATCTGGAAGAATTTTTTATTGCTTCTGATGCTTCGCCATTTATAGAATATACCAGAAATGCTATTTATTTAGAAGACGGTGAAATGGCGATCATTAAAAAAAGGAGAGAAGTAATTGTCAAAAAAATTGATGATGACACCAATGTTGATGCAAAAGTTCAGGAGTTACAAATGAACTTGGGAGAAATTGAAAAAAATGGTTATGAACATTTTATGTTGAAAGAAATTCATGAACAACCAAGGGCAATTACAGATACTTTTAGAGGTCGGCTTTTACCTGAGGAAGGTATTATTAAGATATCTGGACTGGAAAATAATATGAAAAGATTTCTAAATGCCGAACGAATTATTATTGTGGCATGCGGAACTTCATGGCATGCCGGATTAGTGGCAGAATATATTTTTGAGGAATTTGTACGGATACCTGTAGAGGTTGAATATGCTTCTGAGTTCCGATATAGAAATCCTATTATTACCGAAAGAGATTTGGTAATTGCAATTTCGCAATCAGGTGAAACAGCTGATACACTTGCAGCAATTAAACTAGCAAAATCAAAAGGAGCTTTTGTATTTGGAGTTTGTAATGTAGTAGGTTCTTCTATTGCAAGAGAAAATGACTCAGGTGTTTATACGCATGCTGGTCCTGAAATTGGTGTTGCTTCCACTAAGGCGTTTACAACACAAATTACCGTTTTAACCTTAATGGCATTACGTTTGGCAAGAGCTAAGGGAACGATGACTAGTGCAGATTACAGAATGTATTTACAAGAAATGGAACGCATTCCTGCCAAGGTAGAAAAAGTGCTAGAAATGGATGCAAAAGTAGAAGAGATAGCAAGAAAGTACCTTTTGTCAACCAATTGTTTGTATTTGGGAAGAGGATATAACTTTCCGGTTGCACTGGAAGGAGCATTAAAGTTAAAAGAGATTTCCTATATTCATGCAGAAGGGTATCCTGCTGCAGAAATGAAGCATGGTCCTATTGCATTGATAGATGATCGTATGCCTGTAGTTGTTATCGCAACAAGTAGAGGTCATTATGATAAAGTGGTGAGTAATATCCAAGAGATCAAATCAAGAAGCGGAAAAATAATTGCCGTTGTAACGGAAGGTGACACGGTTGTAAGAGATATTGCCGATCATGTAATTGAGATTCCGGATACTGAAGAGGCATTATCACCATTATTAACAACAATTCCATTACAATTATTGTCTTATTATATTGCTGTAATGCGTAATTGTAATGTTGACCAACCACGTAACTTAGCTAAATCCGTTACGGTAGAGTAGTGTTTTGGGGCTCTTATATTCACCCCTTTATTAGTTCAATATTGTTTGTAAGTATTAGATTATCAATTATTACTACAAAATTATGGAAATCTAATTATTCTTCATACCAAGAGGAATTATATAACAAAATATGTGATTTTAAGGGTGATGTTTTCACCCCTATGGGTTACAGAAAGATAGCGCAAATTCTAAATAGAGAAGGATATAAAACACCTCGAAATTCGGTTTTTAAGAATACTCACGTTTTTTCAATTTATAAAAAAGGTAATATTAGAAAAGAGAGAATGGAGAGAGATGATATAGTGGAGGTTTTGGATACACTTGTTCAAGTTTGTTATCCATTAAAAAAATTATAAAAACTACAAACCAACACAAGACTACAATCCAATTTAATTGTACAGTATAATTTATGGTTTCTTATAATATAAACTATCATAATTAAATTCTGAGATACTCCTGAATATTAACTATCGTCAGTATATTAAATTCACAATTCATTCCTTCTGTAAGGTTCCCAATATTTCTTATCAAACATATCTCTTGTATTCTTGGAACTAATAATGGAGTTCATTTCTTGGATGTATTCAATTCTTATAGATGTTAAAGTATTAAGTGTTCTATCGTCAATTTCATTTTTACTTAGAATTCTTAAAATATGTTTATCGAGTTGATGAATAACGTAACTGATGTTTTTAGTGTTATTCTTCATTTATTATTCCAATCAATTTATTATTCATAATCATTTCTGATTCCCAGTTTATTAAATCTGTCTTGCGTACGAACTTACTGTGTGAATTTATCTTAATCATTGGTAGTCCGTGATTCTTTACCCAACTTTCTATGGTTGATCTGTCTACTGAGTATAGTTTTTCTAATTCTTGTTTTGAAATTCTTTCTTCTATCATTTTATATTAGTGTTTTAGTTAATTCTTTTTTGTTCATATATTTTCTGTAATCCAATTCATTTGATATAGGTTCTGTGTGAACCAAACCGTATTTACCGTTACATTCATCAAAGGTGTCTAACCCTTTTTCTCTAAGAATCCAATGGTTACCACCTATGAATCTGGATAGTTGATTGTAGAGATTATTTTCATCGTTATAGTGAATTAGGAGATGGGTATGATACTTGGATTTATCACTATCTTTTTCGATGGAGTATTCTGTATGGATTGTATCGTTCTTTTTGATATTTCTGTGAAGTTTTAATATTTGTTTATGTAATATTTTACGAGATGGATTTTGGTGATTACCGTGTTTGTAATCGAATTTTCTAATGGTAATGGATATTTGATTCATAAGTATTATTGTTATTAAGTTATAAGTATGGTCTTGATGTATTGATATATTACATCTTAAAGTACTCTCCGTGAAATTGATTATCACAATACCTTTTCAACTACGTTTGTAGTAATGTATTAATACTGGTTTAACCAATTTTCTATTTATAAGTATGAACTTTTCAAAAAAGATGAAAAGTGAGGGATAATGATTCTGATTATATGGATTTATTATAAAAAATAACTAAACTATTCATTATATTTCGTGAGTTCATGAACTCACGAAAACAACTTAACAAACCCACCTGTTAGTGAATTTCACGTGTTATTTGAGAGGTTCTTTTTGTTGGTTAGTGTTTCCTTTATTATTTATCTTTATAGTATTTATTATAAATACGGATCATTCTTTGTTCTAAACGATCATCGGAATAATCCTCGATATCAAATATGAATTCATTTGTTTCCTCCGTACCGTTTTTTATCCACTCTAATTCTCTTTTGCATTCATCATAGTTTGCTTCAGTATAACTGTAATGTGATATTTTCATACTACGTAGATAATCATCTGATTTCATTTCTGAGATTTCTAAACTCATTTGTTTTAATTTTGTTTCTAATTCAATAATTTTTTGTTCAATAAATTGTTTTGGTGTCATAGTTTTTGTTTTTAAATGTTGAGGTTGGTTACTATTATTCATTTTCACCTCATTGTTTCTAATAATTGATTTGTTCATAATATTTTAAATTTTTGTTATACAGTAATATGATAGTTTTTCACAGTTACTATCACTTTCTATATATAAATAGAGAAGAAATTCCCAAACGATAAAAAAAATCAAAAATATTTTAAATTATTTATGATTTACACTTTCAGACATCAAGACCAACACTTATAACAAAAGGTTTAAGAGAGTTTCTAATCAGAATTGATATAATGTATATTTTTTTATTTTTTATTGAGAAATGAAAATTCAATTTGCAAAACTCCATTGTTTGTTTTAAATTGCAACAATGAAAATCAAAGTTTCCAAACTTAAACACCACCCCAGGAACCAAGATATTTATACACTTTCTTCTATTGAAGATTTATCAGAAAGTATTTCACAAGTTGGATTATTACAACCCTTAATCATCAATCAGAATTTTGAAATCATTAGTGGGAACAGAAGGTTTGTATCTATTAAAAAATTGGGATGGAAAGAAGTAGAAATAGAACAAAGAACGATTACTGAAAAAGAGGTAGAATTCTTGTTGATTCATTACAACAAACAAAGAGTAAAAACCTTTAGAGAATTCCTCAATGAATATCAAGTATTAAAAAGATATTATGAGATAGGACAAGGTAAGAGAACCGATTTAACTTTTGTTAGTCCTAACAAAGGTTTAAACGGAAGAGATAAAGTATCCGAACAAATCGGTATTTCGAGTTCTCAACTTGGTAGATTATTATTTATATATAAACATCAACCCAATCATATTGATTTATTAGACAAAGGAATACTAACTGTAAATCAATCGTATCTTCAAGCAAGTAGAGAAGTAAAAGAATCCGATAGTAGAAAAGAAACAAAGAATAACAATTCAAAACCTATTCCGAACACTTGGAGATTTTATCAAAAATCTTCTGATAATATGAGTGAATTAAATGATGGTGAAATACAAACCATTTATACTTCACCACCTTATTGGAATAAAAGATTGTACTCTGAAAATGGTGGTATCGGAAATGAAAAAACATCCGAAGAATTTGTAAATAATTTATCTAATCATTTTAACGATTGTTGGAGAGTATTAAATAACAAAGGAAGTTTCTTTTTAAATATGGGAGATACTTTTTACAACGGAAATCTTCAAAACATTCCACACAGAGTAGTACTGAAATTACAAGAAAAAGGATGGATACTTCGTAATACAATTATTTGGAGTAAAACAAACCCGAAACCATCTTCGAGTAAATCAAATCTAACTCCCTCTTACGAGTTTATCTTTCATCTAACTAAAACTACGGACTATGATTATTACCGTACTCTGACACCGTTAAATGAGAAAACCAAACCATCTTTACCGCCAAGACATCGTTCCACTAATGGAAAGTATTCAGATACAGTTTCACCATATTTACCAAATATCAAAGGAAAGAATATGGGAGATTATTGGAATGAAGATATTGTAAGAACTTCGGTAGCAAATCAAAAGTTAGAAATCGACGGAGAACATCCTGCACCGTTTCCAGAACAAATAGTAACTTTACCTATACTTCAAACGAGTAGAGAAGGTGAGACGATATTAGACCCGTTCTGTGGGAGTGGAACAGTTGGTAGAGTATGTGAAAATCTAAATAGGAGTTTTGTTGGGTATGATTTGATTAAGTTTGTTTAATTCACATTCAATTTAATGAGTTCATAAACTCACTAAATCCAAAACCCAAATCGAAAAACAAGAGATTTAAGATACTTTAATCAGAATTCAAACACTCAGTATCACCAACACCCAAACCATTATTTATATTCACTAAAAACTACAAATAAGTAGTACTATTCTAAAATTAATTTCTACATTTATCGTTAGTAAATTGTTATGATACTCCCCCCTAAATTAGAACAGTATATATTGTTCATTTACATTGTTTGTGAGTGAGTATTAGAATGAATAAACGATATGGTAATGTGGAAAATATCATCGTTGAAATTCAATAATGAAATTGTAGTGAAATCGTTGTACACAAGATTAGAAAAATTATAAATTAAAGATTTTAATGAAAGAAAGATTAAATAAATTACATTTCTGTTATTATCTAATTGAATCTAAATTACATATCCTATGTTAAAAAATTACTTTTTTTTCATATTCCTTTTTATCTTTTTAAGTAATATTAACGATCAAAAAACCTATGTTCCTGATGACAACTTTGAACAAACACTTGTCGATTTTGGTTATGATGATGTGTTGGATGACTATGTGGTTACTTCAAATATTTCAGGAGTTACTTCATTGAATGTTAGTAATAAGAATATAAGTGATTTGACAGGCATAGAGGATTTTGGAAGTTTACAAAATTTATATTGTGGTAGAAATCAGATTACTGAGTTGGATGTTACAAAAAATACTTCTTTGATATCTCTAATCTGTTATGCTAACCAACTTACAAGTTTGGATGTGACTCAAAATACTCTTTTGACAAATCTATATTGTAATACTAACCAACTCACAAGTTTGGATGTGACTCAAAATACTCTTTTGATATTTCTAATGTGTCATACTAACCAACTCACAAGTTTAAATGTGACTCAAAATACTGATTTGACAAATCTATATTGTTCTGATAACCAGCTTACAAGTTTGAATGTGACTCAAAATACTGATTTGATACATCTAGATTGTTTTAATAACCAACTTACAAGTTTGGATGTGACTCAAAATACTTCTTTGACAGATATAAGTTGTTATACTAATCAACTCACAAGTTTGGATGTGACTCAAAATATTTCTTTGACAGTTCTACATTGTTATGCTAATCAACTCACAAGTTTGGATGTAACTCAAAATTCTTCTTTGACAGGTCTAGATTGTTATGATAATCAACTCACAAGTTTGGATGTAACTCAAAATTCTTCTTTGACAGGTCTATATTGTCATAATAACCAACTTACAAGTTTAAATATTAAAAATGGAAACAATGTAATTATTAATGAAGTATTAACTTATAACAACCCGTCTTTACATTGTATTCAAGTTGATAATGAAATAGATGCTAATAATGGGGTATCACCTTATTATACTGTTAAGTGGATAAAAGATGTATCTGCAACTTATTCAGAAGATTGTTCATCTTATTTAGGAGTAGATGATGAAATATTAGTAGAGGGATTAAATCTATATCCTAATCCTGTATATAATACTTTAACTATTGAGTCAATAACACCTCTTAAAAAAGTAGAAATATTTAATATTTTGGGTCAAAAAGAGATAGATATTAATTCAGGTTTAAACTCTATATCAACTGATAATTTATCAGAAGGTATATATTTTATCAAAATCCATTCTGAAAAAGGTACAACAGTTAGGAAATTGATTAAACAATAATGAAAGATCATATAGTTATTATGGTAATGATCTTATTAATAGTAATTGTAATCTGGAAAGGTTAAAAAATAAATTAAAACGAAGGTTAATACTGATTAATATTGAACTACTGAAAAATCAATAATACCAAATTTGGTACTATTAAAAATTATAATTTTTCCATACAAGTAAAAAAGTATCACCAACATACAAACGAGTACTACCCACTTTTAACTTTTTTACTTTTTTCACAGTTACAAGAAACATAATCGATTTCTTCATTTAACTTTTGTTAGTCCTAACAAAGGTTCATTCACTAAAAACATTCATTTAATTTGGTGAGTTCATAAACTCACTAAATAAACATTACTAATTTTGATGTACACATAGATTTAATACATCAAAACCTCCCGTAAGTCCCGTATTGACTAGGTTCCCTCGACAATTTTTCTTATATTAGATGTATATGATAGACGATATTAAAATTAAGAAAGAATTAAGAACAATACGGTATAACCGTGTGAGTTCAATTTCACAGAATTTGGATAGACAACAAAAAAACAATGAAAAGTACGATTATGTATTCGAAGATGTGTGTAGTGGTACTATTCCGTTGTTTGATAGAAAGTATGGTGTTTATCTGAAAGAATATGTGGAACAAGATAAGGTTGATGAAATTTCAATTCATTCGATTGATAGATTGGCAAGAAATCTAAGAAACTTGTTAGATGTAATTGAATTCTTTCATACTAACGGTGTTTCACTTTATATTGAGAATCTCGGAATGAGAACTCTCGTTGATGGTAAAATGAATTATACTATCAAGATGATGATTTCGGTTATGGGTTCGTTCTCCGAAATTGAGAATGAGATTCGGAGAGAACGTCAAATGGAAGGGATTGAGATAGAGAAAACACTCGGTAAATACAAGAACCGTAAACAACGTGGAAAAGAATCTACAATCAAGTTTATTGAGAAGTATAAAAAACCAATTGAATTACTGGAACAAGGATATAAAGGTTCACACGTTTGTAAGATTTGTAATCTGAATAAAAATACGGTTTCGAAGATTAAGAAGTTTATACAACCTCAACTTAGAACGGGGTGAAAATATTATCCATTAAAAATCTTAAGATCATAATTAAAATAATTACTTTTATGGGTGAAAACAATAGTCTGTATCATTTAAGTGTAAGATGAAAGATAACAATAAAATAGGATTATTCTTTAGAGTTTCTTCCGAACAACAAGTAACCAAAGGAAGTGGTTTGGATACTCAGAAAAGGATGGGAAGAAAACTATCCAAGAAACTTGGTTTTGAAATTGAAGAATTTGATGAAGGTGTTCAATCTACACACCGTTCAACAATTGATGAAAGAGAAGTAGTTTTAAGATTATTAAGGAGAATAGAAGATAAAAAAGACCCAATTAGGAGGGTCTGGGTTTATAATACAGATAGGTTCGGGAGAAACTCATTGGAAAGTAGTAAGATAATTCAAACTTTTCATAACTACGATGTAAAAGTTTATCAAGGTGATTCCACAACTCCAAAAGATTTATCAAGTTTCGCTGATAAATTTATGATGGAAATATTTTCAACGATTGCTTCTTATGATAATTCACTTAGAAGAATGAGGTCTAATGACGGAAAACGTAATTCATTATTAAAAGGGAACACTTATATTGGTGGTACAGTTCCATTTGGTTTCAAATCAATTGACAAAAAATTAGAATTACACGAAGTTGAATCCGTTATTGTTAAGGAGTTGTTCAAGAGATATAGTAGAAATGAATCTACAATGGAATTAAAAAAATGGTTAGACGGAAATCCGAAAATAAAACCCAGAAGAAGTGTTACTTGGAATACTGGTTCCATTATAAACATGTTGAAAAATGAGATTTATAATGGAACACAAACGTGGCAATGGAAAGATAAATTACCAAATGGTGAAATAAAATTAATTGGAGAACCAATTATTGTAAAACTACCAAAGATTGTAGATGATGAAACTTTTAGAATTGTTCAAAAGAGGATAAAGGAAATAACTTATTTAAGAGTTAGAAATACAACAAACAAAAAAAAATCACTACTTAGTGGTTTACTGAAATGTGATAAATGTAAACTTCAATTGTCAAATAGATTTAGAGATAAAATTGGGTTGGGTAATCATTATTATGGAAGATGTACGGAACACCAATGGAGAAAGAATGAAAAGAAAATACCAAAATCTGAATGTTTAATAAAGAAAAGTTTAAGGATTGAAGAAACAGATGAACTTGTTTTAAATACATTGATTGATTTAATTCAGAAATCATCAATTATAAGAGAGGATTATAGGGTTAGATTATTAAACCAAAAGGAAAAGGATAAAGATATATCAAGAAAGAAATCAATTAAGATTAAAAAGAAAATTAAAGTTTTAAATAATTCGGTTGATTCACTCGAAAATAAAGTTGCAATAACCGAAGTTCAAAAAGTAACAAAAGAAATATCAAAATCAATTGGTGATAAAATTATTAATATTTCCAAAAATGAGATTCATAAAAAAATTGAAGAATTAGAAGATTTAGAAAGTAAACTTTTGATTTTGAAAGATGGTTCAAAATTTATTGATTGGTTGAGAAATATGAGTAAGGAAATAAAAAGTATTAAAACTAAGTCAAAAGATTATCAAAGAAATTGGATTAGACAATTTATCAGAAGTATTTCCGTGGAGTATGATGATAAAACCAAATCACATAATTTAGATATAAATTTCCACGTTGGATTGGTTAACGATACATATGAGAGAAAAGGACGAAATAAGAAAGGTGACCTTATTTATGATATTATTGAAGGTGGAAGAACTATGAAACTCAATCATAAATGGGTGAAAAGAACAGAATTTATTGATGAAGATTATTTAGAAAATACAATTGTAAAAATAAATGGATTAAGAAATAAAGGTTATTCAAATATTCAAATTTGTGACAACCTCAACAAAAACAAAATAAAAACTATCCGAAAGAAGTTATGGAATAAGGGTTCCTTAATTAAGTTTCGGAATAAATATATTACACCAGAAACTGTCCCAAATTAATAAGGGGTGAATATAACAGTTACAGAACAACATTGTATTACGGTGGAGTAACTATAATAGGGGGTATTTATTACATAATAATGGAGAGGTGATTTTCACTTGTATAGTAAAAATTACCTCTCCAAAGTTTTGGGTTCTTCCACTTTCCAAAGAACAAGAAGAAAAGTATATGATTATTAAAAAAATGAGAGATAAAGGATTTACTTATCTTGAATTCATAAATATTTAAAAACACTATAAATCTGATATACAGTCTTTTATATTGTATTTTTTCGTTATGTTGTTGTCTGTTTATTCTGAAACAAAAACTTATTTACCATTAAATTCGCTCATGGTATTGGCAATTCCAGCCATGGAAAAAGAAGTTATTGCTTTAGCAGATGTTTCAATTCGTTCGGGTAATTTTTTAAGTTCGGCTTGATTCCAATCTCCTAAAACATAGTCGATTTGATTGCCTTTTCTATATTCGGCTCCAACGCCAAAACGTAATCTGGCAAAATTCTGGGTTTGCAAATGATCAATAGTGTTGGTTAATCCATTATGACCACCGGCACTTCCTTTGGTTTTTAAACGAATAGATCCAAAAGGTAAATTCAGATCATCAGTTACGATTAATATGTTTTCAAGTGGAATTTTTTCAATAGTTTGCCAGTATTTTACAGCTTTTCCGCTTAAATTCATAAAGGTATTAGGTTTTAACAGAATAAAAGTTCTGCCTTTATACCTAAATCTGGATAGATCTCCAAGTTTTTTTGTTTCCCAGGCAATTTTTTCATTTTCGGCAATTTTGTCTAATATTTTAAAGCCAATATTATGTCGGGTATTTTCATATTTACTACCAATATTTCCTAAGCCAACAATCAGGTATTTTTTCATTATCTCATTCTTTTTTTTATCAGGCTGAAAAATAGATCTAATTCTGGGTAGTAGTTTCATCCAATAAAAGTATAAAAAAAGCTTTTCGATTACCGAAAAGCTTTTTTTAATTTAAATTTTTTTGAATTTATTTGGATGCAGGAGCTTCGCCGGAGCTTTCACCGTCTTCAGCAAGTGCAGATGGAATAGCATCGCCATCTTCTTCACCTTCTGCTTCCTCTTCTTCTTCAATTGTTAGACGTGATATTCTTACTTGAGCAACAACAGTGTTGTCTGGGTGCAGTAAGGTAAAATTATCACCTTCTAATTCAGTTACATAAAGTTTATCACCAATATCTAATTTAGAAATATCAGCATTGATAAAATCAGGTAAATTATCTGGTAAAGCTTTAACTTTTAATTTTCTGTATGGAAAACGTAAATTACCACCATTCACGACACCAGGTGCATTCCCAAGCAAAACAACAGGAATTTCCATTGTAATTTCTTTATCACTAAATAACTGGTAAAAATCAATATGTAAGATCTTATCAGTAACCGGGTGGAACTGAATATCTTGCAATATTGCGTTAAATACTTCACCATTTTCAAGTTCAATTTTTGCTGTGTACACAGAAGGTGTGTAAACCAGTTTGCTTAATGGTAATTCATCTGCTGAAAAGTGTAAAACTTTGTCTCCTCCGTATAAAACGCAAGGAACCTTGCCAGCATTACGTAAGGCTTTGGTAGCTACCTTGCCCACGCTTTCTCTTGGAGATCCTTTGATTGTAATCGATTTCATTTTGTTATATTATTTATTTACATTAAAAATTTACCACTGATGGATGTGTTGTTTTGAACCTTATGCATCACATCAGCAAATAA
>JADGEA010000274.1 GCA_016744615.1 Flavobacteriaceae bacterium
ATATCATTCCGTTTTATCATTATTCAAAGCTGATAAAATGACTTTAAAGTGGCCTCAAAAGAAAATGGATAGATATCAAAATTATATGCTTAGTAAGACAGGGAAGTTCCGCAGAGAATCTCAAGGAAATCACCCAGCCGCACTTTGCATATATAAAGATAGATATAGATTTTATTTTGCAGCCCTGACTTTTTTGGTTCTTTTTGTGTCAAGACAAAAAAGAACATAAGAAAAAAACCTATCTAAATAATAGCGAATATGCTGCGCACCGGTCACTGATGTATGTTTATTAAAGGTAATGAATATGATCTCATCCCTCTTTATTTTTGTTCTTAACTTTGGTCATTGTGACCTAATCCTGTAGCCAGGATCGGTCCGCTTAGTAACATTTTTGAATATATTTTGACCCTAGTTACGAAGCAATCTTAATTGAAAATACAATCCTGATTGTCATTACCTTATTGAAGGTTTTTATTGAAAATTCTTGGGTCTCGCAAAGACATTAATATGATAAAGTAGTTAGTTTTCTTTGTAGATCTCCGTATTTTCTTTGTAAAGATCTGTGTAATAGCTAATTTAAGATAATCCACAAAGATTACTTTTTCATCAAAATAACAGTATCGCTATAAAATTGAATCCTAATTTCTTTGACGATTTCTTTTAGAATAACCAAACAACCGTTGATCTTTAATAATTTTTGGTACACCTTCCGGAAGCATTTCTTCCCAGCCATCTTCCCCTTTTGCAATCATTTTAAAAACGTTACGTGAAAAAACTTCTAAAATATCAGAGTCATATTTTTCAATATCAAGAATTCTACCATTATATTTAAAGTATTTGTAAAGCTCTTTCATTCGTGGATGAACCTTTAAATTTTCACTGGTAATAATTTCTCCTGTTTTGTTATCTTTTAGCGGATAAAGATATATTTTCAGATCTTTATAAAATAATTTTCCAAAGGCTTCCAATACACCACCACTGATGTTTCTATAGTATTTTTCATCAAAAATCTGAATCAAATTATATACTCCCATGGCAAGCCCCATTCTGGACTTGGTAAACTCTGAAAAATAATCTACCAATTTATAATATTCCTGGAAATTAGTGATCATTACAGTTTGACCTAGTGAGCATAACAATTCGGCTCTATCTAAAAAATCCCTTTCATTTATTTTACCTTCTGCTCTAAGGTTATGAAGTGTAATCTCAAAAATGATTCGTGTATTTTCCTCTTTTACTCTTTTTTCAGCAAAAAACATTTTCTTTGATTCTTCTAGTATTTCCATATTAACCTTAGTCACAGGTCTATAGCTCCCTCTAAGTGCTAGAATATTCTTTTTAAACAATACTTGAGCCGGTAATAAATTATTACCATCTGGGCCAAACATTACAGCTTCAGTCATTCCATTTTTAACCAAATGCAAGCTCATTAATCTATTATCAACATACATAAATCGAGCACCTGAGAAATTTACCATATCAATTTCAATGGTATCTTTGTCAATATGATCATAAAAAGATTTTAATAATTCTTTAGGTTTATCATGTAAATAGAATGCTCCGTAGATCAGATTAACGCCAAGCATACCTAATGTTTCCTGTTGTAATTTGGAATCGGTTTGCCTGAACCGAACATGCAATACTATTTCATTATATTCTTCTAAAGGATCTAACTGAAATTTAATTCCAACCCAGCCATGCCCCTTAAACCTTTTAACAAAATCAATAGTAGTTACTGTATTGGCATAGGAAAAAAATCTCTTATCGGGGTGTTTATCTCTACTCAACCGATCTTCCATTAGATCGATCTCATAATGCAGCATTTTTTTTAATCTGGATTCTGTAACATAGCGACCATCTTTCTCATTGCCATAAATTGCATCTGAAAAATTTTTGTCATAGGCAGACATCGCTTTGGCTATAGTACCTGAAGCTCCTCCTGCTCTGAAAAAATGACGCACAGTTTCCTGACCGGCACCAATTTCTGCAAAAGTACCATAGGTATGTTTGTTCAAATTAATTCGAAGTGCTTTTTGCTTTAAAGGAACAACATTTTCTAATTGTCTATCACCTTTTAATTGTGTCATTTTTAGTTAGTTTTATGCAAATATAATTAAGATTTACAGACTTTTTGTAAATTATACATATTCAATAAAAAATAATGATGATTGAAACGTTTGAAAAGCTATAATGTAGAATTTTGATATGTTTTTTTTGATTCTCCTTTAGGGAAAGATTTTCCTAGCCGTACCGAAATGGTACGTTCGGGCGGGATTGGTTCTTTTTCATCTTTGAACTGCGAAGTACATCATGAATTTCAAAACCAATAGAAATTGGATGATAAAAATAGAATAATTCTCCCATAAAATTAATCTGATTCTTAATCTTTTGATATTGGAGGCACTCAAAGGCTTGGCCTATACTTATTGAACTACTTCTGCTTTGATAAAAACATCAATCAGTGGCCATTCATCTCCACCTGATTTTAAATTTGCAATTTTATCAACAGTACTAAATCCCGATATAATTTCACCAAAAACAGTATGTTCACCATCAATGTGATGGGCTCCTTTTTTATTTTGTACGATATAAAATTCAAATGGAGTTGTTTTTTTTGCAGGATTATTTTCCCAGTCCCGGGCAGCAGCAACAGCACCATATTTATGTTTGTTATTGTTATGTAATTCAGCCGGAATTCGGTAATGTTTGTATTTATTTCTGTACCTAAGGGTATTCATATTTTCAGAATTTCCTCCCTGTATGATAAAATTATGAACCACTCTGTAAAAGCAAGTGGTGTCAAAATAACCTGATTTGGTTAAGAAGATAAAATTGGCACGATGTAATTCCGTATTTGTATACAGTTTAATTTTGATATTTCCCAAGCGAGTTTTTAATAAAACTACCGTTTCTTTGTTTAATTCTCCATATTTAATTAAAAAGTCAATCGCATTTTTTTTATTGATACTATCCCATTCCTTGATAACTATATCTGTTGGTTTTTGAATGATTTTTTTCTTTTTTGGATTATCTTTTACAGGAATTGCTTTTAGAATTTCTTCTGATCTTGATTGCTTACAACTAATAATTCCCATAAGAATGGATAAAAAAAAGGCAATAAAAATATTCTTTACAGTAATCATAGTTTTTTTAACAAATATAAATGTAAAAAATGGAAAGCAATTCAAATTTTGTAGATTTGCGTTTATGATAGAAGAAGAGGTTATTTTAGTAAATGAACAGGATAAACAATTGGGATTGATGCCTAAAATGGAAGCCCATAAAAAAGCTTTATTACATAGGGCATTTTCTGTATTTGTATTTAATAAAAAAAATGAATTATTGCTACAGCAAAGAGCAAAAGAAAAGTACCATTCGCCTGAATTATGGACTAATACTTGCTGTAGTCATCAGCGAAATGGTGAAACCAATTTGGAAGCTGGGAAAAGGCGTTTATATGAAGAAATGGGATTTGTTTGCGATTTAAAAGAAGTCTTTTGGTTTGTTTACAAAGCTCCGTTTGATAATGGGCTGACCGAGCATGAACTAGATCATGTGATGGTTGGTTATTATGATGAAGACCCGGTTATCAATAGGGAAGAAGTGGAAAATTTTCAATGGATGACGATGGATGATGTAAAAAATGATATAAGAAAACATCCTGAAAAGTATACAGAATGGTTTAAGATTATTTTTAGAGAGTCGTTTGATAAGTTGGAAGTGAGAGACGGGAAGTGAGAATAGGAGATAGAGGGATGGAGTGAAAAAGAGAGAGCGTATTTTTAAAAGTCAATAATTATGTTATAAGTTCCCCTGCTTAGCAATAGCGTTTAAGGAGGGGTGGTTTGAACCAGATTATAATTTAACTGTTCTTTGAAAAGACCTTTGCATTCTTTGCCTTAAAAAAGTATAGCAAGAAGTAATAAGTTCGAAATAAGAGTCACAATTTAGATTCAAAAACAGTTTAATCAAAAAGAATTCCTCGAGGTTTTACCTCGGGGTAACTGTTGAAATGTCATCCCCGAAAAGGGGATCTAAATAACAAATTTCGATTTTTGACCTTCAGGTCAAAATGAAACGAGCGAAATACCTCGATAGCTCTGCT
>JADGEA010000275.1 GCA_016744615.1 Flavobacteriaceae bacterium
ATTCTATTTTGTTGATTATATGACTTTTATCATTACTATTTAGCGTTCTTTTTTTAACTTTGATTTTCTTAAATCCCCTTATTATGAAACAATTATACCCTCAAAGTAAACCTAATCTTAATAATACTCATCAGATGACTAAAAAAAACTCTTTAACTCAGAGCTTCACTAGTATCTATTCCAAAAATAGTGAGGGTTTGACTATTTTTACAACGGAAAATAGTCAAACCCTCACTAATAAATCAAACTGGAGTGAGGGCTTGACTCAAAGTGAAAACAAACCAAATTTGAGTGAGGACTTCACTCTAAATAAAAACAAACTAAATTTGAGTGAGGACTTCACTCTAAGTGAAACCCTCACTAATAAACACTTTACCTTTTTTATTGCTTTACTGCTTTTTTCTTATAGTTTGTTTTCACAAAATGCTAGCGGTAACATTACTTTTAAAACAACTGCTGGTACAGAAAATATGGCTATAACTGTGGTTGCTACCGATTTATTTGATAGTGGTAATAATGTGTATAACCTTTCGGGGAATACCAATAGTGCTATTTCTTTTAATTCTTGGAAACTTACATCTTCTTTAGGATTAGAAGATTTTTTAATTGGAAATAGTACTTTTTTGGTATTTCGAAATGGCTCTAGTAGCGAACTAGATGCATTCATCTCCACAGAAAACTATTCAGATATCAAAGCAAGAGTATTCAATATGTTAGGACAACAAGTTGCCTCTCCTCAAATTTTCAATCATGGAAACACAGCAGCACAAATATATAGTCCATTAGAGGGTTTAGCTCCAGGAGTATATGTTGTTCAAGCAAAAGGTCCACAAACAGATGTTTCATTCAAATTCTTCAAAGGAACAACACCAGGAAATGGTCCCGATGCAATAAGTTATCAAACTGAAAA
Source organism: Flavobacteriaceae bacterium (assembly GCA_016744615.1). Lineage (GTDB taxonomy): Bacteria > Bacteroidota > Bacteroidia > Flavobacteriales > Flavobacteriaceae > Lutimonas. Next base: position 911 of record JADGEA010000275.1, read on the forward strand.
TAAATTTTCACAAGCAAAATCTCAAGCAACAGCATTACTTGGAGATAATTATACTATTGATTGGAATAAAGGTTTTGGATTAGTTAATGGAACTCAAGACGTAGAAATTGTTGAAGGAAATACAAATGCAATTAGTGTTGGCGTAACCACATTAGATGATCCTTTCTTCACTATCAATGGAAGTATTGATGAAGGAGAAACAGGAACTGCAGCTTTGTATGTGAATAATGCAAAAATAAGTGAAGGTGCAATTAATAATAATAGTTTTAGTTTAACAGATATTCTTTCAAATTTCGATGCAAACAATTTAGTTGATAATGTTGTTGGTGAACTTCGTTTAAGTGGAGCTACTTTTGACAACAAAAACGTTGCAATGAATTTAACTACAGATAACCCTGGAGAAAATGTTTATAATACAGGAACTATCGATGTAGATTTAGTTGCAACTGGAAACGAAACTGGTGATGTTGGTATTGCAACACGTATTAGGGGGGGTCCCGAATTAGGAACAAGAATAAAATTAACAAATATGCAAGTACAAGATAGCACTTATACACTAGAAGTTGACGGTAGTTTAGGTGTTTTTTACGATATATATGTTGCAAGCGGGAACAATCCAACCCAATATAAAGTTGAAATTGAAGATTTAGCAGCAGATGGAACTTTTTTACCAACTACACAATTCATTGATATGTATCAAGATGAAAATTTTGAAATCAATGGAACAAAGATAGTAAATTTAAACGAATTACCAACTGTTGTCGACTTAACAGTTGTCGCAAGAGAATCGATAAATGAAACTTTCGATCAAAATGTAGAACTAGAATTACACAAAGCAAGTGATAGCACATTAATTGCCTCAGGTTTTACTGGCGCAGATGGTAAATTGGAATTCAAAGGCGTTGAAGGTGGCATTAAAGTATATACCGTTGCAAAAGAAGCAGGCAGTTATACAAAAATGAATGAAAGTTATTTAATTACAACACCAAGCGTAATAAGTCAATTAAAAGATTATATTAATGTAATTACAACTCATAAATTTAACTTTCCAGACAACACTCCCGCAACAGCAGCCAAACTAATGGAAGATTTTATTTCTGAATATAATGTTGAATTTATTAGAAAAAGCGATGAAATTTATTTAGCACCAAGCGATATTCGAGACATACAAATTGAACACATCAATAATTATGCTAGAGAAATTGGTTTTGAAGGAGCAGTCAAATTTACCGCAACACAACCTTTCGACACGCCAACAACCGATCAATTAAATCAATATGAAATATTCGAACCAAATAGAAATACTTTCGATGGAATCATAGGTACTAATGCAGAGCCTTTTGGAACTACCACAGTAAATGACGGGAAAACACTAGCTAATGGAAAAGACATCACTATTTGGTCTCGAACATTATATCTTGGTGGACAAGAAGAAAACAGAACTCATCATGAAATAAGAAATCATCTAAATGGTCCTTTGAAAATAGGATATAGCGTGGGAAATCCTATCGCATCAGAAAGTGCAAGAGCACAAGATGTACCTAATGAAACAAGAGCTACAAAATTTTGGTATAAACTTGGTGAACAAGTGTTCAACAAATATGATGTAAACAATAAACCATTAGAGTTTTCACAAACAAAATCCATTAAAAATAATTAAGAAATAAGATTTGGTACATACCATTTTTTATTTAATTTTATATATTTTTTATTTTCTTTAAATAAATAATTTATTTATCTAATTTTTTACCATCATCAATAGTTAATATTTTCATTTGAGATATAGCCACAAAATTTAATTCTTTTAATCGTTTAGATTGACTCATTTTATTATCAATAAAATAAGCATTTAAACTTTCTAAATTAGATAAACAAATTAATTGAGATAAGCTTGCATAATCTCGCATATTTTTATTATTATTTTTCATCAACTTTTGTTTTTTCCAATCTTTTGCAGTTTTTCCAAATAAAGCCATATTTAAAATATCTGCTTCATTTGCATATATTTTATTTATTTGATGCGCGTTCAATTCTTTTGGAATAAGATGTTGTTTAATTGCAGAAGTATGTATTTTGTAGTTTATTTTCACAAGATCTCTTTTTAAATCCCATTCAATATTTTCTTCTTTACTTTCTTTAATTTTTAATCGTTGAAATTCTTTGATTAAAAATAGTTTAAATTTTACAGATATCCAGGATGCAAATTCTATCGCAATGTCTTTATGAGCAAAAGTCCCACCGTAACGACCAGATTGAGAAAATATACCTATTGCAGAGGTTTTTTCAATCCATTGTTTAGATGTTAATATGAAACTATTAAGACCAGAATTATTTCTAAACCCATCGAATTCGATGGAATTAAATTCGGAATTATCATGCTTTTTTGTTAAAACTAACATGTTTAATTTTACTCAGGGTTTCACTTTGAATGGAATTGATAAAAACTTAAATCATCATGAATGGGGAAACACATACAACTTCCCATGGATTAATGGAAATGATACTGATTTTAAAACATCAAGAGAAAGTAGCGCTGCACAAATTTACTCTCTTCAAGATGCAACGTACGATATTCCTGTTATGAGTGAATGGATTCTCACCACTATCAATCAATACGATTCTAAAGATAGCAATAATATTCCTATCGAGTATAACAAGACTACAAAGATAGAATAAAAATCTACTCAGGGTTTCTCTCAGGGTTTCACTCAAAGTGAAGCCCTGAGTTATCGTTAAGGATAGTCAAGGCTTCGCTAATAATTACTCTCAAAATAGCGAAACCCTGAGTAAGATTTTGATAAAGTGAGGGTTTGACTCTCTGCATACTGGTTATTAGTCAAGCCCTCACTGTTTTTACTCAGGGCTTCACTTTGAGTGAAACCCTGAGTATTAAAGTAAAGCCTTAAGTAAGGTATTGATAAAGTGAGGGGTTGACTTATCTTTATACTGGTTATCAGTCATCTGATGAGTGGTTTGAAAAATGCTTACTCACCCAATGAACAGTTTCTTTAAGTTCAACTCACGGGGTGAATCTAGCCGGTATGAAAAAATTCACCCCGTGAATATCAAACCTCATACAAATCTAAAAACTCATCTATCATATAACTACATTTTAAACATTTAAAAATCAGCTAGTAAAGTTTTGTTAGTTTCAAGTTGACGTTTTAGATATCTAATTCTATTTACTAA
>JADGEA010000061.1 GCA_016744615.1 Flavobacteriaceae bacterium
GTTGGTAATCATAGAGTTTTTTACCAATAACCTTTTCCTCTTTATCAAGCTTTGTAAGTACCATAAAAACAATTAACTATATCTTTGCAAAAGTACTCAATAATATAGGTTATTATGCCAATCTTTTGTTGATTTTTTTATTCACTAAATTGAATTTTACTTATAACCTGAAATATAGATAGTTATAATTTCAATATGAGGAATCAATCTAAATTTCAAATAATTATTACTAGGATCTTAAATGGGTAATAATATATTTAAAATATAATTAGATTAAATTTGCATTTCAAATAAATTTCATGTCTCAAAAATTAACTCTAAAGCAAATAGCTTTGCACTTTAATGTTTCTATTACAACAGTTTCAAAAGCTCTAAATGATAGTTATGATATTGGAGAAGACACCAAAAAGAAAATTCAGCAATACGCCAAAAAATTCCATTATACCAGAAATCATTTTGCTGTAAATCTTCAAAATAAAGAAACCAAAACCATAGGAATTATTATTCCAAACATATTGAATAATTATTTTGCCAAGGCTTTTATTGGTATAGAAAAAGTTGCTACTGCAAATGGTTATCAAATCATTGTATGTCTTTCAAATGAATCATTAAAAAAAGAAATAAATGCAGTTGAAAGCCTTAAAAATAAACCTTTAGATGGATTGATCTTATCATTATCTGAAGAGACACAGGCTAAAAAATATTATGATCATTTAAATAATCTGATCCATGACGGAACCCTTGTTGCCATGTTTGACAGGGTTACAGATCAGGTGCAATGTGATAAAGTTATTGCCGATGATTTTCAAGGAGCCTATAATGCAACACAACATTTTATACAAAATAAAATAAAGAAAATTGCAATCATCTCAACCATTGATAAATTAAATATTGGAAAATTAAGGATAAAAGGTTATCTAAAAGCATTAATTGACAATCATATGCCAATTGATCAACATTTGATTATAAAAATTGACAAAAGTGAAGACTTTGAAACTCGTATTAGAACACTTTTAATTGAAAATACAGATATCGATGGTCTATTTGTTTTAGAAGAAATTTCTGCTGTACATATTTTAAAAATTGTAAAAAAAATGGGATATAAGGTTCCTGAAGATCTATCAATTATTTGCTTTGTAAACGGACTTATTTCAAAATATACCTCACCCTCTTTGACTACTATAAGTCAGCATGGTGAGTATATGGGAGAAACTGTTGCTCAGATACTTATTTCCAGATTGGAAGCTAAAGAAAGTGAACAACAATTTATTACCAAAGTTGTAAAAACAAATTTGATTTTAGGAAAATCAGCTAAGAATATAAACATGTAATTATCAGGTTTTTAGATTTGTAAAGTGTTATTTTTTATCCCATAATTTCTCCATTTCCTCTAGTGTTTTACCTTTTGTTTCTGGAACAAATTTCCAAATAAACAGCAAGGCAAGAACTCCCATTAATCCATATATCCAATAGGCAAAACCATGGTTAAATTTTTCAATTAAAGTACTGTTCTTATCCATCATTGGAAAAGTCCAAGATACCATATAATTGGCAATCCATTGTGCTGCTACAGCAACAGCCATAGCCCTCCCACGAATTTTATTTGGGAATATTTCAGATAGCAATACCCAGGTTACTGGTCCCCAGCTCATGGCAAAACCTGCAACATAAACCAGCATACAGATCAAAGCAAACATACCTGATTTATCTAAAAAGAAGGAAGTTCCCAATGCAAACATTGCTAAAGCCATACTCAAAGCCCCAATCATCATCAATGGTCTTCTACCAAATTTATCAACAGTCTGAATTGCTAAAACAGTAAAAATTAAATTTACAGCTCCAACAATGATGGTTTGAAGTAATGCTGAACCTGTTCCCGAACCCATACTTTTAAATATCTCAGGCGCATAATAAAGAACAACATTAATTCCTACAAATTGCTGAAAAACAGAAAGTAAAACTCCAATAACGATAATAGAAATTCCAAAAGAGAATAATTTACCAGAATGATGTTCTACTGTATTCTTGATCTCATTCAAAATATTACTTGCTTCAACCTTACCATTCACCTTTTCTAAAATATCCAAAGCTTTTTTACTTTGACCTTTTAAAACAAGTGAACGTGGTGTATCAGGCACAAAGAATAGCATGACCAAAAATAATCCGGCAGGAATAACTTCTGATGCAAACATCCATCTCCAACCTATACTATTCAACCAAGTGTCATCACCTTGTTTGGCAATAAAATAATTTACAAAATACACAATAAGCATCCCTAAAATAATAGCAAACTGATTCATTGAAACGAGTTTTCCTCTATTTTTTGCAGGAGCAATCTCTGCAATATACAATGGAGACAACATAGAGGCTAAACCAACACCAATTCCCCCAATAATTCTATATCCGATAAATACATACAAAAAAGTATGATCACCCTCTCCTATTGGTTTGATAAAAATTTCTGGCATAGATGAGCCTAATGCAGAAAATAAAAAAAGTAAGGCTGCAAGGATCAACCCATTCTTTCTACCCAATTTTTTACTGATCAGCCCTCCTGTAATTCCTCCAATAATACAACCAATCAAAGCGCTTGAAACAACCAGTCCCAATCTGGCATTAGCAGCAGTTTCTCCTAATTCAAATGGTTTTACAAAAAACTCATTTAAAGCTCCAACTGTACCTGAGATTACAGCGGTATCGTAACCAAAGAGCAATCCTCCAAGAGTTGCTACCAAGGTTAGTTTTAACAAATAAGAATTACTAGTTATTGAGCTCATAATATGCTGTTATTAAATATATTGATTAATAATATTTTCAAATAATTCTTGTTTTCCACTTTGTAAGGTCAATTCCCCATTTGCATGTGCAATTTCATAAAGATCATTAAAATTGAGTTTCCCTTCTTCAAATTGTTTTCCCTTACCATTATCAAATGAGTTATATCTGTTTTTTCTTAGACTGGCATATGGAGAGGAAGAAATGATCTTATCTGCAATAAGCAAAGCTCTTGCAAACACATCAGCACCACCAATATGAGCATGAAAAATATCATCATAATCTGTTGAATTTCTTCTGAGTTTAGCATCAAAATTAATTCCACCACCTTTTAATCCACCGGCTTTTAAGAAAGTTAGCATTACTTCTACAGTTTCTCCAATATTATTTGGGAACTGATCTGTATCCCAGCCGTTTTGATAATCTCCCCTATTTGCATCAATACTTCCCATCATTCCTGCATTAGCTGCTAATTCTAATTCATGCTGCATGGTATGTTGTGCAAGTGTAGCATGATTAACTTCAATATTTAGTTTAAAATCATGTTGTAAATCGTATTTATGTAAAAATCCTATTACCGTAGCTGCATCAAAATCGTATTGATGCTTCATAGGTTCCATAGGTTTAGGCTCAATGAAGAAATTCCCTTTAAAACCTTTACTTCTTGCATAATCTCTTGCCATGCCTAAAAAACGCCCCATATGATCTAATTCTCTTCCCATATCAGTATTCAGTAATGACATATATCCTTCTCTTCCACCCCAAAAAACATAATTTTCTCCACCAAGCGCTATCGTTGTATCTAATGCTGTTTTTATTTGTGCTCCAGCTCTGGCCAGAACGTTAAAATCAGGATTGGTTGAAGCCCCATTCATATATCTTGGATTGGAGAAACAATTGGAAGTACCCCATAATAATTTTACGCCTGATTTAGACTGTTTTTCTTTTAAATATTCCGTTATGATGGCCAGCCTTTTTTCCGATTCAGCTAAAGTTGCAGCTTCATCAATCAAATCATAATCATGAAAACAATAATAATCAAATCCCATTTTAGTTATAAATTCAAAAGCTGCATCTGCCTTATTTTTAGCCGATTGAATTGGGTCAACAGCAGTTGCCCATTTATGATTCATAGTCCCGGGACCAAAAGGATCACCTCCTGTTCCGCATAATGTGTGCCAGTATGCCATCGCAAATTTGAAATGTTCGCGCATGGTTTTTCCTGCTACAACCCTATCCGCATCATAATATTTATATGCTAAGGGATTATCAGATTCTTTTCCTTCATAAGCAATTTTATCAATTCCTTTAAAATACTCTTTGTTACCAATTAATGCCATAATTATTTGATTTTATTGTTATTTCTTAATTCGATTATTTACTAAGTTTTTCCACTTTTTATAGGTATCCATAATTAATTTATCTTCTTTTGGATTTATGATTTTTATAACTTTTAGACTTTTAAATGCGTCATTTACTGAATTATAAAATCCATCTCCAATTCCGGCACCTCGTGCTGCACCAATACTTCCATCAGTATTATAAAGTTCAATAGATACTCCGGTAATATTAGCAAGGGTTTCTCTAAATATCGGACTTAAAAACATATTTGCATTTCCAGCGCGGATAACTTTTACTTCAATACCCGTTTCTTTCATAATTTCCATACCATATTTGAATGAAAAAGCGATTCCCTCATGTGCTGCCCTAATGATATGTCCTTTGTTATGTCGGTTAAAATCAAGTCCTAAAATTTGAGAATCCATATTTTTGTTTTGAAGCATTCGTTCTGCACCATTTCCAAAAGGTAATATGTAAAGACCATCAGAGCCTACAGGTGTATTTGCTGCCAATGAATTCATTTTATCATAACTTTCTATTTCTGTGATTTTTTTCAACCATGAGTTTAAAATTGCAGTTCCGTTGATACATAATAATACTCCTAAACTTGTATTTTCTTTGGTGTGATTTACGTGTGCAAACGTGTTTACCCTAGAAAGAGAATCATATTTAATTTGGTCGGTAACACCGTAAACAACACCCGAAGTACCTGCTGTAGCAGCAATTTCCCCAGGGTTCAATACATTTAAAGACAAAGCATTGTTGGGTTGGTCACCGGCACGATAAGTTATTTTTGTTCCAGAAACTAATCCAATTTCTTTTGCTGCATTTTGAGATAATTCCCCTTGTAGTCCAAATGTTGGTACAATATCAGGAATTAGTAAAGAATCCAAATCAAAATGCTTCAGCAAGGTATCTGCAAGATTATTTTTTGCGAAATCCCACAGAATCCCTTCGGAAAGTCCACTGATTGTTGTTGTAATTTTTCCAGAAAGCTTCATGGCAATAAAATCTCCCGGAAGCATAATCTTATATATCTTTTCAAATAGCTTTGGTTCGTTTTCTTTTACCCATTTTAATTTAGACGCTGTAAAATTACCAGGAGAATTCAAAAAGCAACTCAGGCAATGCTCTTTACCAATTTCATGAAATGCTTTATCTCCTATATCTACCGCTCTACTGTCACACCAAATGATAGACGGACGAATTACTTCCATATTTTTATCCACTAAAACCAAACCATGCATTTGATATGCAATTCCAATTCCTTTGACCTTTTTCGAATCAATTTTTGTATTGTTTAATAGAGATCTGGTTGCTTTGTAAACATATTTCCACCAAAGTTCAGGGTCTTGTTCTGCCCAACCATTTTGAATCGCATCTATTGGAATTTCCTGTTTGGGTTCATAAGCTGTTCCAATACTATTACCCGTTTTAGCTTCAATTAAAGAAACTTTAATTGAAGAAGTTCCTATATCATAACCTATATAATACATAATTCATCAAATATTAATAGTGATTTTCTCTCAAATTTAATAACTCATTTAAAAATATAAAAGGTTAAAATAAAAAAGATATCATTTTGTTTTTTTTGGCTTATTACAGTAGAAAGTAAAAATTTGCTTTAATTTTATAATAAACTGATATATTAATACATATAAAAATATGTATTCATCTATGGCTTAAAAATATTTTACTTAAACGATAAAGTAATTAATTGAAAATACTTCTCCATACTAAGACTTGAGGCTAGTAATCTGCAAAATATCATAAACCACCCTTGCTTATTTGTCAATTTTTAATTTGATAATTTTAGGACTAAGGCTTAAAGCTATAAAATATCTTCTAGCAAATTCTTTTATCTAGATGCTATTATTTATTTTTGCGGCAATTAAATTATATGGAAAACAAAACAGATTGGTTTATAAATTGGTTTAACAGCCCATATTACCATCTATTATACGATTACAGAGATGAAAATGAGGCAAGATTTTTCATGAAGAATCTCATATCATTTTTACAATTAAATAAAGGCGATAAGGTCTTAGATCTTCCCTGTGGTAAAGGAAGGCATTCTCTTTTTTTAAATACTCAGGGATTTGATGTTGTAGGATCTGATTTGTCTATCAATAGTATCAAAGCTGCAAAAAAATTCGAGAATAAGACTTTGAAATTTACTACACATGATATGCGTGATCCTTTAAAAGGAAAATACCAAGCTATATTTAATTTATTTACAAGTTTTGGATACTTTGAAGATGATAAAAGTAATATTGCTGTACTTAAAAATTTTAAAAGTGCTATCTTAGAAAATGGATTTATTGTTATTGATTTTTTAAACATCCATAAAGTTTTAAATGAATTGGTTCCAGAGCAAGAATTAATTAAAAATGAAATTACATTCCGAATTAACAAATATGTGAAAAATGACTTTTTAATAAAGAATATTTATTTTGAAGCGGACCAAAAGAAGCATCATTTTACTGAAAAATTACATTGCCTAGACTTGATTAAAATGGAGTATTTTGCAAATTCAGCTGGATTAAAAGTGAATCATATTTTTGGAAATTATGATCTTGAACCTTTTGATAAAGATAATTCGAACAGATTAATTCTAATTTTAGAATGATGTATCTAGCTCTCATATTATCAGTTGTTATTGGGGTTTCCATTGCTAAATTCATCGCCCCAAAAAAAAAGGTAATTCAATTATTTTTATCTTTTAGTGGTGCCTATTTACTTTCTGTTACGGTATTACACTTATTACCCGAAGTATTTGAATCACAGCAAAAAAATATTGGAATATTTATTTTATTAGGAATTGTTGTTCAAACTGTACTTGAATATTTATCTAAAGGAGCCGAACACGGTCATATTCATGCGCATGACCTGGGAAATCATGTTCCATGGCTTTTATTTGTGAGTTTAAGCTTACATGCCTTTTTAGAAGGCGTACCATTAGGAATTGAAAAAAATGAAGGTATGCTTTGGGCTATCATTATTCATAAAGTTCCTATTGCAATTATTTTAGCTGTATTTTTTAAAAATTCAAACCTTTCCTTACCAAAAGTTGCTTTGTTTTTAAGTCTGTTTGCACTGATGACTCCTTTGGGTAGTTGGATTGCCAAGGATTTAATCGTATTGCAACAATTTCAAACAGAAATCAATGCCTTGGTAATAGGAATATTCTTACATATTTCAACAGCAATTTTATTTGAAAGTTCTGAAAATCACAAGTTTAACCTAAAAAAGTTTATAGCAATTATTATTGGATTTAGTATTGCTTTTTTAAGTTCCTATTTGGTATAACAAATAGTTTATATCGTTCTATCGGATACTTTTTGTATCCGAATATTTAGAAAACATAAATTTAAGGTAAGTTATATAAATAATTAATTGGCAACTTCACTAATAAACTGAATACGCATCATTCGTAGTTCCTCCTCATCATATTCACCATCAAACTCATCCAAAGCCAATTGTATTTTATCGTTTTCAGCTTCCATAAAGTAATCGTGAATTTCTTCCTGCTGGTCTTCATCCAAAACATCATCAATACAGTGCTTAATATTGATCTTTGTACCTGAATAAACAATTCTTTCCATTTCTTTAATCAATTCCTCCATTTCCAACCCTTTGGATTTGGCAATATCAATCAGTGGTAATTTTTTATCGGTATTTTGAATAATATAAAGCTTTAAACCTGAATTTATTCCTGTACTTTTCACAATGAGATCATCAGGACGAACAATATCATTTTCCTCAACATACTTGGCTATCATTTCTACAAAAGGCTTTCCATATTTTCTTGCCTTTCCATCCCCAACGCCATGAACACTTCCAAGCTCCTTAATATCAATGGGGTACTTCAATGTCATATCTTCAAGAGAAGGATCCTGAAAAACAACAAAAGGTGGAACTCCTAATTTTTTTCCAACACTTTTGCGAAGATCTTTTAACATCTTCATTAATATTTCATCTGTAATTCCACCTGATCCTTTCGCGTTTGTTACAATACTTGAATCATCATCTTCAGCATAGATATGATCTTCTGTCATCATAAATGACTTTGGATGAGCAATAAAATCTAATCCTTCTGGACCTAATTTTAAAACACCATATTGCTCAATTTCCTTAAATAATAAATTTGAAACAAAAACCTGACGTATCAAGGCCATCCAGTATTTGTCATCTTTATCTTTTCCTATTCCAAAGTAATCTTGTTTATGAGTTTTGTGTGAAATCAATAAGGCATTTTCTTTACCAATTAAAGTATTGATGATTTCTTTTGATCTATATTCTTCTTTTGTTCTTTCAACAACTTGTAAAAGCTTATGAACATTGTCTTTTGCCTCTGTTTTGGTTTTTGGATTTCTAACATTATCATCCATATCGGCACCATCTCCATTTACTTCGTCAAATTCTTCACCAAAATAATGCAATAAAAATTTACGACGTGAAATAGATGTTTCCGCATAAGCGACAACTTCCTGCAACAATGCATTTCCTATTTCCTGCTCTGCAATAGGCTTATTTGATAAGAATTTTTCTAGTTTTTCAATATCTTTATAGGCATATAAAGCCAGACAATAACCTTCTCCTCCGTCTCTTCCTCCTCTACCTGTTTCCTGATAATAACTTTCTAAACTTTTAGGAATATCATGGTGAATTACAAAACGAACATCAGGTTTATCAATTCCCATTCCGAATGCGATGGTGGCTACTACAACATCAATATCCTCCATCAAGAACATATCTTGGTGTTTTGCTCTAGTTTTTGCATCTAAACCTGCATGATACGGAACAGCCTTGATGCCGTTTACCTGTAAAACCTGGGCGATTTCTTCTACTTTTTTTCTGCTTAAACAATAAATTATACCCGATTTTCCTTCATAATTACGAACAAATCGAATGATATCTTTTTCAACATTTGCTGTTTTAGGTCTTACTTCATAAAACAAATTTGGCCTGTTAAATGATTCTTTAAATGAATTGGCATCTGACATACCTAAATTCTTTAAAATATCTTCCTGCACTTTTTCTGTAGCAGTAGCTGTTAAACCAATAATTGATAAATCACCTATTTTATGAATAATATTTTTTAAATTCCTGTATTCCGGTCTAAAATCATGCCCCCATTCTGATATGCAATGTGCCTCATCAATAGCAACAAACGAAATTTTTTGCTTTTGTAAAAACTCAATGTACTCCTCCTTTGTCAAGGATTCAGGAGCTACATATAATAATTTTGTAATTCCATTTTCAATGTCACTTTTAACTTGTGCTACTTCACCTTTATTTAATGAAGAGTTTAATACATGTGCAATACCATGTTCTGTTGAAATACCCCTCAATGCATCAACTTGATTTTTCATCAATGCAATCAACGGTGATACAACAATTGCCGTTCCTTCTAAAACGAGTGCAGGCAGCTGGTAAATTAAAGATTTACCTCCACCAGTTGGCATTACAACAAATGTATTATTTTTTTCTACCAGACTTTCAATAGCTTCTTTTTGCAGTCCTTTAAACTTGCTAAAACCAAAATATTTTTTTAATTCTGATTGAAAGTCAATTTTTGTCACTTTCATCCTCTTATTTATCTTATTTTAAATATTTTTGCAGAAATTATATTATTTCTGTAGTATTTTTTACAATCTTTTTTTACCTTTTGTGATAAGTTCTAATTGCTCCATAAATATAATGTAATATTTTGAATTTATAAAATTAATTATTTTGAATTACGATAAAAACATATTAGAGACTGCTAAAAATACCATTTTAACTGAATCTGATGCAATTCGTAATTTAGCAAATTTATTAGACAGTGATTTCGAAAATGCTGTTAAAGCTATTCTAAATTCAAATGGAAGGGTTATCCTTACCGGAATTGGGAAAAGTGCAAATATTGCTAAAAAAATTGTTGCAACACTAAATTCAACCGGTACTCCTGCTATATTTATGCATGCTGCTGACGCCATACATGGAGATCTTGGGAATATTCAAAAAGATGATTTTGTGATTTGCATTTCAAAAAGTGGAAACACACCTGAAATAAAGGTACTTGTTCCTCTTATTAAGAATTATGGAAATAAAATTGCTGCAATTACAGGTAGTAAAGATTCCTTTCTAGGTAAGAATGCTAATTTTGTTCTAAATTCTTATGTTGAAAAAGAGGCTTGTCCAAATAACCTTGCTCCTACCAGCAGCACTACTGCACAATTGGTTATTGGAGATGCATTAGCCATTTGTTTGTTAGATTTGAATGATTTTTCAAGTAAGGATTTCGCAAAATATCATCCAGGAGGATCATTGGGTAAAAAATTATATTTAAGGGTAAATGAATTAGCTGAAACAAATGAGGTTCCTTCAGTGCAAATCAACACACCAGTAAAGAATGTGATCATTGAAATTTCTAAAAAACGTTTGGGAGTTACTGCAGTAATTGAAAAGGATAACAAGATTATTGGAATTATCACAGATGGTGATATTAGAAGGATGTTAGAAAATAATGATGATATCCATCAATTAATAGCTAAAGATATTATGGGTGAAAATCCTATTACTATTGATGGTGAAACAATGGCAATTAATGCTTTAGATATTATGAAGAAAAATGATATTACACAAGTCCTCGTTACTAAAGATGATAAGTATATTGGTGTAGTTCATTTTCATGATCTGATCAAAGAAGGGATCATTTAAGCCTTAAAATAAAGTTATAAACCAAATAAAAATCTTTAAAAAAAAGATAATATATTATGAGTAAACCAATGAATGAAATGTCGTTTTTAAACCATCTTGAAGTATTGCGGTGGACATTAGTACGATCATCAATCGCAATTTTTGCATTTGGTATGGTTGCTTTTGTAATGAAAGACTTTATTTTTAATACTATACTATTAGCACCAAAAGACCCCTCCTTTGTTACATACCGATTTCTATGCTCAGTATCAAAATCATTGGGAACTGATGGGCTTTGTATTGATAAAATACCATTTATTGTGCAAAGTAGAACCATGGCCGGACAATTTTCTGCACATGTATGGACATCAATAGTTTTCGGTTTTATTTTAGCATTTCCGTATATTATATGGGAAGTATGGAAGTTTATGAAGCCTGCACTTTATGATAAAGAGAAGAAAAGTGCCAAAGGCTTTATTTTGATTTCATCTTTTTTATTCTTTATAGGAATCCTTTTTGGATATTATGTAATTACTCCATTGTCTGTAAATTTTTTAGGAAGTTATCGCGTTGCCGATGAAGTAAGAAATAATACCGATTTAAGCTCTTATATTGGGTTATTAAAGTCTTCATGTTTGGCAGCTGGATTTATATTTGAACTTCCAATAATTATTTACTTTTTAACGAAAATGGGGTTAGTAACACCTGAATTTTTAAAAGAGTATAGAAAATATGCACTTGTTTTATTATTGATTTTAGCGGCTGTAGTCACTCCTCCAGATGTTATCAGTCAGGTGATTGTAGCGATACCTCTGATTATTCTTTATGAGGTGAGTATTAAAATATCTAGACGTGTTCTAAAGAATGAAAAAAAGGAAAAAGAGAAAGAGTTTAAAAAAACGAATAAACCAAGTACCACTAAAAAGAAAAGGAAGCCTATTAATGACTAAACAAATTAGAAATTAAATAGTTGATAAGAATAATTCTTTTTTTAATAAATTAGCAATATGATATTACGAGCAGAGAATATAATGAAAATGTACGGCAGCAGAAAAGTTGTTAAAGGTATTTCATTACAAGTGGAACAAGGTGAGATCATCGGCCTTTTAGGTCCAAATGGGGCAGGAAAAACTACTTCTTTTTATATGATAGTTGGAATGATCAAGCCAAATGAAGGAGAAATATTTTTGGATGATGAAAATATTACACATGATTCTATGTACAAACGAGCTCAAAAAGGTATAGGATATCTTGCACAAGAAGCATCGGTGTTTAGAAAGCTTTCTGTTGAAGATAATATCATGTCCATTTTAGAGTTTACAGATCATTCAAAAAAAGAACAAAAAGAAAAACTAGAATCTTTAATTGAAGAATTTGGTTTAGGGCATGTACGAAAAAACCGTGGTGATCTTTTATCAGGTGGTGAGCGCCGAAGAACTGAAATAGCCAGAGCCCTGGCTTCTGATCCTAAATTTATACTTTTAGATGAACCATTTGCAGGAGTAGATCCTATTGCTGTAGAAGATATTCAAAATATTGTAGCCCACTTAAAAGATAGAAATATTGGTATATTAATTACTGATCATGATGTACATGCTACTTTAGCTATTACTGATAAAACCTATTTAATGTTTGAAGGTGGGATTTTAAAAGAAGGAACTCCAAAAGAACTTGCTGATGATGAAATGGTTAGAAAAGTTTATTTGGGTGAAAGTTTTGAGTTAAAGGAAGTAAAAAAGAAATTAAAGATATAAAAAAAGCCTTATTAGTTCTCACTAATAAGGCATACAAACAAATCTGAAAATCTTATGAAAATTTTCGTCAGAGACCTTTAATTACTGTGCTCACCAGTTTCTATTCCAACGATTTTTCCTTTTTCGTTGATCAATAAAAAGTGAGACCAGTTACCTTTTTGTACTTTGAACTTATAAATTTTTTCACTCCCCTTATTAGTAAACGTTACCTCATTAGAAATATTATAATCAGCATAGTCTTTTAGTGATTTTTTTACTGCTGCCGGAGTTTTTGCCTTTGTAGTTTTGTATACTTTCCCTTGTTTTGTTTGTGCATGCATATCCTGCATACCAAAACCTGCCAAAAACAGTACTGTTATTAAAATATATAGCTTTTTCATTTTTAATTATTTACGTTGTTAATTTATTTTAATTGAATTTATCCAAATGTTGAAAAACTCAATATAACCATTAGAAGCAAATATAGTACCATTTTAATCTTTTTCATAACCTTTATGTTTTTTTTCAATTACCATCTTGTAGCTTTTGAAGTCTCAAAATCATATCCTAAAGTTAGTAAATGTGTTCCTCCATGATTTAACTCCGACGCCTCATTAATATTGTATTGAAATGCATAGCCTACATAAAAATCCTGTTTTTTTAACCCTAGCATTGGTACAATAGCTGTTGGGTCAAAACTTTGATCATTTATAAACCGTGTACTAAATCCTGCCCAGTAATATCCATCATCGGTTATTTTTTTTGCTTTTACATTAATATCGGTTATTGACCTTTTGTCACTTTCAAATAATTTGAAATATACAGATGGTTCTATCTCGTATTCTCCATCTTGGATATCAAAAATATAACCGGTATAAACGTAATAGTTACGTAATTTCTTAGGTTCTGATTCATCAAAAACCTTTACACTCTTATTTAATATATTTGCTGTATTCAATGTCAAATAAAATCTGCCCAATCTATACAGAAAAGCTGCATCAAAATTTGAATTAAAAGAAGATATATCTGCCCCAATATTTGGATCATCATTAGGATTATAATCTCCTATTGATTCAAAACCAGATACATCAATCTTAAATTGAGTGAATTTATATGACAAACCGAATGATATATACTGTCCGTTCGATTCATTAATCGTTAAATGGTGAGCAAAAGTTAACTGCCCTCCCATTTGTGAAGTATTACCATTTTTATCACGGTACAAAATCCCTCCTACTCCTGAATTTTCAAAAATATGTGTATCATAGGAAAGTGTTTGTGTATTTGGTGCATCTTTTAACCCAACCCATTGAAAGACACCACTAAATCGCAATCTGTTCATTGCGCCTTCCCCGGCATAAGCAGGAGAAATCACAAATGGATTCTCTACTAAATACTGCGTATATGGTGTCAGTTTAAACTCTTGTGAATAGCTTTTCATTCCAGCTATCAATAATATTGCTATAATAAATAATTTTTTCATTGTTATCCTTATTATTATCTAACTAAACTGAAATTTCCTTTGTACTCCCGATTATCCATTCCTTCATTAAGTGTAATAAAGTACCAGTAATCTCCACTTGGTAAGGGTTTGCCCTTGTAATTTCCATCCCAAGAATGATGTAATCCTTTGTAAATACCTATTAGCCTTTGATATCTATCAAATATTTTTACCGTAATATTCGGGTATGGCTCAATATTAATAGGATACCAGGTATCATTTATTCCATCACCTTCCGGTGTAAAGAAATCTGGAATTTCAATATCTAAGAATTCAATAAACATGGTAATCTCTTCAATACACCCTCTTTGATCTTTTACATAAAAAGTATAATCACCTGTTTTTCTGATCCGGAATACATTATCTGATCCAAAATCATCAATAGAATTCATACTGTATTCATATCCCGGCTCACCACCAGTAGCATTGATCGTATATTCATTGATGTATGTATTCTCAACCTTAAAAGATATTGGAATATATTCCTGTATGGATACTTCAACTGGTGTATCATTACAACCGTAATCATTGTGTTTAACAGTAATAATGTGGTTTCCTTTGCTTACTTGTTCAAAAATACCTGAGCTGTTACCATTTGCTCCATCCAAATAAAAAGTAACATCATTTTGATAAATAGGATCTACTTGTGCAATGATAATATTACTAGCTCCTTCACAGGTAAAGTCAGTATCTGCTGTCAGCTGCAAGTATACTAACTGATCAATTTCAATGGTATTCACCGTTTCACACATATTAAAACCATTATCCTTTTTTACCCATAATTCATAAGTTCCTTTTGCTAATCCATTAAAATTTGGACTATTCTGATAATTAGTACCATCTATACTATAGGTAACTTTATACCCTTGATCATTGGTTAGATTAACACTAATTCTACCATCAGATTCACCTACACAAATAACATCTTCTTTAGTGATCTCGTAAATTATTTCAGGATCAAAACCTACAGCTATATTTGTTGGCGTAATACAACCATTAGTATCTTTAACTAAAATTTCATAGGTTTTCTCGATTGCAACCGAGAAAGTATCTTCTTCCTGATAAGTATTTCCTCCATCAATACTAAATTCATAAGGAGGAATACCACCTGAGGCAGATGCCTGAACACTACCATTTAAAATGGCTCCGTTACAAGTTGTTACATTGAATAGTTTTACAGATGATGCTTGCAGTAAAGTAGGCTGTGCAATAGAAAAAGTAGATTCATCAAAACAACCATCTGCATTGATGGATTTTACTTTATATGTACCAATATCTAAATTTGTGAATGTATGTATATTGGAAGTTATATTATTTTTTGAATCAATTAAACTAACTCCTTTATATAGTTCATAACTAAAAGAGGTAGAAGTTTCATTGATGGTAATCTGCACTTGTCCGTTTACGGCATCCTTACATAAAACATCACTTGGTGTAACTGTAACATCTAATCCGTTTACAGTAACTGTTCTAATTGTTTTAGTACAACCCGTTCTTGTTTGAGTTGCTACGTAAACACCTGCACCAGTAACCGTTACTTCTTTGGTATTGCTAATAACATCTCCTGCTTCATCTGTCCATATATAAGTATCATAGCCATCATCTCCTTCAAATGTTAGTGTATTATTACAAAAGAATAACTCACTGTCAAAAGAACAGGAACTGGTATCCACAAAAAGATCCATAGAACCAACACTACCAAGACCACAACCATTGATTCCGTTCAAACCTGGCTGACCAGAAATATTATCACCCGATGTTTCTCCATCATAATAAGAGGTAATACTATTTTCTAGTAAATTGGTACAGGCATCGGTATAATCAAAACAATTATCAGATGCAGTTACCTGATATCGTATATTATGCAAACTTGAAAGAGATTTTTTCTCTACTAAAGAATTGTTAATATCAAAACGTAATTCTCTTGTTGCGTTATTATAAGCATAAGTTACTCCTATAGGTAGAATAATACTGCTTTCATCTAAAGTAACATTGATTGGTAATGTATTTAGAATGTACGTATTTTGAGCATTATCCGTTCCAATATTTTGAAAATTAATATTATACCATACGGTTGATCCTAATGGTACTGGTGAATTATGGGTTATTGCATTACCTGATGTATCTTCAACACTGGTAATTACTTGTAAAACTGGTTCAATAATATTAACAGAAAATGTGTTTAAAAAAGTATAGATCCAGTCACCACCTACATCGTTGGAAACTCTAACTGTTGCTCCAGTTTCATTATTTCCTATCAAAACGTTCCCTGGGTTTAGATCTGTTAAATTCAATAATTTTTGATCCCATCCTAAGGTATTGGTACTATTTAAGTTTCGGTTAGTTACCTGAGCACCATCCTTGGTTATTTTACTGTTAAAAAAATTATCTGCATTATTTTCAGCATCATATAAAGCTGTAAAATCAGCTTTTGCATCTGCTTTAAAAAGCATTTGATCTCCGTACCATCCCAAATCTCCTTCTAAAGCAGCAACTCCTACCCTGCCTTCAACAGCACCTGAAGGTGGGGTTACAAAGCCTGAATATGAAAAATCAACCACATCGTTTGGTGCATTTCTAACAGCTGAAAAACCATCAAAAGTAGAAATATACTTTCTTGACTCATTTGCATCTTCATAAACAATAACCAATGACCAGCCTGCAGCTGAACTTCTACCTTCAGAGGAACTGATATTGGCTACATAATAGTCACCTGATACACTATTACTAGCTGTAACAATATCGGTTACATCTTTATAATAGATCATATCTATTGTTTCACCTGCTGTAATATCCTGATATCCTGCACTTGGAATCTTAAATTTTATTTTTTCAGGTTCTAAACTAGTTGGAGCATTAACTGCTCCCCAATACAAACCTGCATAAACCACTCTGTTACATGAATTTGTAGTGAAATTTGCAGAACTTGAATTAAATGTAGTAGCATCACTATCAATATCTACAAAGACCATGTCGATATAATTATTTTGTGTATCTCCGTTATATGGCGTATCTGGACTATCTCCTAAAGTGGAGTTCCCAATAATGGTTAGATCTCCATTAATTCCAGTTGTTTCATAACGTTTAACAAAAGGAGTTGTGGTTTGAGCATAGCCCATCAATGAACTAAACAAAACAAATAGTAAAAAGTATTTTGAATAAACTGTTTTCATACAATTGAAATTTGAAACAATAATGTTAAAACTTAGTAATGATTAAAACAGGGAGAAGATTCTATATCATCGATATAATAACTCAATAACTAAAAAAAATAAAATAAATTGTATTTAGGATAGAATAAATTGTCTTATTTAAATCAAATTATGACAAAATATAACTAAACCCTAAAATAAATTATAATAACATACTGTATATGAAATAGATGCGACTTATTTAAGTTTATTTGTCATTAAACTATTTTCAATAATGGAAAGAGTTACATATAAAATTATAATAAGTGGAATTGCAACCGTTTTTAAAGAGAACAGTAGAATTATTGTTAGCAGAATAAAAATATATTTGATCTTATTAGAAGCCCAACTATAATTTTTAAATTTTAAAGAAAACAAAGGAATCTCTGCGTTTAGCAAATAACTTCCCAATAAAGTTGCAGAGATCAATATATACTTATTATGTATCAAGTGGATAAAAAATTGCTGATCTGAATAATGTAGAATTAACGGAAGAGAAAGAACAAAAATAGCCAATGCTGGTGTTGGTAATCCAATAAATGAACTTGTTTGACGCTCATCAATATTAAAATTTGCCAATCGGTAAGCTGAAGCTAAAGGAATAAGCAATCCTATAAAAGGAATAAAATAATAAAAAATATCCGTATAATCCTGCCACGAGGTCATATGTGCATAAGATAATTCCATAAACCATTGTTGTGTAGTCGCATATAATATCAATTGAAACATCACAATACCAGGAGCAACACCCGAGGTTACCATATCAGCTAATGAATCTAGTTGTTTGCCTAATTCTCCCTGTACATTAAATTTTCTAGCAAAAAATCCATCAAAAAAATCAAAAAATATCCCTAAAAATACAAAAAATGCTGCTTCTACTAGTTTATCGGATAAAGCAAACATGATGGCAATAATTCCTGACAATAAATTCAATAAAGTGAATAAATTAGGTATTTGTTTCTTTATCATTTTCTATTATTTATTAGGTAAAAATAACAAATAAATACCAACAAATACTTATTTAATTATTGTGTTAATAAAATCTTAATCTTCCTTTTTATTTTTTAAGTGTATTCACTACTTTAGCATCGCTACTTTACCCAAAATATTTTAATGACAAAAGAAACAACATATACAGAAGATAATATACGCTCGTTAGACTGGAAAGAGCACATTCGCATGCGACCGGGTATGTACATTGGAAAACTTGGTGACGGGTCAGCTCCCGATGATGGAATCTATATTTTGATCAAAGAAGTTCTTGACAATTCTATAGATGAATTTGTAATGGGAGCCGGTAAAACAATTGATATATCCATAAAAAGCGATCAGGTTACCATTCGTGATTACGGTAGAGGTATCCCTCTAGGAAAAGTTGTTGATGTAGTATCAAAGATGAATACTGGTGGCAAATACGATTCAAAAGCCTTTAAAAAATCAGTTGGTTTAAATGGAGTTGGAACAAAGGCAGTGAATGCACTTTCCTCCTATTTTAAAGTGCAATCTATTAGAGATAATAAATCCAAAATTGCGGAATTTAACCAAGGTATTTTAATAAATGATGCTCCTGAGGAAGAATCTAGTTTAAGAAAAGGCACGAAAGTTTCCTTTACACCAGATCAGGATATTTTTTCTCATTATAAATTCAGAAATGAATATATAGAGAAAATGATTAAGAACTATGTGTATTTAAATATTGGTTTGACCATCCTTTTTAACGGTAAAAAATTTAAATCTGAAAATGGTTTAAAAGATCTATTAGAAGAGAATATTGCTGAAGAATCTAAACTTTTCCCTATCATTCATTTGATGGAAGAAGATATTGAAATTGCTTTAACATACAGTAAATCACAATATAGTGAAGAATTTCACTCTTTTGTAAACGGACAACACACTACACAGGGTGGTACACATCAAAATGCTTATAGAGAATCTATAGTAAAAACAATTCGTGATTTTTTTGGAAAGAATTATGAGGCATCTGATATTAGAAAATCCATAGTTACTGCTATCAGTATCAAAGTGATGGAACCTGTTTTTGAAAGTCAGACCAAAACAAAACTTGGTTCTACAGAAATGGGTGGTGGATTACCAACCGTTCGTACTTTTATCAATGATTTTGTCAAACGAAGACTCGATAATTATTTACATCGAAATCCGCAAACAGCTGAAAAGATACAGCGTAGAATCTTGCAAGCAGAAAAAGAGAGAAAGGAATTATCAGGTATTCGTAAAATAGCCCGTGAAAGAGCTAAAAAAGCAAGTTTACACAATAAAAAATTACGTGATTGCAGGGTGCATTTGAATGAAATGAAAAAAGATAATCGTTTAGACAGCTCTCTTTTTATTACTGAGGGAGATTCTGCAAGTGGTTCTATCACAAAATCACGTAATGTAAATACCCAGGCCGTTTTCAGCTTAAAAGGTAAACCATTGAATTCTTACGGGTTAAGCAAAAAAATTGTTTATGAAAATGAAGAATTTAATTTATTGCAGTCAGCATTGAATATTGAAGATGGTATTGAAAATTTACGTTATAATAATGTCGTAATTGCAACAGATGCAGATGTAGATGGAATGCATATCCGATTATTATTGATTACCTTTTTTCTGCAATTTTTCCCGGAAGTGATCAAAGAAGGGCATTTATATATTTTAGAAACACCACTTTTTAGGGTAAGAGATAAAAAAGAAACTTTTTATTGCTATACTGAAGAAGAAAAAAAAAATGCTATTCAAAAACTAAGAGGAAAACCTGAAATGACACGGTTTAAAGGACTTGGAGAAATTTCACCTGATGAATTTGTTCATTTTATTGGGAAGAACATCAGACTTGATCCGGTAATGATGGATAAGGAAACCTCTATTGATCAGCTACTTGAATTCTATATGGGGAAAAACACTCCAGACAGACAAAAATTCATCATCAATAATCTAAAAGTTGAACTAGATCTGTTAGAAGAAAATTAAAATTTATCTCAAAATATTAAACTCTTTCAAATTGGAAAGAAATTAAGGATGGAAGAAGAAAACGAAAATATAGAACAA